>NZ_CAMZOG010000018.1 GCF_947331445.1 Parendozoicomonas sp. Alg238-R29 | reverse complement strand
AACAGAGCGTTAGATTCCTCTATTTTCGCTGATTTCTCTCATGGTCAAGCGGTTATGAAAAACTGTCCGAAGTATTGAGATTATTATTCGCAACTTTACTGCTGACGCCTGCCGCCAGTTTTTCTGAAAATACAGCCGACAATAATCGGCTGGTGACCATCGGCCCCGGTGTAACAGAAATTGTATACGCTCTGGGGCAAGGCAATACCGTTATCGCAACAGATGCGGCCAGCCGTGTTCCTGCACCAGCAAATGCATTGCCAAAACTGGGATATCACAGAAGTCTGTCTTCCGAAGGTCTGCTCTCTTTGAACCTGAATCACATCATCGGTACAGAAGAGATGGGGTCGCCCATTGTTCTTGATTAAATGAAAAAGGCCGGTGTGCGCGTTACTGTTCTTCCTGGCGGGCCAAAGTTGAAAACCTGCAGGTACGTATTCTGACCGTTGATGATAGTATCCTCATGGGCGGCCTTGGCCCCAGAGTCGGTGAAGCCGCATTAAAGCTTGCCACTCAACTATACCAACCGGAAAACCTCAAAACAGTAGCGACAAACTAATGGACAGAGAAGGCAGGGCAAGGTTTTTTACCGCAGGGTTAGCGGTGTTATTGCCTTTGATTATCGGATTATCAATCATGACTGGTGCGGTACCGGTTTCTCTTGAGAATTTTATCGGGTTATTGAAAAACTGGCTGGGATTAGACGTTCCCAATGCCGCTGAGCAAGGGCAAGCCTGGATGGTCGTTGAGGTCATTCGCTTACCTCGAACAATTCTTGGTGCCGTTGTTGGCAGCACCCTTGCCATTTGTGGTGGTGCGATGCAGGGGCTATTCCGTAACCCCTTGGCCGACCCAAGTATTATTGGCGTTTCCAGTGGCGCGGCTCTTGGCGCCGGTGTGGGTATCGTTCTGATTGGTCTTTTGCCTGCGGCACTGACTTCTGTCCTGCAGGTTTACACCGTTCCTTTTCTGGCTTTTCTTGGTGGTTTCGGTGCCACTTTGCTGGTGTACAAAATTGGCACAACATCAAACGGTTCCTCTGTTGCCACCATGCTGCTGGCCGGTATTGCTATTGGTGCTCTGAGTGGCGCGGGCATGGGTATTCTGAATTATGTTGCCGACGACACAATGCTACGCAATCTGACTTTCTGGCAAATGGGCAGCCTGAGTGGTGCAACCTGGGAACAATTAACGTTTATTGTCCCTGTATTACTGGGCATCCAGATTATTATGGTGAGCCAGGCTAAAGGGCTAAATGCTCTGCTGCTGGGTGAATCAGAAGCCCGCCACCTTGGTCACAATATTCAAAACCTAAAAAGTCGGCTGATTATCCTGACTGCACTGGGTGTTGGTGTTTCGGTTTCAGTATCCGGCATGATTGGTTTTGTTGGTCTGGTTGTTCCTCATCTGGTGCGTATGTCTATTGGCCCGGATCACCGCTACCTGTTACCGGCATCCGCTTTACTGGGAGCCTCTCTCCTCTTGTTTGCTGATGTCATTGCCCGTGTCGTTATCAGCCCTGCAGAACTGCCTATTGGTATTGTGACAGCCCTTCTCGGAGCGCCGTTCTTTATGTCGCTGCTTTGGCAACAAAGAAACAGGATTGGTTAAACATGGAGCCTAATGTGAGTATCAGTCTTGATGTGCAGGGTGTGTCCGTTCGCCGTGGTGAACACCTGCTGCTGGATAACGTTTCCTTCACAGCAAAACCCGGTGAAGTTGTTGCCCTGCTTGGCCCGAACGGCGCTGGTAAATCAACTCTGTTCAAGGTAGTTACCGATGGAATGTCGGCCGATGACGGGCAGGTGATATTCAATGACAAACCCGTCAACAGCTGGGATTTAGGCGAACGGGCGTTGATGCTGGGTATTCTTCCCCAGTCGTCCTCTCTTAATTTCCCTTTTTCTGTAAGTGAAGTTGTTTTGTTGGGTCGATCTCCCTGCCGTTCCAGCCGGGAAGAAAATGCCAAAGTTGTAGAAAAAGCTCTTGAACTTGTTGATGCCACACATTTGAAAGAGCGCGACTACACCACCTTATCTGGCGGTGAAAAGCAGAGAGTTCATTTGGCTCGTGTTCTGGCCCAGATCTGGGATGAATCTGGGCCTGGCCCAAGATTGTTGTTACTTGATGAACCAACATCCGCTCTCGACCCTGCCCATCAACACCAGACTCTTCGTATCGCTAAAGAGTTTGCTCGTAACAATGTCGCTGTTGTTGTCATTCTTCATGACTTGAACCTGGCCAGCCAATATGCAGACAGACTGGTAATGCTGTGCGAAGGCAAGGTTCGGGCAGAAGGAACTTCCCATGAAGTTCTGACACCAGAGTTATTGAAACAACTCCTCGACATTGATGTCTGCATCATTCCCCACCCGGTCAACGGTTATCCCCTTGTGGTGGCAGCCTGAGAGCGGCCTACACTGATGGAGGGGGCATTCTCAATCAAGAATCGAACTCAGCATTTTCGAGGGTTCTCAGTGTAAAGCGCAGCACCGAAGAAATGCTTGTTGCCTTTCGAGGTGCTGCAACGCAGTCATGGGAGCCCTCGGGAATGTGGTTTATAGAGTCCTCACTCGCGGCGTCAGGCTTGCTCATGTAGAGTAACTACAATTTTCACAAGCCTTTCTAACGCCTGAGGACTCTCTAAATCACTGGGGTGATGCTTAATTGAGAATGCCCCCTCATGGAAAAATTTCATGGCAGGAGCCATTTAATGATTACTCGGAAATCCGGCGTAATTGTCAGCGCCTTTTTTTTGTTTGCACTAGCAGGCTGTTCGCAGAAAATGCTGGAACGACTTCTGCAACCGGCAAAACCGATGCCGCTATACAATACCGTTAACCAGCCTGGTACATATGAAGAGCATCTTGAAGAATTGGTTGGCAAACTCGCCCAAAATGATTACATCATTCTTGGCGAAAAACACGACAATCCAGAACATCACGATCTTCAGCTTGATATTCTGAAAGAACTTCATACTCGCGGCTGGCTGAAGCAGATATCTATGGAAATGCTAACCACATCTCAGCAGCACGATGTAAATATGGTCGTTCGCCGCAAGATCACAGACTTTTATGGTCTTGAGCAAGTTTTGGAGTGGGAGAAAGGCTGGGACTGGCAACTATACGGCCCAATCATTACTTGGGCGATCTCGGAAGACATTCCTATCAAAGCCGCAAATCTCAATAAAAGCGAACTGGAAATCATTCGTCAGCAGCCTCAGCGAGTGGGAACAGAGATTTTGGGAAGCGCAGGACTGAAAATCCACAAAGATCAGTTCAAAGAGTCCCACTGTGGTTATATAGACAGAACAAGGCAGGAGTCCATGTTGCGGGTACAGGTCGCAAGAGATGCCCGCATGGCTGCCAGCATGCTTTCGGTAAAAAGTGGCTCTGTACTGCTCGCCGGTAGCTGGCATGCCCGTAAAGACATTGGCGTTCCCAAATACCTTCGGGCTTCTAAACCTGATGCGCGCATCCAATCTCTGGGTATGATTGAACGCCCCGTGGATAACTATCTGGCTCTGGAAAAAGAGTATGACATTGTCTGGGAAACTGAGGGCATTCCCCGCCCGGATTACTGTGAAATGTTCAAAAACAGGCAACTGAAAAAGCCCTGAAACCTCCTTTGCCCTCCGGATTCTGCTGACATTTTCTCGGCAGAATCCGCGCTTCACTTCGAGCTGTTGAACCCTTTTCCGCTCTTTTAGTCGAACTTCCAGCGATATGGCATCTGTTTGCCATACTTGGAGGGGCTTTTTGGTATCCCACAGAAATATTCGAATGATGGGGAGGAGTAGGGTTCTATGGACTTGCTGGCACTTTTTTCTGAATTATCACTGTTACAGTGGGTTGGAATCTTTGCAGCTGTTGTGGCTTGGCTCGGGCTTACCTGGTGGTTAGGTGAAGTGACTGAGCAACGTGGGGGAGACAGGGAGTCAGGAGCTCTTGTCGGCTTCTTTGTACCAGGGCTGGTCGTGCTGGTTATCTGGTGGGCGATGTTTCAGTAACTCTTCCAACAAACTCAGAACAAAAACATCAGAACAAAAAAATCCCCGGTGGAGACCGGGGAGAATGCCGTGAATTGCCTGATGAGGAGATATTTTCCTGCTTTGGCCTTGGGTACCATCGCCGGTAAATATCAGCAGCTGATAGTCAATCAGCTGCAAAGAATAGTAATCATTCTCATTTGCATTCGCAAATATTTCTGAAAATTATTTAAAAAATTTCACATTGGAGGTACTGAAGGTCCTTCGACGGCTTGCAGCAGGCGATTTTTGTGTTCCTGGCTGAGCTCACTCCAGTGGGCATCCAGCAAAGCACCCTCCAATGCATAGAGCAGAACTTTGGATACTCTGAAGCCGCGCGCTTTCACCTTACGATAGGCTTCTGCGGCTCCAGCAGCTTTTAATTGTTCGGGGCTGTGAATACCCACGGCATTCAACCACTGAACTGAAGTCTTGCCGAGGTTCTTCATCTCGATCAGCTCCATCAAGGCAAATCCTTTTGCATACAGATAGAACAGTTAGTCATTATTATTACTGTAATGATAGACGAAGAATATAAGACGATGAATATAAAGAGCTGGCTGAATTGACATGAGTTGTTCCAGAGCGCAACAGGGATACATATAATCCGGCAATGGCAAAACGACCTTCTACTAGAAAATCGACCTCTCCTAAGCGCAAATCCAGAAAGGCGAAAAAGAGTCAAACCGGCATCAAACGCTGGCTTCCTTCGTGGAGCTTGATTTGTAAATTCATGCTATGCGGATTTGTAATACTGGCTGCATGGCTGGTCTATCTCGACGGCGTTATCACCCAAACCTTTGATGGAAAAAAGTGGGCTATTCCAGCCAAAGTTTACGCGCGCCCGGTAGAACTTTATAGCGGGCTAACTATCCGGGCAGAAACTCTCCAAGCTCAATTGCAGCGGCAAGGTTACCAACCGGTAGAAAGAATCAGTCGCCCGGGAACCTTCTCCCGTGCCGGAAACACCTTCGAGGTGCATGTTCGTGGATTCTTGTTTCCTGATGGCCCTCAGGATGCCCAGACAGTTCGTATTTCGATTTCAGGCAATACTCTTGCCAGTCTGACAAATCTGGGTGGCCAGCAGATTCCTGTGCTTCGCCTTGACCCTCAAGTTATGGGCGGCATTTATCCCGCCAGTTATGAAGACCGGATTCTGGTGCGTCTGGCAGAAGTGCCCGCAGCACTCACCAAAGGTCTGGTCACCGTTGAAGATAGAGACTTCTATGAACACTGGGGCGTTTCTCCCAAAGGGATTGCCCGGGCCATGGTTACCAATATTAAGGCTGGTGGCATTATTCAGGGCGGAAGCACCCTGACCCAGCAGCTGGTGAAAAATTTCTATCTCTCCAACCAGCGCACATTCACCCGTAAGGTCGAAGAAGCCTTTATGTCTTTGTTGCTGGAATTCCATTACAGCAAAAACCAGATTCTTGAGACCTATCTGAACGAGGTGTATCTGGGTCAACAGGGACAGCGTTCTGTCCATGGTTTCGCTCTCGCCAGCCAGTTTTATTTCGCTCGCCCTCTCAGTGAACTGGACCTTTCCAAACAGGCTTTATTAGTCGCCATCGTAAAAGGCCCTTCCTACTACAACCCACGGCGTTACCCAGAGCGCGCAAAAGCGCGTCGCAATCTGGTGCTGGATATGTTCGAAGAACATGGAATAGCGTCTGCATCAGAAGTTGCACGTGCGAAACGGCGCTCTTTAGGCGTAGTTTCCAAAGATCGTCTGCAGGCCAATGCTTTCCCGGCCTATATAGATCTGGTGAAACGTCAGCTACGACAGGATTACAAAAATGCAGACCTGACCAGTGAAGGTCTGCGCATCTTCACTAACATGGATTCGATTATTCAGCAGCAAGCTCAGGAAAGTGTTGAGAAGCTGACTCGCGTTCTGGATGATAAAAACGGTGAGCTAGAAGCAGCAATGGTTGTTACATCTTCCCGTACCGGTGAAGTGCAGGCCATTGTTGGCGGCCGGGATGCAGGGTTTGCTGGCTTTAACCGTGCCCTTGATGCCAGCCGCCCAATAGGGTCGTTAATAAAACCTGCTGTATATCTGGCAGCACTCTCAAAACCCTCTCGTTATACTCTCGCCACTCCCATCAAAGATGAGCCGATTACCCTGACTGAGAAAAATGGCCGGGAGTGGACACCCAAGAACTATGACAGGCGCTCCCACGGTGATGTGCCACTCTATCTGGCTCTGGCCAAATCTTATAACCAGGCCACTGCTCGACTGGGGCTGGATGTCGGACTACCTGGGGTTATTGATACGTTAGAAACCATGGGGCTCAGCCGCTCCATTCAACCCTACCCCTCACTGTTGTTGGGCTCACTGGATTTAAGCCCGGTAGAAGTTGCCGCTATGTATCAGACTCTGGCATCCGGAGGTTATCGCCTTCCATTACGCTCAATTGATGCAGTTATGGATGCTTATGGACAGCCATTAAGCCAGTACAGCCTTTCCGTTGAAGAAGCGTTTCCCAAAGCCCAGGTAGAACTGATCAACTTCGCCCTGCAAAGAACCATGCGTGAAGGAACGGGAAGAAGTGCTTACCGTGTGCTGCGCTCCTCTCTCAGAGTCGCTGGCAAAACCGGAACAACTGATGACCGCCGAGACAGTTGGTTTTCAGGTTATTCTGGCGATACGTTAGCCGTTGTATGGATGGGAAGGGATGATAATGGCCCAACCAAATACAGCGGAAGCAGCGGGGCATTGCGGGTATGGACCGACTTTATGAATAAACGTCCATTACAGTCTTTGACTCCACCTGTATCACCCAACGTGTCTTTCTACAGTATTGATCGAACAACTGGTCTGCTGGGTGGCGAAGAGTGCAGTGACGACATTTCATTGCCGTTCATTAAGGGTTCTCAACCTCTTGAAAGTGCGCCCTGTGCTGTTAAATCACCAGTCAAAGGTGCTGTAGACTGGTTCAAGAGTTTGTGGGATTAAACACTTAAGAGTTGGCTGAATAATTGGATTCATACGATTAAAGACTGCGATAATCGAAACATTAACAATAAAAAATAAACACCAATGACTACCAGCAAAGCCACCCCGTATTTCATATTTGCTTTTGGCGGCCTGACACTCCTGCCTGTTGAGAGTTCATTCGCAGACAGCTATCAAAATTGTCTCCTGAAACAGTTGGAACAAGTGGCTCCCGATACAACTGTGGCCACAATAAAATCTATTTGTTCTGCCACTCAAAGCTCTGATTCCGCACTTGTCTCGCAAACTGAAGAAATAGAAGAATCAACCCCATTTGAAAACCGGGTAGCCATTGAAAGCAAAACCCGGGACGAACTGTTTGTCATTTCCCCGCACCGGCAAAACTATGTACTGCCTCTGTCTTACAACGACCAGCCGAACTGGAAGCCTTTCGCAACCCGAACCTCCAGTTATGACAAAATGGAAGTTAAATTTCAGCTCAGTTTAAAAACAGCTGTTGCTAAAGGTGTTTTTTCAGACAAGGGTGATATCTATGTTGCCTACACCAACCAGTCATGGTGGCAGGCCTATAACAAAGATGTTTCCAGCCCGTTTCGTGAGACTAACCATGAGCCGGAAATCTTTTACACTATGGCAACGGATTACGACCTGCTTGGCATGAAAGTTCGTAATCTACAGCTGGGGTTGAACCACCAGTCCAATGGTCGTGGTGATGAATTATCACGAAGCTGGAACCGTGTTTTTGCTTCGATACTGCTGGAGAAAGACAATTTCTACCTGCACCTGAAACCCTGGTGGCGCATTCCGGAAGATAAAAAGAAATCGCCAACCGATCCAGATGGTGACGACAACCCGGATATCACTAAATATCTGGGATATGGTGAAGCCAGCATGTTCTACAAGCTTGGCGAGCACAACATCAGCATGATGCTGCGTAACAATCTTCGTTCAGACAATAAAGGCGCTGTGCAACTGGGCTGGTCTTTCCCCTTAAGTAGCAAGACCAAGCTGCGAGGTTATGTGCAGTACTTTAACGGTTATGGTGAAAGCCTGATTGACTATAACGCCAGTGTCAGCCGGTTCAGTCTTGGGGTAATGCTGACTGACTGGCTGTAAATTATATAACCACAGACTTATAGATAACCTGCTGGTATAAGCATCGTCAGCTAGCAGCAGGTTTCCTCTTTTTCACCTGCACCCCTTCGAGTTATGACTATTCTTTCTGCTGTTTTTCCTAGCAATAAGCTGCAGTAGCCCCAATGAACAGATCATTTGTGTCCTGCATGTTGCCGCTCTGCGCTGCCATTCAGGCATCAGGTGCACTGGCTGAAGAATGCCAGGGTACTATAAACGGCAGTTGTTCCATTACTTCCCCCAAGTCAGGAAAAGGTCCTCTTTATACTGTTCCGGCTGGCACATCAGGAACGGTAGATGTCACTAGCTCAGTCAGTGCAAAGACCAGAAACGAAGCCTTCCTAATAACCGGCAAGAACCCCTCCTTTAACCTTAATATAAAAGAAGGTGGAACAGTTGATGCTGAATATACAGCTCTACATCTAGAGCCAGACTCATCCGCAGGTACTGCGAATGTACTTGGTACGCTGTCGTCAGAGTTTGGAGATGCCGCAAAAGTGTCAGCAAAGGCAACATATCTCCTGGCTGTTGACGGTAAAGTCCAGACCCAATCCGAGTTTCTGCCAGCTATCAGTATTGATGGGAGCGCCTCTGGCACTCTCAGCACAGACGGAAAGATTATAGGTCAGCAGGGTGGAGCCATTCTCTACACCTCAACACCAGATTTATTAAAAAACGATGCTCCTGGCAGCCACACTCTCACAATCCGTAAGAACAGCACTGTCTCAGCAACAGATCTTTTTGATGGTGCGATCCGCTTTGGTTCACCAGCCAATATCAATATCGCTTCAGCGCTGCCCAAATATCAGTTCAGCACGATAGTTATCGATGGCACGGTTTCAGGCAGTAAAACCGGTATAGCTTTGGTTCATGGTGAACTGACGTCTTCAGACCCGGCCGGGAAGTTAAGCATTGAACTTGGGGAAAACAGTCGCGTTACCGGTCAGGATACAGGCATACGGCTCGGCAAAGCCGTCGATGGTACAAGCTATGCCAGGTTCGATGGACAAATAATCATTAAGGGAACAGTGGAAGGAGGCAAAACAGCAATTTCTGGTGCTGGTGATATCACAGCAAAACTAGTGAATCAGGGAACAATAACAGCATTAACGCCATCGGCAATTGCTGTCGACTTCTCACAAGCGACAAATGTTCTCACTTACAGGCAGGAAAAAGGCTCAACACTCGGAGGAATTCTTGGTAATACCGAGAACAGGGCGGTAGTAGAAATTGATGGTGGTACTGTTCGTGGCCGTTTAGCGAATATTGACAGTGTCTCTGTCAGCAACGGTGCAGAACTTCATCTCACTCAGCCACTATCAGCAAACACACTATCAGTTGATGGCAAGATCGGGCTAAATTTGGACACGACCTCATCTCCATCGTCGCCTTATGTAACAACCACGGGAAACCTTACCCTTGGAGCAACAAGCGAAGTAGCACTCTCTGTTCCAAATCCAAAGCTGGATACACCCTATACACTGTTCACCGCCGGTACATTCAGTGGCGAACCGGCAATGCTCACCAGCAACAATATGATGGTGAACACCTCAACCTCCACGCCTGCATCAAACCAATATGCAGCAATTTTCTCCCTGAAATCAGATCAGGAGCTTGACCAGCAATTCAGGAAGTACAGGATTTCCAGAAACCAGAGCGCTGCCGTGATGAACTCTGTCAAATACGCTCCATCAGCAATGCAGGAACTGGTTATGAAGGCGGGGAACAACCCATCAACTATTGAGGTATTGTCCCGTGAGTTAACCCCGGCAACACAAACAAGCTCTGCAACGCTGCAGAACAGTGCCCAGAATGTTGCCACCCGTGTTAACACACGACTGTCATCTACTGGTGTAAGCACGGGTGATGGAGCAGACACTGTCCAAGGTTTCTGGGCACAACTTCATGCAGACGACAGTGATCAGGATAAAAACAAAGATGACCTTGGTTACGATGGCGATCAAAAAGGAATTACTGTCGGCTTTGATACACGCCTGCGAGACTCCGATGAAACGATTGGAATCGCCTTTACCGCTGTAGACTCCGAAGTTAAATACAAGAAGAGCAGAAACAGGCTGAATTCTGACCTGCACATGCTCACGTTCTATCGCAATATGTTTACAGAGTACGGCGAGCTAAGAGGTCAGTTCAGTTATGGCTATGCCAACAGTGAGTCCAGTCGTTACGTAAACAGTGTCAAGCACAAAGCCAAATACGATTCGAGCCTGCTTAACATTCAGGTATTGCTGAAAAACGCTGAACTGCTTTGCGACACTGTTCCACTGGCAGTTGTAGGAGGTATCAATGTGACCTACGCCGATACCGAAAGCTACAAGTTTAAAGGTCCATATCTGGACGAAAGAATCAAAGATGCTGACGCTACCGCCTTTGAACTGGGAGCTGGTGTTGAGTATGTCTCGCAAGTTCTGCCAAACCATATACAACCCCACGCCAGTGTTATGGGCTGGTATGACTTGAAAGATGACAAGCTTGATACCCGATACACCATCGGTACCAGCCCAACTATCAAGGTGAAAGCACCCGATAAAGGACGCTTTACCCTGACTGGCCAGGTCGGACTTGATTACCTGCACAACAATCTAACCTACACCGCTGATGTTACCGGAATCTGGCGGGATGGTTTTACCGATGTCGGTTTTATTGGCCGGATTCGTTATGAGTTTTAAGAGGTGCAGATCATGAAAACCATTCTCAACTGCGCCAGATATCGCGCATCTGTTTTCCTGCTTTTCGCTTTCGCCTGCCAAGTACAAGCTGAATTGATCATCAGTGAATACCTGGAAGGGAGAAGCTATGACAAAGCACTGGAAGTTTATAACACAGGTACTGAATCTCTGGACCTGACCCAGTACACCCTCAAGCGTTGCTATAACGGTAACTGCAGCTCAACAAGTGGCATTCTCAACTGGAATGATGTTGATGCAAGCCTGAGAACGCTTGCCCCCAAAGCGGCACTGGTGTTTGTTCACAACAGTGCAAAGCAGGAAGTAAAAGACAAGGCCAATATAACGGAAACCAAACTTACCTACTTTAACGGCAATGATCCGATTCAAATCCTTAAAGGAGAAACTTTAATCGACATGGTTGGCACAACCGGCGGTACCCACTTTGCCAAAAACCGCTTGTTACGCCGCAGACAACCTCAACCCAGCACAACCTATGATCCTGCTGAATGGGAATCCATAGAAATCACCACATCGCCTCCTCCTGCAGATTTGCTCAGCCAGTTCGGCAGCTTCAATCCTATAGACTCTATTTCCCCTGTTGATTGCTCCAGTAGCACTCTGACTGCGATTCACACAGTTCAAGGCACAGGGTCAGCAAGCCCTGAGGTCGGAACTATCGTAACGCTGGAAGGTCTCGTCACACTGGTTGCCGATAACGGTTTCTTTATTCAGGAGCCAGCTGACCGGGAAGATGGCAACGAAGCAACATCGGAAGGCATTTTTGTTAATGGTACGGTTGCCAGTATTGCAGTCAATGATCTGGTGAGAATCCGGGGAAAAATTGCTGAGGCCTACAACGAAACACGGGTTCAGGAGCTGGAAAACGGTAAGGTCTGCAAGGCTGCCGGTTCACACAACCTTGCCATAAAAGAGAGAACTCTTCCTGCGGATATAGTTCTTCAAAAATGGCAGTCCGGTACCGGCAGTATGGAACCTTATGAGGGGATGAAGGTGAAGTTCTCCGGCACAATCAGTAAATCCTATAGCTATAACTATGACAGCCGTAAGAACGATTTATTCCTCTCTAAAAACGTTCAGTACAAGCCTTCGCAAATCTATCGTCCTGGTACCACAGAGTGCTCCAACCTGGTCACGCAAAACCAGAACAATCGTATTGTCTTGAAATCTGCCTTCAGTCAAACCAATGGGGAAATTGAATATTACCCTCAATTCGATCCTTACAAACATCCCCTGAGAGTTGGTACTCAGGTTAAGGATATTCCTGTTGTTGTAGGGTATGGGTATGGTGACTATTACTTTTACCCGACAGCCCCGTGGTCGGATGATCAAGTTGTTCCCTCTACGGATGAAGAGTTCGTAAGAATCGACGCCCCAGCCCCCCGAGCACCAGGATTAACACGAATAGCAGGCCTGAATCTTCTTAATTTTTTCACTAACGATGTTGTAGAGGGGGCACCTTCTCTGCCTTCTGGCATGAACAGCAGAGGAGCGGACACCTCCAATGATTTTGCCCTGCAACGGCGTAAAACAGTTCTGGCAATCCGCAGGATGGACTCTGACCTCATTGGCTTGCTCGAAGTTGGAAACAATAGCAAAGAGGTTCAGTCCGCGCTTGGCAATCTTGTGACCAGCCTGAACTATGAAGAAGAGGATTCCAGTAAGCACTTCGCTTTTGTTTTCCCATCAACCGGTACACAGGTTGGTACAGACGCCATCTCTGTTGGGCTGATTTATCGCCCATCTGTTTTTACTCCTTCTGGAGACCTGACCGTTCTGGAAATGCCTAAGGAAACGAAGGATGGAAAAACTATTGGTCAGCGAGACTCTATCGTGCAGAAGTTCTGTATGAAAAATAACGCTGCGAAATGTATAACTGCCGTCGTGAATCACTTTAAATCCAAGCGCTGCAGTGGTTGTAAGGATGATCCTGCAGATGAAGATGATGTTGGCGTTCAGGGGTGCTGTAACAATTTGAGGGTTTCGGCCGCTGTTAGGCTCGGTGAGCATATCAAGGCAACTTATGGCGATGAAGATGTCATACTTCTTGGTGATTACAATGCTTATGGCATGGAAGACCCTGTTTACATTCTTGAAGCAGACAAAGTAGAAGGTACCGTAAAAACATCTTCTGCTGCTACATTCCCAGCACCTGCAGCAGGGGAGACTTTTCCCAACCCTGGCGATACCATAACTCAGGGCTACAAGTATGTTTCGCTACCCCGCAAACTTCATGGAGATAAAGCCTACAGCTATGTTTACGATGGTGAGCTAGGCAGTCTGGATCATGCATTGGGCAGCCCCTCTTTGGCAGCCAAAACCAAAAATGTGATCGACTGGCATATCAATTCTCTGGAAAACTCACTATTTGAATACAGCTCGAAATACTCTGGAACATTGCCTAAATCACCAGGGCCATTCAGCTGCAGTGACCACGATCCAGTTCTTATAGATGTGGAGTTGTGATGTAAAGCTGAGCAAATCCAGCCATAAAAAAACGGAGCCAATCGGCTCCGTTTTAAGGTTCTCTCAAGCGGATTGCTTTATAAGATGTGCGGTTAATGGCTTGCCTGCCTCCCTGCTTCCTGTGTTTTCTGAACCGTTTAAACGGCCTCTCTTAAAACACACGGTTGCTGCTTCCGGTTAGCCACAAAAAAGCATCTTCCAAAACAATCCGTTCGCATGCCGTTATTATTTTTATTTTTCGGAAAGAACTGACTTTATTATTTTTATTATTAGTCACACTTATTATTTTTATTGTAATTGAGTAATAGCAGGTAGCAGGCCAACTTCTATAAATTGTTTAAAATCAGATGGTTATAAACAATCCTGTATTTTAGTGCTTTCCTAAAACCCTGTGCAGTTACAGGAAACATCCCATTTCAGGTAACACTCCCCCACCCCAGGTAACACCCGGTAACATCAGCCTGTACTGTTCTTTATAAAAAGCGGTAACAGTGCCATCATCAGGGAATCAGAAGTTGGACTGGATACCATTGCTATGGACCTTAGCGCCCTGCGTGAAGAGTACACCCGAGATGGGTTAAACTCAGATTCTCTTGCTCCTACCCCTACGCTGCAATTTACCAAGTGGTTTGAGCAGGCTCAAACCATGCAGATTGCAGAACCCAATGCCATGAGTCTGGCCACGGTATCCGCCGATGGGCAACCAAGTCTTCGTACCGTTCTGCTGAAATACTACGACGACAAAGGTTTTGTTTTCTTCACCAACTACACCAGTAACAAAGCCCAGCATATTGAGAGCAACCCCAACGTTGCTTTAATGTTTCTCTGGCTGGGGCTTGAGCGACAGATTGTGATTCGCGGTCAGGCCGAAAAAATCGGCAAGGCCGAAACCATGAAATATTTCCTTAGTCGCCCCCACGGTAGCCAGCTCGGTGCCTGGGTTTCTCATCAGAGTAGCGTGATTACGGGACGTAAAATACTGGAATTAAAAATGGATGAGATGAAACGCAAGTTTCAACAGGGAGAAGTGCCCGTTCCTTCTTTCTGGGGTGGTTATAGAGTGAAACCAGAACAGATTGAATTCTGGCAGGGTCGCCCAAGCCGATTACACGATCGTTTCTGCTACCAAAAAGCAGATAATAATGATTGGAACATCGAGCGACTCGCCCCTTAATTACCTTCTTCTTATTACGCCTTCATTTGTGAAGGCGTACTTTCCTTGATTTTCGATTCCTTTGACCGGGAACAAGTTTTCCACATTACGCCCTCCATATACTGAACATAGTAATTTCCGAATTATCAGCGTTATCCGTCACAACTCACATAATTCACTCGAACAGGAGGGAAGGTGATGGCCGGCTATACAAGCGACCAGATTCGTAATATTGCTCTGCTTGGTCATGCTGGTAGTGGTAAAACCACACTTTGCGAGGCTTTGCTTCACGACAACGGCAGTACATCAGCGCCCGGGACAATACAAGGGCGCAACACAGTTTCAGATTACTCAAACCTGGAAAAACAAGCTGGACACTCCCTCGAAACCTCCCTGATTTATATTCCCAATTCAACCTGCTGTATTAACCTGCTAGACACCCCCGGATACCCAGATCTTTTTGGTAGAGCTATGGCAGCCTTACCTGCGGTAGAAACAGTAGCTCTGGTTATTAACGCAAAAAATGGTGTAGAACCTGTTGCCCGGCAAGCCTGGGAAAAATTGAAAGAGCGTCATAAGTGTGGGTTAGTCATTATCAACCACATAGATGAAGCGGATGATCTTGAATCCGTTCTTTTGGATGTTCAGGAGTCTTTGGGGGAAGAATGCCTGCCCGTTAACCTTCCCACAGAAGCCGGGCTGGTAACGGATTGTTATTTCAATCCTGACGAAACAATTGATACATCCTTCTCATCTATTGAAGAGGCTCACAGCAATCTGGTTGATCAGGTTGTAGAGGTTGATGATGAATTGATGGAGCTTTACCTCGAACAAGGTGAAAGCATCAGTGTTGAGCAGCTGCATGAACCTTTTGAAATTGCTCTTTGCCAGAATCATTTAGTGCCCGTTTGCTTTACCTCAGCTGAAACCGGCGCTGGAATCGATCTGCTTCTGCGGGTTATTTCGGAACTTATGCCAACACCTCTTGAAGGTAATCCTCCACTCTTTATGAAAGGAGAAGGAGAAGAGGCAGAAGAAGTTTCAATTCGCCCTGTTCCTGATGATCATGTTGTTGCCCATGTATTTAAACTGACCATGGATCCTTTCATGGGCAAACTGGGCATTTTCAGAATTCACCAAGGTCTGATTCGCAATGGTAGCCAGCTTTTCGTTGGTGATGGCCGAAAGCCTCTGCGCATTACCCATTTAGTCAAACTTCAGGGCAGTGAACATATATCCATTGAAGAAGCTGGCCCCGGTGATATTTGTGCTATCGCTAAGGCTGATTCACTGTTCTACGATGCAGTCCTGCATGATTCCCATGAAGAAGATAATTTCCATCTTCGGCCCCTGAGCTTCCCAACTCCCATGGCCAGCATTGCCGTTGCTCCGGCTCATCAGGGTGATGAACAGAAAATGTCTGATGTTCTTCAGCGTATCGCAGCAGAGGATCCCGGACTTCGCATCGAATTCCGTGAACGTCAAAACGAAACTGTTCTTCTTGGTCTGGGCGAGCTTCATTTGAAAGCAGTGATGAACGAGATGACTGCGGTTTACAATATGGAAGTGACAACATCCGAGCCCAGCATTGCTTATCGTGAAACCATTACCAAAAAAGCTGAAGGCCATCACCGTCACAAGAAACAGAATAGTGGCTCCGGTCAGTTTGGTGAAGTCTTCCTGCGTATAGAACCTTTGGAACGTGGTGCTGGGTTTGAATTCGTGGACGAAGTCGTTGGTGGCGTTATTCCCGGCCAATTTATTCCAGCTGTAGAAAAAGGCGTTCGCAAAGTTCTCCAACAAGGGGCCGTTGCCGGTTACGCCCTGCACGATGTTCGGGTCATTGTTTACGATGGCAAGCATCACCCGGTTGATTCCAAAGAAATCGCTTTTTCTACCGCAGGCAAGAAGGCATTTATTGAAGCCGTGAAGCAGGCAGGCCCAGTTATTCTTGAACCCCATGTTTCCATGGAGATTCGCTCTCCACAACAATGTATGGGCGATATAACCGGTGACCTCGCCAGTTCCCGTGGAATGGTCACTGGTACTGAAGCGGGAAATGGTAATGAATTCACCATTCTGGCCAGTGCGCCACTGTCCAGTGTCAGCAGTTACAGTAATCGGCTGAAAGCTCTTACTGGGGGAGAAGGCCAGTACTCGTTCAGCCTCAGTCATTACGCAGCAGTTTCAGCTGTGACTCAGAAGGAGCTTATTGCTGCCTGGAAGCACGAAGATCAGGAGTGATTCAGGAAGATCGGCTACCTTTATAAAGCGCTGTTATCCACACTTCCATAAAAGGCTCCCTGAGGGAGCCTTTTTTTGTCCACAATAGCCAATCAACAACCTATTCCCCTGTTATTAACTTATTGTCTACTGGAAACAAACAGTATTCTGTGGATAACTCTCTGGTTAAATTTTATTCACAGAATCTGTGGGCAACCACGTGGATAGACTGTGTTAAAGCGTTTACAGCCTGTGCAAATCAGTAAGATAAGTCTCTGATAGGCTATAAAATGCCAATCTGTTCAAAAAACAGACAGTTATTTTTCGTAAAAATCAGCTCAGAATTTCAAATCGTGAGAAATACGCACTCTGGGAAAATTCTCGAAAACTTGCAAAAAAAGAGTTACCAACAATGAGCAATTTGCTTCAAAGCACTGACATGAAAGGCATCAGGTAAGTTATGAACACAAAGAAGTGGATATTCTCGAAAAGCAGACAGGGGAAAACAGGGCTCATCCACAAGTTATTCGTGGAGAAACACAGTTTTTTCCTTAAATATGCACAGGAAAAAATCACTCAGCTTAAGAGAAAAAAGCGCAGCTTGAGCAAGCTGCGCTTTGAGGTTTTTCACAAACAGATTAATTTACCGGCTATGTGATTCAGCGATTATTGTTCCCTTTGATTGCGGTCATCCTTGTTGTTTATCACATCTTCCCTTTCAGGAAGATCAACCACCAAACTGATCCATTTGCAGCCCGTTTTTATTCTTATTATTGGGCTACTGGAGCTGGCATTTTATTTTTATTGTTATGCCCTTGCTCTTGATCCAGATAGAGCACATGCTGTGCCATAAATAAAAAATTGTTATTTAACAAAAAGTTAAGCGCTTCGTAAGTAAAACGATTCAATAAAAAGTCACTATAAGCGTTACCATTAGGGCCAGTAACGTTACTTTCAGAGTCCTTAGAAGTAACAGTGTAAAAACCTAGGGGGCGGTTATACATATTTCTTAAGGAAGCTATTCTTACAACACACTCTTAAGCCAGCCTGATAACAGAATCACTGTCATACCATTGGGAATGGAGTCAGCAATGCAAGAAAATAAAACCTCAGCAAGCTTCGGTTCACTGCTCAGTGCGTTATCTTTTGTTATTCTCACTCTCAGCGTATCTGCCAAAGCTGATGAGCTTGGTACGCCTGAAGTCAAGAATGTTATCCACAACAGTGGCGCAGTCATTTCTGGCATGTTAATAAGAGATAAATTAAACCCTGATGGCCCGGTATCAGCTATCAATTTGTTTTCACTGAATACAGAGCACTGCGGGATTCTTGATTTCGAAGCAAGCCTGGCCGGATTAACCTGTACAAATTGTCGTACTAACAGCGCCGTTTTAAAAAGCTGCAATATCCCAAGAACCAATGTTGGATGGCATCTGTAGCTTTTAAAGGGGAGCAAATCAAAACAGTTTTCTTTTGACTCTTAACTCTAGTGAAGCTACGGGGGGACTTGCTTCCACAGCAGCTTCACTTTTAGGTTCTATGGCCCATAGAGTCACTTGCTTATCTTTAGAAGCGGTAATCAGTTGGTTACCTGTTGGAAGAATACATCCATCAGTAATCTCACTCCCCAGCTCCTTAGAAACCTTTGTGGACTGGTCATCTTTTTTCAATGGGCTTCTTCTTTGTAGTTCCAATTTACTACCGTCCGATACTACAAGTAGCTTACCACTCGGGTTAAACCGAATTCCCTTGTTCATAGAAGGTGTAGTGGATTCAAGTTGAACAAAACCCTGATCTTCAAATGCTTGTTTGTCACTGTTCCACTTCCACTTTTGCGGTAACCCTGAAATGGATCGGGACACCAGATACTGGCAATCAGGGCTCCAGTGCAGGGTTTTGGTTGTATTTCTTGTTTGGAAGATCTGATCTGACACCCATGTTTTATTATCTAATTTCCAGAATTCAACACCATTCAGAGTAGAGATTGCCAACCGTTTGTTATCAGGACTAAGGCAGGCATAACGAGGAGAGTCCTGATGTGACAATGAGCAGGTTTCTTTCCATTCAGCGCTTTCATTTAATGTGAAAATCTTCACATAGCCATCTTCAGAACTGACAACCAGTGTTCTGTTATCAGCACCAAAACAAACATTGCTGATTTTTATAGCGTTACTATCGCTTCCTCTACAGGTGAATGTGCACTGCTTCCATTGCCACTGGCCTTCATCTTCACGAGTCCAGATATCAAACTGCTTCTCATCAGAAAATGATGTTGTCACCACAAACTGCCCATTAGGGCTGAGATCAACTTTATGAGGATGATAATTATCAGGAGTAACACTCCCATGGCGATTCAACTTGAAATCACTTCCTACAGAGAGCGCCCGCACAGTGTTGTTTTCTGACAGAAGAATGAGGCACTTTCCGTTTAAGCTGGAACAGATACGATTGCTCACCTCCGGCAAAAAAATAAAACCCCGAGGTTTTAACTCAAGTTGTTCACTATCTTCCACAACTCTGTTAACAGTGCTGCACAGTGCACCAGGAAAGAAATTATAACCGGTGAGAAAATCAAGAATTTCCTCTGGCCTTTCTGGAAAGGCTTTTAACCAAGGACGAAAGTCCGCTTTGTACTTAGTTAGAGTGAAAAGAGGAAAACTGTCTTTCATTGATGAAGGCATTGCATTCTCTACCACATGATACTGGTCGGTGGCTTTAGCCAACACAGTACCCGTACGGGCAGCAATACATATATCTTTTACGGGAAGAAAGCTCATCACATGTGCCTGCAGCTCTGGAGGAATGTCAAAAATACCCGTAGTGGCATCAACGGTTTCTACAGATGTCGATCCCATCCGAGCACGCTTAGGTGGTGACTCGGGGGAGGAAGTTGAAGTATCAGAGGTGCCCCTATGATCTTCTGTAAAACATCTTTTTTGTTGTACTGCTATTGTCTGCCCACGCACTGTTTGCCCATGCATTGTCTGCCCACGCCTCTGGAATATTCTGTAAAGAAGACTTCAGAGTCATGAATAATCATTTATATCCTTTCTCTGCATAACAAAACTGTTATGTTCCCGATACAACCTGAACTACATTGCAATTGTGTTATGAGGAGAGTGACAACTATGAGTCCTTTAGAAATTGCTGAGTATTATTTCAAGCTTTCGAATGACAGTAACTTTGAAGAAATTACCAAGCTTTTTTCTGAAAGCTCCACATTTCGCTCTGGGAAGGGAGAACTTTTTCTGGGAGCTAAAGACATCATGAATATGCAGAGAATCCATCATGGTATGTATACCAAGCTAGGGTGGCTGGTAGAGAGTGTTTCCGAAATAAAGCCCGGAATAGTTCACTTTGTTTTTGACTTTAAAGGTGAAACGCTGTCAGGGGAAAAGGTAGTGTATTCTGGCCTGGAAGACGTGATTATTCACAACGGTAAAATCCAACACATTCAAGTACAAATTAGAGATTCCTTACATAGTTAATTATTAAACTTGCTCAAATTATATTCCATGGATTTTTCTGTTGGGTAAACTGCCTATGGGATGCCTTTGGCACCCCATACTTCACATCACACAAGACTATTCGCCAATGGCCTCAACTTTAAGTTGAACAGAGCTTGAACTGTTTTTTGATGAGGAACTACGAACCACCAGCCCACTGTTATTATTGGATGAATTGACTCCCGAACCACCGATAGTGATCCATTCCCCCAGTTTTCCGGAAACTGTCGTAGAAAGGTGACGGGTATTAATGGAGCGATTTTCGTGTTCATCATCAGTCTGCTTGATATTCAATTGAACGCTGTCCCCAATAATGCGTGCCGTTACATAAAAACCCTGATCTGCTGCTTTGTATTCCGTAACTGACTGCCTATTCCCAAGACTATCTGTTCGATAGGTTGTAATCGGCTTTGATGTTCCCACCGTGATATAAGCAGGCAAACCTTCCGTAGCTCTGACACTTTGCAACCCATTCTGTTTTGTCGATGCGTTATCACTGCGAATGATTACCCGGCCAGGCTGGCTACTATCACCAATCTGCACTCGGCCATCAGAAAACGTACCATTCACGGAGATTCCGTCATTAGCCGTTCCCTGTTTTTTTGGTGTTCTCACTGAAATTAATAACTGCTGAGAAGCTTTATCAATTTGCTGCAGGAGACTTTCAACAGTTGATAGTTCTTCTTTTGAAACCCTAAGAATCAATTGATTGTTATAAGACGTGGCCGTTGCCCCTTCTGGCAAAATCGCCTGTACCGGTGGTAACACCTGATCAGGAACTATGTGCTTCAGCGGCAGAACAACAACACTGCGTTCGGCAGCAATACCCATTGCAGCTGAAACTAACAGCCAGCAAACCACCAGCGGTACGCTCCACCATTTTTGACCCGGCTTTTCCATGGATTCCTGTCCTGATTCTGGTTTTTGGTTCGCTGAATTTGACAGTTCTGCAAACCCCTTCAATGCTGTGTTTCGGTTTTGGGATAGTCCCAGAGCCTAAGCGCTTATATCTTTGAAGTATATGAGGTTTGTCATGGTTTACAGAAAAACGGTTCTGGCGTTATTTCTTGGCACGGCATTAACGACATCAGGGCTATCACTGGCCAGCAATCTTTCAGCACCCGTAGAAAGTGTGGAAAATCATGATCTGATAGCCCTACATACACAGCAGGACGTAACCAGTCTGCTTGTTGGTCATCTTCGCGGCAAAACTGTAAAGCTCACGGGTGAACTCAGCCAAGTCCCTCCCATGCAGCAGATTCCCCAGAAAACCTTCCGCGACAACGGCACATTCGCTGAGTACTACCCCTACACTTTTCAGCCATCAGTAGAAGGTGTTACCTTGCCTTCTCTGATCTTCTATTCCAAAACCCAGCGTGAACCTGGTACTGCAGAAGTGACAGGCATCTTCAATGAGCAGAGTGCCACCACCGGCACCAAGGGCAGCGGAATGCTCTATTTGAGAGAAACAGATAGCTAACCTTCCTTTTAAACCCTAAACATCCACAGAGTTTGTTGGTGATACATCAAACTTCGACAAACTCTGTACTGACATCCTTTCCAGCGTTAAGGTGCGTAGTAGATAACAGAATCAATAACAGGAAATAAAGATGGTTCTGGCAATACCAGCACTACTGATACTTGCCCTGGTGTTTGGCCCGCAACTCTGGATTCGTTACGTACTGAAGCGTCATGGTCGCCACAGAGCAGATTTACAGGGAACCGGCGGTGAACTCGCAGAACACCTTATCAGGCGTTTTGAGCTAGACGCAAAGGTTCGCATGGGAACTTCTGGCGAGGATTATTATGACCCGGAAGAACGCATAGTTTCCCTGTCTCCAGAACACTATGAAGGCCAATCTATTACTGCTGTGGCTGTTGCCACCCATGAAGTGGGGCACGCTCTACAACATAAAGAACAACACCCCGGCTTTATGCGCCGACAAAGACGAATCCGTACAGCAATGGTCATTGAACGCTTCAGTGCCATTGCCCTGATGATCAGCCCAGCTGTTTTCCTGCTGACACGTGTTCCCCAAAGTACGGCACTTACAATCGTTATTGGAGCCATAGGGATGCTTGCCGTAGTTTGGGTGCAAGTCCTGAATCTACCCGTAGAAAACGACGCCAGCTTTAACAAAGCTATGCCGATTCTTGAAGAAGGTTACCTAATGATCAGCGATCAACCTGCTGCCCGTCAGGTACTGAAAGCAGCAGCTCTCACTTATGTTGCCGCAGCTCTTGCCAGCCTTCTCAATCTTGGCCGGTGGATAGCGATACTCAGACGATAGAATTACCGGTAGAAGAGAAAGGCATATGCCCTTATAGTTCGCCGCTTTTGCTATTCTGGAATCCGAATTTATGTCTCTGCCTCAATCCTGCGATGTTGTCATTATTGGTGCTGGTGCCGCAGGCCTGATGTGCGCGCTGACTGCTGGTCAGCGGGGGCGTAATGTTCTTGTTCTGGATCATGGCAAGAAGCCCGGCCGCAAGATTCTACTTTCTGGTGGCGGACGGTGTAATTACACCAATATGTACACCGAGGCCTCAAATTACCTCTCCAGTAATACTCATTTCTGCAAATCAGCCCTTAGCCGTTTTAGCCAGTGGGATTTCCAGGCTCTGGTGGATAAACACGGTATTCCATGGCACGAAAAAACTCTTGGTCAACTGTTTTGCGACAACAGCTCCAAAGACATTCTCGCTATGCTAATGACTGAGTGCGATCTCCCCTCTGTTACTATCGAAAGCCAAGTAGATATTCAATCGGTAGAAGCGTTGGAAAGTGAGCGTTTTTCCGTCGCCACCAACCAGGGAACTATTGAAGCCAGTTCTCTGGTTATTGCCACTGGCGGCCTCTCCTTCCCGACAATGGGTTCAACAGATTTTGGCTACCGGATTGCCAAACAATTTCATCACAATATTGTTCCAGTGCGTCCGGCTCTGGTTCCATTTACCCTTGACCCCAAAGAACTTGCTACTTTTGATGGTCTTTCTGGCATCAGCACTGAGGTAGTGGCCGAGTGTAACGGCACCAGTTTCCGTGAAGCGTTGCTGTTTACTCACAAAGGTTTGAGTGGCCCATCTATTCTGCAGGTTTCCAGTTATTGGAGCCCAGGTGATGAAATCTCCATCAACTGGCTGCCAGATGTGGATGTTTCCCGATGGCTGGAAGAACAGAAGATTGCCCGCCCGAAAGCGTCTCTCACAACCATTCTCTGTGAGCATCTGCCAAAACGTTTAGCTGCAGCTCTGGCAGGCTGGATTGGTGAAGAAAAAGAAGCAAGCCAGTGGCGCCGGGAAAGCATGCAGCGTATGGAACAAATTCTCACCGAATGCCAAATTAAACCCAGCGGTACTGAAGGGTATAAAAAAGCAGAAGTTACCATTGGCGGCATAGATACCGACCAGCTTTCTTCCAAAACCATGGCCAGTCGCCTGCAGAATAATCTTTACTTTATTGGTGAGGTTGTTGATGTAACCGGGCACTTGGGAGGCTTTAACTTTCAGTGGGCGTGGGCATCCGGGCACTGCGCGGGGCTTTATGTTTAGAAAAATAATCGCATAGTTATCGAAGCCAACAGTTTTCTGCCCGTGATCCAATACCGCAAGGTTAAGAATCGTGAAGAGCCAAGCATAACCTGGCGTTGCTTACAGGAATTTCCCAGCCTTCATGGCCAACCTTCCTGCTTTCCTGGGCAATGCCGCAACGCGGCCAAAGGCTCTTGGCAATGCACTTTGGGTGACGCAGAAAATGGCCAAAAGCAGGTTAATCCTTGCGCGCTATGCAAGCTGAACTCGCACCGTTCAACGTGCAAAGGTCTTTCATCGAAAGCTCTATTTCCAAACCTCTTTTACCGGCGCTCACATGAATGGTTTCAAAGTTATTGGCACTTTCATCAATAACAGCCGGTAGACGTTTCTTCTGCCCCAATGGGCTGATTCCACCAACCACATAGCCTGTGGTTTTCTCGGCAATTGCCGGATCAGCCATCTCTGCTTTCTTGGCTTTTAACGCTCGTGAGCAGGCTTTGAGATCAAGCTTGCAGGGAACAGGAACAATAGCCACCGCCAACTTCTTCGGATCGCCATTCAGGGAAACCAACAAAGTTTTAAATACGCGCTCCGGCTCGATTCCCAATGCAGCTACAGCTTCTTCTCCATAAGAAGTACACGACGAATCATGCCCATACTCATGAACCTTATAAGAAATACCGGCTTTACGGGCTGCTAGAACAGCGGGAGTCATACTGATTCCTGTTAGAAGTTATAGGTGTGGAAACAGCATTGTATGCGGATCGGCAAAGAGATTCAGGCTTATGTGATTTCCGCCTGAATCTCTTAACCAAGGTTTCTTAGTGTTTCTTAGTGTTTCTTAGTGTTTCTTAGTGTTTCTTAGTAGTAATATCTCAGAGACATATGCACAGCATAAGCCTTGGACTCATATCTGCCGGAAGGGGCAACTGCACCAGAGTCTGTAACAATAGCGCCGCCTTTCACATCATCGTTTTCAACAATGTTGTATTCACCGGCCAGATCCAGATCAACCTTGCCATTCATAAAACTTCGTCCTGCACCAAAGGTGATAGTGTGGGCAAAACTCGGTGTTGAGAAAGTAGGAGAGGCATACTCTTCAGGTACGATAGATGTCGTGTAAATATAGCCACCACGCAGCGCCCAGTCTTCCAGACCTGTGTACTCAACAGCTACCCGGTAGTTGTACTGATCATCCCACTCCTGGTTAACTTCGTTCACGGGCAAATTCGTGTCATCAGAAGAGAATGTAATACTCTTGTTGGTACTGTAATTACTGTAAGTCACTTCACCGAACAAAGTCACATCATCAGTAATCTGGTAGTCAACACCGGTGGAAATCTGGAATGGCAATGTTGTTTTCGCCGTAATATCTCTGCCACGGTATTGGTTTTGTCCGCCTACATCTAAAGCGGCTTCGCCTTCTGCCTCAGCTTCCACTTCTGAACGGTAGTCAATACCCCAGCCCCAGCGGTCATTATCAGAACGGAACATGGCACCCAGGCGAACACCAAAAGTATTCCAGTCATCCATTTCTTCGTACTGAACATTCACCCCGACAGCATCGCCAGGACCAGTAGCTGAAGCCATATTGATATCAGCCATCGCATAGGTCAGGCGATAAGTACCACCGACAGACCAGTTTTTATTGATGCGATAAGCCAGTGCCAAACCAGCTTCAATAATTTTTATAGTGGTGGAAAGATCTCCGGTTTGAGCAAATGACCCCATTCCAGTCGTGATATCCCCATACTCAGACATGGAACCCCCAGCTCCATAAATGCCGTAACCCAGGGTGAACTTTTCATTCAGTTGATAGAGGCCGGTAAAACCGCCATTCATGGCGAACATATCCTCACCTTCAGTAAAGGTGTCGGAGCCATTAGCCGGGCTATCTATCCGGGAAAAAGTGGGAGAAACATGGAGAGAAAAGTCGTTGGAATCAGCAAATGCTAAACCCGCAGGGTTAAAAAAGATCGCACTGGAGTTACCAACAGATGAAGTTGCGGCACCAGCCAATGCACTGTATTTAGCATCCCACATGGTGGCTTTTTCATAACCACTGGCCAGAGCCTGATTAGAAACAACGATTGCAAGCGAAGATACAACAAGCAGACTACGTCGGCGAGCGGCGTTAATCATGACGTCTCCGAAAGGATTCTATTTAAAAAGAGATAAAGCGAACAAATGAAAGAAGGGCGCTCGCTTTCAATGTATGTAACTGCGCCGAGTCTATATGTGTAGCTTTGTAATTTATGTACATTTTTTGTTACCAGAGAAATTATCCATAAACCTATTGAGACCTTTTCTACAGGACTGTTATCAAACCCCTGTCTATCTTTGATAAAAAATTAGAAACTGTTGGATTCTATGGATTCAAACAAAAACATCTCTGTCGCAATAATTGGTGCGGGTATTTCCGGGCTTGCTAAAATTTTTGCTGGGAAGCTCAACCTTCCAACTCCAGAAAATATGCTCAGGGCATCGAAATGGCAGGAACAAACCTAGCGAGACAGCGGCATAGCTGAACGGGATCTGCAGCGATACAGAGAAAGGCAGTATACGCAAATAGGCCAAGTGGCCAGACTGGCGGGAGAGCGGAAGCCTTCTGGTATAGTTGAGAAGTTTGCAATGTCCGGCTTTACCCACAGAATCCGGCATCCGGGAGAGTACTGGGATACACCGCTTCCCTTTGTTCCTTCATTGCAGGATCTGGGCTACTGGAAATCAGCCTAAAGGTCATCTTCTGTTATGGATATTCCTGTTTAGGTAATTGCCACCCCAGTAAGGTGCCGGTAAGTTGTTGACACCAAAAACCATTCTCTCTAATATTCGCCTCGCTCGCAGGAGACGACTCGAAATGTTTCTTGCAATGAGTAGCTGAAAAGATGCCCAGGTGGCGGAATTGGTAGACGCGCTAGCTTCAGGTGCTAGTGTCCATTAGGGCGTGGAAGTTCGAGTCTTCTTCTGGGCACCATCTCTTCAGCAAGCCTTTAAGGCTAAACTTGGCTGACAAGTTTAAAACCAGCAGTGCCCAGGTGGCGGAATTGGTAGACGCGCTAGCTTCAGGTGCTAGTGTCCGTTAGGGCGTGGAAGTTCGAGTCTTCTTCTGGGCACCAAATTCCAAAAAGCCAGCTTCTTTGAAGCTGGCTTTTTTTATACCTGAATAAAACAACTCCTCCCCTCTATTCGTGTGCTCTAAAAAACAACTGCACGCTATCCCGCTGTGTCAGGATAGCCCGCTGTGTCAGGATAGTTGTCCCCTTAGCTGATTGATTAACTCTAAGTCAGACAGAGTGATTGGCAATATGCGTTGAACTCGTCATAAGTCATAGTTGTAGCTCTCAAGGCTTATTTCGAATGAAGTATTTTCTTTGAGTAGAGCTCTATATCCAGACCCGTACTCTCTCCTCGGGCAATTTTCTTAAGAATACCTGGCCCTGGTTTAGCCATAGTATTACGGGCATGCATTTGTTCTCCGCATTCGCTGCAGCTCAGTACTGGTTTCGTGAGTTTGCCGCAGTCTTTGTGAATGTACTCCATGGGAGCACCATCGTCGTCTGACTCCCACTTATCCCCCCACTTATCCCCCCCCACTGAGCAATAGCTATAAGAATGGGATATAGCTCCAGACCTTTTTCAGTGAGTTTGTACTGATAGCGTTTACGGCTTTCGTCGTAGAGTTCTTTGTAAAGAATATCGGCTTCCATCAAACGTATCAGCCGTTCTGAAAGGCGGTGCCTGGTTATGCCAAGCGTTGCCTGCAATTCTGAGAAACGGCAAACCTTCACAAAGATTTCTCGCAGAATTAACAGCGTCCACCGGTCACCGAAAATTGCGACTGATCGTGCAATTGAGCAAGACTGTGAGCTCACCTCACCTCACCTCACCTCACCTCACCTCACCTCACCCCAACGCATACATAGCCTCCCACTATCTTGTTTTGATATGGTTCGTTTGCAAACTATTTGACAGGTTCCATTATGGAACGCTTAATATCACTCATTAAGCGTCACATAATAATTATTACAATAATCAGCATCTGCACTTAAAGCAGCTGCATCATCAAGCGGAGCCTGCAGCCCATGGCCAACGCAACTGCCCAGCCTGTGAAAGATCCCGAGTTTAAAAAGTCATCCTGCGCCCTGTGTAGTATCAACTGTGGTTTGGAAATCAAAACCGGCGGCAAAGATGGCCGCGAGCTTTTGAAAATCCGAGGTGATAAAGATAACCCTGCCTCTGAAGGTTATCTCTGTAACAAAGCTGCGCGCCTGAATTATTACCAGATGGGTGCTGACCGCCTGAATACCCCCATGCGTAGAAAACCTGATGGCACTTACGAAGCTGTAAGTTGGGATGTTGCTATTAAAGAAGTTGCTGCTGGTCTGAAGGGTATCCAGCAAAAATATGGCGGTGAGAAGATTCTGTTTATTGGTGGCGGCGGTCAGGGTAACCACCTTGGTGGTGCATACAGTGATGCCATTCTTAAATACCTCGGTGTGAAGTACCGCACCAACGCTTTGGCTCAGGAGAAAACTGGTGAGTTCTGGGTGGCTGGCAAGATGTTTGGTGGTGGCCCTCACGGTGATTTTGATCATACTGAAGTCGCCGTTTTCATCGGCAAGAACCCATGGCAGGCTCATGGGTTCCCTCAGTCTCGTAAGGTTCTAAGAGAAATCGCTAAAGACCCAAAGCGTTCCATGGTTGTGTTGGATCCGTGCCTGACCGATACCGCTAAGTTGGCAGACTTCCACCTGCAACTGAAACCCGGCACTGATGCATGGTGCATATCAGCACTGATTGCCACCATTATTCAGGAAGGTCTAGAAGATAAAGCCTTTATTGAACAGCACACTAAAGGTTTTGAAGAGATTCGCTCTCACTTTGAAACTCTCTCCATTGCGGAATATGCAGCCATCTGTGAATTGGATGAAGAACTGATTCGTAAGACCGCCCGTCGTATAGCCACAGCGCAATCTGCAGCGGTATTCGAAGACCTTGGTGTTCAGCAAAACCTGAACTCAACAGTAGTCAGCTATCTCCAGCGCATTATGTATGTGATCACCGGCAACTTTTCCAAGAAAGGCGCTAATAATATTGCTGTGCCGTTTGTGTCAGTGACTGATGCCAGTAAAGGGGATGTGTCTGCAGGTGGCAACCAGAAGGTGAAGCTTGAAAAGGTTAGCCCAGTATTAGGTTCAAAGATTATTACTGGCCTGATTCCCTGCAATACTATTCCGGATGAGATTCTTACTGATCACCCTAACCGTTTCCGGGCGGCGTTTATAGAAAGCTCCAACCCCGTTCATTCTTATGCAAACAGTGTTCGTATGCGTGAAGCCATGCAGGCATTGGAGTTTTCGGTTGTTGTTGATGTGGCAATGACCGAGACCGCCCGTCAGGCCAATTATGTTCTGCCAGCTTCGAGTTCTTATGAGAAGTATGAATGTGTGTTCTTCAGTGTTGAATTCCCGAGGAACTTCTTCCAGTTGCGTCAGCCTGTTGTAGATCCATTACCTGGAACATTGATGGAAGCAGAGATCCACACGCGGATTCTGGAAGAACTGGGTGGTTTGAAAAAATCTCACGTTCGCATACTCAAGGCTGCCGCAAAACTAGGTCACAAAGCCTTTGCAGCAGTGTTTATGCCACTACTGGCAATGAAACCGGAATTAATGAAGGTTGCTGCACCACTCATGTACAGAACTCTTGGTCCAACCCTGAAAGGTGGTAAAGCCGCTTCGACTGCATTCTTCTGGGCATTGAGTCATCAGTTTGTGCGCAAGAATTCACAGTATGCAGCCAATGCTGGATTTACCGGTTCCAAGTGGGCGGCTGGTGAAAAGATGTTTGATGCCGTTCTAAACAAAGCATCTGGTTTTGTGTTCAGTGACTCCAGAAACTATGAAGATAGCTGGAAGCGTATGCGCCAGCCGGATAAGCGGATTCAGTTGTATCTGAAAGAGCTGTATCCACAGATGACTTCACTGGATGTCGCACAATTGAAACCTACAGTAGAGTTCCCACTGGTACTCACAGCGGGGCAGCGTCGTGCAGAAACCGCCAACACAATTATTCGGGACGCATCCTGGGATAAGAAGAACAAGATCGCCAGCCTCTATATTCACCCGCAAGATGCGGAGAAACTGGAGCTGGAGAATGGTGAAGATGTAAAGATCACTACCAAAACCGGCACTGCTGAAACCCATATAGAAATCACTACTATCCAGCGGCCTGGTTTTATCTCTCTGCCAAATGGCGTTGGTTTGGATTACCGAAAAGAAAATGGTGAAGAGGTTCGGGTTGGGGTTTCACCTAACGAGCTGACTTCATCTTCAGATAGGGATTTCTTTGCTGGCACACCATGGCACAAATATGTGCCAGCCCGTGTGGAGAAAATTGCTTAAAAGCATCAGCCCCAATGACTCGTTGGGGCTGCTATCTTAACCTCTGGGAGTTGGCGTTGAAGCATTGATCGGAACCTTTGTAATGCCGCTTTGCCAATTCTGCATAGAAAGAGTTACACCGTTGGTCAGAGCCTCTGTAATGGCCTGATCCTGCATATCTTCCATGGAAGCCTTCCCACTTTTACTGGCCTGTAGATAGTTCACGATCATGTCATAGGCTTTGACGATTTTAAGTTCCTTAGCGGGATTCATAATTTCTTTATCTACACTCTTCGGTGGAGCTGAATCGCCTTCAGCTCCTGGAATAATTTCGTCAGGAACAACCAGCTCTCTTGCCATTAAGCGAATCAGGTCAGGGTCTTTATCCAGGTTATGTTCCTTTGCCAGCTCTTTTTTTGTTGTTGCAAAACGCTCCAGTCGAGCTTCCGCGTCTGCAATAGCTCCGGCTCTCTGGCTGTCATCCAGGCAGCGAGCATATAAGTCAGGATTAATGCGGCGAAGCTTTGTCATTCCCTGTTGTACGCGCTCAAGATCAATTGGTTTACCCTCAGGTAGATCAAGGGCAACAAATGCTCCCTTCAGTTCTGACCATATGTTTTTCTCAACCGCTTTGGTGAAAGCGGCCTGAATGGGAAATAGTGCTTGTTCTTGGCTGGCTTGAATTTCGGCTACTTGTTTGAGTGTAACTGCTTTTTGCATAAGGCCGTGTTGCTTCAGGAAGTCTTTTAATTGTTGATGGTCAGGTGGTTGATGGTATTGAACATCATGGCCCATCGTGAAAGATTCAGAATAATTTGGTGTAACCTCGGAAAGTTTGTTCGCAAATAAAGGATGATAAGAATTGACCTGGTCGACCATCTCCTGCCATTGCTGTGTACCCATTAGACTGACCGTTTTTGTCTTGCCCCGCAGCAGATTAACTAAATCCAGTAGCCCTTCATGAAAAGCAATATCTGCCAGTTCGTTCATTCTTCGTCTAGCCAAATCCCATTGATTCTCACTGTCTTTGGGAGGTGAAAATTTGGCAAGCTTGCCTTCTAACGGGGCTCTGATAGTGGCCAGATCTTCTAAATCAGCGATGACTTTCGAGGACTTAAACCAATCACTGATCGGCTGCCCAGACTCAGATAGCACTCCAGTATGCTTTAATCGACCCAATGGTAGAGATTGATCAACTTTCACCATTTTTCCCCAATCAAGGGAACCACTTTCACAAACGAAAACCGGGCAGCATTGTGCAAGGGCTTCCATGCCTCTGGTTTGTTGATTCAGATTATCAGGCCTAAGAAAAACTATGGTTAAGGTGTTGCGCTCATCATTTTGTTCCACAACCTTTGCGAGCCCTGATGAAACCATCAAGGCACACGCTTTAGCGCCCTCAGATTCACGGTTAACTGTGATCCCTCCAGAGTGGCTTTTTTCTATGGATTGCGTGGTATTACCAGTGGCCATGGTGAAGCTCTTTTCCAACCTTTGAAAGGTGTCCCAGAGTTCAGCTTTCTGTTGTGCATTGGGTTGGCCTCGGATAAAACTGATCAAACGATTGAAAAAGCCAGCCTTTATCGGCCTGTCGGTCACTTGTCGTTGCTGCAATGCAATCCCGGAAAATGCCTGCCGTTCTTTGGGAAGATAGGCTTTCACCTGGTCTTCAGGCAAGACACTGACCTTTAATCCCTTAGCGGTCACCTCCTGGGAGAAGTGTGTTTCCTGATCCTCGGTGAATTTTGGCTGTATTGTATTGCCTGCACCAAATGTTTTCAGAGGAATGTGCTTGCCCGGCTCCATGGCAGAATCCTTAGTAAACCCTCTTTTCAGGTTAGCCCAGCTCTTCCAATTCGGTGCTTTTGTTCGGTAACCTGATTCCGCGAAAATTACAATCAAAAATCCGCAGACAGACTTCATGAAAATAGAAACGAAAGCAATTCACGCCGGTTATTCACCCGAGCCGACAACCAAGGCCGTAGCTGTGCCTGTTTACCAGACCACATCTTATGCCTTTGACAGTACTCAGCATGGTGCGGACTTATTTGATCTGAAAGTTCCCGGTAATATTTATACCCGCATCATGAACCCTACAACTGCTGTTCTTGAAGAGCGTATGGCCGCTCTGGAAGGGGGGGTTGGTGCACTGGCTGTAGCATCCGGTATGGCCGCCATTACTTATGCGATTCAGACAATTGCCGAAGCTGGCGACAATATCGTGAGTATCAACAAGCTTTACGGCGGAACCTATAACCTGTTCGCACATACCCTGCCTAAGCAAGGTATTGAAGTGCGTATGGCTCCCCACGATGATATTGATGCATTGGTTGCTCTGATTGATGACAACACCAAAGCAGTGTTTTGTGAATCAGTTGGTAACCCACTGGGCAATATTGTTGATATCGAAGCTTTGGCTAATGCTGTACACGCCAGAGGAGTACCATTGATAGTTGATAACACCGTTGCGTCCCCAGCGTTGCTGCGACCTTTTGAGTTTGGCGCTGATATTGTTATTCACTCATTAACCAAGTATCTCGGTGGTCATGGTACTTCTGTTGGTGGTGTGATTATAGATTCTGCTAAATTCCCTTGGGCAAAAAACAAAGAACGCTTCTCTGTTCTGAATACTCCAGATCCTTCTTACCACGGAGTAGTTTACACAGAAGCTATGGGCGAGGCTGCGTTTATTGGTCGTGCCCGTGTTGTTCCTCTGCGTAATACTGGTGCGGCAATTTCCCCTCTGAATGCCTTCCAGATTTTGCAGGGTATTGAAACCCTTTCTCTACGCATGGAGCGTCACTGTTTCAATGCTTTGGCGGTTGCCAATGCGTTGCAGAATCACCCTCAGGTGGAATGGGTTAATTATTCTGGTTTGCCAGACTCAAAAGATCATGAGCTGTGCCAGAAGTATATGAATGGCCAGGCTTCAGGCATTCTCAGTTTTGGTATCAAAGGTGGGCAGGAAGCGGGAGCTAAGTTTATTGATGCCCTCCAGTTGGTAACGCGACTGGTAAATATTGGTGATGCCAAGTCGCTGGCTTGCCATCCAGCTTCTACAACTCACCGCCAACTGAACGACGAAGAGCTGGTAGCTGCGGGTGTAAGCCGGGATATGGTGCGTCTCTCAATTGGTATTGAACATATCGACGATATTCTTGCCGATCTGGAACAGGCCCTCGCTGCTTCTATCTAATGTGCTCTCATAAAACCTGTGAAGGTTACTACCCTACAGGTTTTATGCTCTGTATCAGACGCTATTCTTCCACTTTTCAGTACCCTGGCTCTTCATAGTTTTCTGCAGGAAAACCGCTATACAGCTGAACAGCTTTCTGAAGAGGTTGGGCTGTCTCCCAGCGCCTGTCTGCAGCGAGTAAAGCACTTGAGAAAGATTGGAGTTATTGAGCGGGAAGTTGTCGTTGTTTCTCCCAAAGCAGCCAGTCGCCCTTTCACCATTATCACTACCGTAACCTTTCATGAAGAATCGCTGATTCATCACCAACGTTTTGAGCAGGAAATGAGAGCACACCCTTTAGTTTCTCAATGTTACTACGTAACGGGTGCCAGTGACTTTGTGATGATTTTGAGCGCAGAAAACATGGATGAGTAAGAGCGGTTTGCGACGGCTTACCTTTTGAATGCGGCCAATGTAAAGCAGTTTGAGACTCAAGTGGTAATGAAGACTATTAAGCGCAGCCTTTCATTACCACTATAGGCGACAGTTCGGTAACACCCTGTTTATGAAGAGCTATCCAAAGCCTGCAACTGGCTGACCATCTGACTTCCAATCCGATCAATAATAAATGGCGACAAACCTTCAGTGTAGTTAGTGAATCGTGGCTCTATATAGTGCCACTGCTTTCTTAACTTTTTCATCACTGGTTTTGATTCATTACTGAGTGTTTTCTCTGTAGCGTCTAGTTGAGCACTGACGGCGGTCGCTAAAACATCAAGATCTTTTTCCAGTGGTCCACGGGTTTCATCTAATCGTAAAGGAGAAAGGTAAGGCTGTTCTCAGCACTGAAGGTAATACTGACCCGGTTAACTATCAGAAGATTGTTTGGGAAGGTGCTTTCCCGGCCTGAACACGTTGTTTCTAAAACGGATGCAGGTTTCCAGATGCTTGCATCCGTTTTGCTTTCTACTGTTCAACAATGGTAATCCAAACCACTGCTAGACTTGCCCGCTTCTGTGGATATTGCACGGGTTGCACAGTGTCATTCTTCGACAGTATTCGTGATGCCCTGTTTGGAGCAACAACATCTAACGCCTATGGCGTGCAACTGGTTGATGCGCGTCAGGGGGCTCTCTACTTTCTCGCCAACAATGCAGTTCGATTGAAGAAAATCCAAACCGACACCCATCAAAGCGACTGGGAAGTTATAGAAGCTTGATCTAGTTTCTTTGGCCTTATGTCGGAAAGTTGCAATGGGAGAGGTCGCAATGAAAACCAACGCCAGTCAATATCGCATGCTATTGGTATGTACCATTGGCTGTGCGCTGGAAACCTACGACTTTATGATTTATGCGCTGATGGCACCGTACACCAGCGCAATCTTTTTCCCTAACGAAAGTGACGTTAGCGGACTTCTTCTGACGTTTGCCACTTTTGGTATCGGTTACCTATCCCGACCTTTTGGTGCTGCTCTTTTCGGCCATATTGGTGACCGACATGGGCGAAAAAAACCTTTTTCGGTAACTATTCTGTTAATGGCTGCCAGCACAGCATTTATAGGCTTGCTGCCCGGGTATTCCACTCTGGGAGCTGCCGCACCGCTTCTGCTGCTGGGGCTTCGTCTGCTTCAAGGGGTGTCAATGGGGGGAGAAGTTGGTGGTGCACTCACTTATACCCAGGAAATTTTACCGACTCGGAAAGCATTTGCATCCTGTACGGTTGTCTGCGGTATGATTTTTGGGCTGGCACTGGGGCATTTGATTCATGCCCTACTCAAAGCCTTGATGTCACCTGAAACTATGGTGGAAATGGGGTGGCGTATTGCGTTTATGATTGGTGGAGGGTTAGGGATTATTGGCTACCTAATTCGTACCCACTTTCGAGAAACCGCGGGCTTTCTGGCTATACAAAAAAACAAAAGCGTACACGCTGTACCTTTAATGCACCTCATTGCCAATCACCCCAAGGCTGTGGTTACCGGTATGCTGTCTACCATGGCCCATGGTTTTACTTCTATTTACCTGCTGGTATTCCTTCCCATTTGGCTTGGAAGGCAATTTCCGACAAATGATGAATTCATAACTCTTTTGAGCTCAGCAACATGTGTTGTTGCTGCCTTGCTCAGCTTGTTCTTTGGTTTTATGGCCGACAAGTGGTGTGGACGACTGTCGTTTATGTCCTATTTGGCCATCATCTGTATAAGCCTGCCAATGACACAGTTTATTTTATCCGACATGTCGCGACTGCCACAGTTAGCCTTGGTAGCCAGTTCTATTCTGGTGGCAATGATGTGCGCAGGTAGTATGTGGATATTCAGTCAACAGTTCACAACAGATATCCGTTATACCGGCTCAGGAGTGTCTTACAATATCGGTTTTGCACTGAGTGGTGGCATGACGCCCCTACTGGCCACTTATATCGCAGAGAAAACAGCCACCAATTATGGAACAGGCTATGTTCTTGTCTTTGCTGGGTTATGTGGTTTCATAGCGATGATTTTTAATCATCAACAAAATTGCCGTAAGCCTCCGGAGCAAGGTTTTCAAAGCGGGAAAGACGACCCAGGAAGGCAACACGTACAGAGCCAATAGGGCCGTTACGCTGCTTACCAATAATGATTTCTGCAACGCCTTTGTGTTCGGTATCCGGGTTGTACACTTCATCCCGGTAAATAAACATAATGACGTCTGCATCCTGCTCAATCGCTCCGGATTCACGGAGGTCTGAGTTTACAGGGCGTTTGTTAGGGCGTTGCTCCAAAGATCGGTTTAGCTGAGAAAGAGCAATAACCGGGCATTCAAACTCTTTCGCCATTGCTTTGATGGAGCGGGATATCTCAGAAATCTCGTTGGTTCGACCTTCACTGAAACCGGGGATTTGCATTAACTGCAGGTAATCGATCATTACCATGCCGATTTTGCCATGTTCCCGATGAATACGGCGCAAACGGGTACGCATCTCCTGTGGACTTATACCTGCGGAGTCATCGATAAAAAGTTTTTTCTCTTTCAGGCTTTTTACTGCATTGGAAAGTTTGGGCCAGTCTTCATCTTCCAACTTACCTGTACGCACTTTACCTTGGTCAATGCGCCCCAGGGATGACAGGCTCCGCATCATTAACTGTTCAGCAGGCATTTCCAGACTGAACACCACAACACAGTCGTCAGATGACAACAGCGCATTCTCAACAAGGTTCATGGAGAAGGTGGTTTTACCCATAGAAGGACGGGCTGCGACAACTATCATATCGGACGGTTGAAAGCCGGATGTCATCTCATCCAGATCTTTAAAGCCAGTCGTCAAGCCGGTAATCATACCGGTGGTTTTGAACAGCTCGTCAATCTTCTCGACAGTTCTCTTTAGCAGTTCTCGGGCGCCTACCGGACCACCTTCTTTGGCTCGGGATTCAGCAATGTTGAAAACTTCCCGTTCCGCCATCTCAACAACATCATCGGCTTTCCGGCCTTCCGGAACATAGGCAGCATCTGCTATTCGCTGGGATGCGCTGATCAGTTGCCGAAGAACGGAGCGTTCGTAAACGATCTCGGCATAAGCTCGAAGATTGGCAACGCTGGGAATACTTTCAACCAGTTCTGTCAGATAAGAAATGCCACCACTTTCTTCAAGGTGACCTTTCCGATCCAATTCTTCAGCAACAGTAATGGGGTCAAAAGGCTTAGACTCCAGAGCCAGAGCTTGTACGCATTCGAATAACTGGCGGTGGGCGGGGTTATAGAAATCATCTGTTGTGACTTTATCCCCGACCTTATCCCAGGCTTCGTTATCCAGCATTAAACCACCAAGTACCGACTGCTCAGCCTCAATGGAGTGCGGCGGAGTTTTGAGGGAGGCCAGAGCCTCATCAATAGGCAGTTCTCTGGAGATCTCTGTGTCCAGCATAAGCGTGGTGGAAACCTGTCTAACGTAAATCTGGAAGAAAAATTATATTACCGGCTGGGGCAGCTCGGGTAAAACAAATAAAAAAAGCCACTGACATCATAAGATGGCAGCGGCTTTTTTGTATAGGCGTTCGTTGCTGATAGCAGTTGTTGCTAAAAGCCGTGAAACTTATTCAGCTTCAACGAATACCTTAACAGTTGCAGATACATCAGTGTGCAGCTGCAGAGCGATGTCGAATTCGCCGATGGTACGGATAGGACCAGCAGGCAGACGAATTTCGCTTTTGGCAACTTCAACGCCAACGGCAGAGATAGACTCAGCCAGGTCGCGAGTACCGATAGAACCGAACAGTTTGCCTTCATCGCCAGCTTTGGCAGTGATGGTCAGTTCGATTTCATCCAGTTGTTCTGCGCGCTGTTGTGCAGTAGCAAGCTTCTCATTAGCTGCTTTTTCCAGCTCAGCACGGCGAGCTTCGAATTGAGCAACGTTGTCTTTGGTAGCTGGAACAGCTTTACCAAAAGGAACCAGAAAGTTACGGCCATAACCAGCTTTAACTTTAACCTTGTCACCCAGTGCGCCGAGGTTGGCGACTTTTTCAAGAAGAATAACTTCCATTTGTATCTACCTTTCACCAGAAATTGGATTAGTCCGACATCCTGTGTTCGAGACGAGCTCGAATATTCAGCAGGCTGTCTAGACAGGCCAGTAATACAACCACGGGATAAACCGCTAACAGCAATATGTAAAACAGTACAAACCAGCTTTGCCCCATCCCTTGCTTCCATAACAGAGCGTGAACAAGCACTGCTCCGGCAACAAGCAGGGGAACGATGGTAACAGGTTGCATGGCAGCTGCTACTAACCCTGGGCTAAAAGAAACCACTGTTAACATCAGCAACATAATGAATGATGCTGTGGGCGAAAAGCGAAGTTCTAACAATTCTTCTCGCAAACCACCAGGGTTATAGAGGCGGGATTGCCAGAAGCGCCCCAGCACCAGTGACAGTACAGAACTGATACAGGCGGTAAGGGAAACACTTTTCAAAAAACTGGCTTCAATCAAGGTTCGAAATTCGGTGTCTGTCAGTTTCGCTCCGTGAGCGAAAGCAGTACTGAAATCCGAGCCATAAAACTTATGGAAAGCACTAACAACGACGTTCATTTGCGGGCCGTAGTAAGTTACTACGCACCATGCGGCAACTAAACCCGTTGGCAGCACTCCCAACAGTGTACTGCTCCAGGACATGGTACGTCGTAAACACATGGCTAAAACCATTGTGATAACGATGCAGAGCAAACCTAAAGGTTGCCCGGCCCATGTCCAGGCGATGGCTGGAAGAATTGCCCAGAGAGCAACCTGCAAACCATCTGAAAAACCACGCCGGAGTGTAACCAGCGCGACAGCTGCTGCGCTCAGCCAGAACATCATGGGTGTAGCAGAAGCCAGCACTGCAACAAATGCAGCCTGTAATCTTCCACGCATGATGAACTCACTCAGCGCACGCATTATTCACTCCATGGCGGCGATTACTAAGAACTGCCGCTCTGTCTTACCTGATCGATTAGTGGCGATCGGTGTAAGGCAGCAGAGCAACGTAACGAGCACGCTTGATGGCAGTAGCCAGCTGACGCTGGTAACGAGCCTTGGTGCCAGTAATACGGCTAGGTACGATCTTGCCGGTTTCGGTGATGTACGCCTTCAGGGTGTTCAGATCTTTGTAATCGATCTCCTGAACGCCTTCAGCAGTGAAACGGCAGAACTTGCGACGACGGAAAAAACGTGCCATTTGCAACGTCTCCTTATTAGACGGTTATCCTGAAATCAGGCCTTAAACCTGGGTTATTCTGCAGCTTCTTCGGAAGCAGCTTTGTCGGCAGCAGGAGCTTCACGACGCTCTTCACGGCGATCTTCACGACGGTCGTCGCGGCGCTCTTGACGCTCATCAGCTTGCATCATGATGGAAGGCTCGGTGATAGCTTCGTTACGACGAATAACCATGTTACGGATAACAGCGTCGTTGAAACGGAAGTTGCTGGTCAGTTCAGCCAGAGCTGCATCGCCACACTCAACGTTCATCAGAACGTAGTGAGCTTTGTGAATCTTCTGAATTGGGAAAGCCAGTTGGCGGCGACCCCAGTCTTCCAGACGATGTACAGAACCGTTATCTTCTTCAATGAGCTTCTTGTAACGCTCAACCATTGCGGGAACCTGCTCGCTCTGGTCAGGGTGTACAAGGAACACAATTTCGTAATGACGCATGACTGCTCCTTACGGGTTATCAGCCTTCCTTGTGCGTCGAAATGCTGAATCCAGTTTTCGGTGCTAGGTAAGGCAAGGAGTAATGGAAATACCCTTCAGGATATTTCCGGGAAATGTATCTGTGAGAACAGTGTCGCCACTGAAAATCACAGGAACCGGGCATTTTAGAGAAGGGGGCAGAGCCACGCAAGCGAATTGGGCGCTGTATTTGTCCCGAAGTGGTGTTGAATATGGTCGGGATAATCCGATATTTCCCTGATGTAAGTGCTCCCTTTACACTGCAGACTATGAAAGTAGCCCTTTTTTTTATGCAAATCGAAGGGTTCCTGGCAGGAGCATTTATGAGTAACCGTGGAAAAAAAGATACCTGCCCACTTTGTGGTGATGCAGTAGGGTGTGGTGATGCAGTGGGGTGTGGTGTTGTGGCAGGAAAGGACACGTGCTGGTGTTTTGATCTTCCCCGTTTGGGAACCAGACCTGAAGGATTATCTGAGAAATCCTGTCTTTGTAAAACTTGCCTGGAAAAACTGAAGAAAGCTGAAGAGCTTTCGACTCCTGTTATTTAGTTAAAGACTGGTAGCGCTGCCGCCAGTCTTTTTCCCATGCCGCTAGTTTATTGAAGGGCATTGGGCGTGCGATGAGATAGCCCTGAGAGTAATCACATCCCATGGATTTGAGTTCATGCCAGCTTTCAGGCGTTTCAACCCCCTCAGCCACGGTCTTTAGCCCCAGACGGGAAGCCAGCTCAATGTTTGAGAGAACAATGGTTTTGCAGGACTCTTTTACACCAAGCCCCATAACAAAGGACTGGTCAATTTTTAGCTCAGAAAATGGGATGCGGTTTAACTGCTGAAAATTGGAGAAGCCGGTACCAAAGTCATCAATAGATAAGGAAAATCCTTTTATACGCAGTCGGGCAAGAGTCTCCAGACTTCGAGCCATATTTCTCATCACAACATTTTCAGTCAGCTCCAGAGTCATACGGCAAGTTGAAACCCCATGGTGGGCCATAATCTCTTCTAACTTCCCAGGCATATCCATATCTTCGAGGAGTGTGGGTGAGAGATTAACCGCAACAGAAATGTCTTTCCCTTCTCTTTGCCATTGGCAAAGGTGCTCAACGATTTCGTGAACCTGCTTCCATGTCAGCTGGTCGATAATGCCGGACTTTTCCATAACCGGAACAAAGCGGGCCGGGAAAACAATTCCGTGCTCCGGATGGTTCCAGCGAGCCAATGCTTCTGAAGAAACCCAGGCACCATCGCTCATTCTTACTTTGGGTTGATACCAGACTTCGAACTCATTGTTATCCAGACCATGGATGATATCTTCTTCCGAGAAAGAGTCAGACCACTTTTCTGGGTTTCTTGCCCTGTCTTCTTTTCGGTACTGTTCAATAACTCGGCGCATCTTATCGCGGGTGACTGGCTTCTCAATGTTGCTGAGAACCTGTAGCCCATGCTCCTGGGCCATATCTTCAACGGTATGTATCAGTGCTGAATCAAGGGCGCTGGCAATGACGACTGTGCCGGCGAGTTTTTGTTCTGCGACATGCCTCAGAAATTCAACGCCGTCCATGCCGGGCATATCAAGATCACTGAGCACGATGTGAACGGGGTCGGGGTGGGCAACCATCTGTCTCAGGGCGTCATCGCCATCAGCTGCGGATAGAACACATTCGCAACCCAGGTCTTCGAGAACCTTTGTAGCTATAGCTCGCTGGAAGTTGTTGTCTTCAACTACGAGAAGAGTCAGCCCTTTACCTTCATCGGTCATGCCTGAGTTGCCTCTCCCGATACCTGAAAATCCCATGCTTTCCTGTAAAAAGTCATCAGCTTCCCTGAGCGTAAGATGTCCCGACAGAAAATATATCGACCATTGCTTCCATGGCTGTACTCCGTGGAAGCAACGGTTAACTTGGGAAGAGCTGGACTAGTGGCCGGTGGTTATCCGCGTCCACTCACGGGAAACCAGACGACGTAACTTGCTGTCCAGAGGTTTAAAGATGTACAGCTTCTTCTCAATAGCGCCAGAAGGGTAAACGCCGGGATTCTGACGAAGTTCCTTATCTACGTATTGAGTGGCGGCCTTGTTGGGGTTGGCGTAGTAAACATAGTCAGTGATGCCGGCAATGACTTTGGGTTCAAGAATGTAATCCAGAAACTTATAAGCGTTCTCCTTGTTACGGGCATCCTTTGGAATTGCCATAACGTCATAGGAAACAGCAGCACCTTCCTTAGGAATCACATACTCAACATGTACTCCGTTGCCAGCGTTTTGAGCGCGTTCATCGGCAATCAAGGCGTCGCCAGACCAGACAATCGCCACACAGATATCGCCGTTCGCCAGATCAGACAACGCTCTGGAAGAGTTAAAGTAAGTTACGTAAGGGGTGACTTTAGAGAGCATTTCCGTAGCCTTGCGGTATTCACCACTTCTGCGGGAATTAGGGTCTTTGCCCATGAAGCGCAGAGCCGCCGGGAAGACTTCTGTCGGCGCATCCATAAATGCAACACCACAGCCTTCAAGCTTCTTCATATATTTAGGATCAAAAACCAGAGCCCAGCTGTCGATAGGCGCATCTTTGCCGGCGTACTCTTTCACTTTGGCGGGGTTGATTGCCAGGCCAGTGGTTTGCCACAGGTAAGGGACTCCGTACTTATTGCCAGGGTCTACGGCATCCATCAGCTTCATGGCTTCTGGGGATAGGTTGCTGTAGTTCTTTAGCTTGCTCTTATCCAGAGGCTCATACACACCGGCCTTAATCTGGTTAGCAAGGAAGTCATGGGATGGGGCAACAATGTCGTAACCACTGCGGCCAGATAGCAGCTTGGCTTCCAGTACTTCATTACTATCGTATACGTCGTAAGTGACTTTGATGCCAGACTGTTTCTCAAAATCTGGAATGGTTTCCGGTGAAATGTAGTCATACCAGTTGTAGATATAGAGCTCACCGGCATTACTTTTTTCTTCAGCCTGAACAAAACCGGGAATAACAGCAAGGGCAGAGAGCAGGCAGGTTGCCCGCAGCGCACTGGAAATACGAACCATGGCAGGGGTTCTCCAGAAAACAGTGGAAAGGAAGTATAAAGAGAGTTTGAGACGGCGGCGGAGAATAACAGCTTTATAACGGGGTTCAAGGCTTTTCAGGCAATAAAAAAGCTGTTTAGATTTTCATCCAAACAGCTCTTCATAGAACGTATGAGTTACGTTAGGGCTTGAGGCCACTCATAAACTCAATTGCACCACTGATTTCATCTTCAGAACAGTCAGCACAGGTTCCTTTAGGAGGCATGGAACGTATACCGTTAATGGCGTTAGTCAGCAATTGGTTATAAGAACCGGCTGTAGCCAGTTTCTCTTTCCATGCTGCACCATCACCCTTCTTGGGAGCTCCCAATATGCCAGCTGTATGGCAGGCTGTACAATATGAGTTATAAACGCTCTCACCGCTGCGAGGGCCGCTACTGGCTGCAGCAGCAGGTGCCGCTGTCGCACATGGTTGGCCTTCCAGGCATACCTCACCAACAGGTGCGATACGCTCGGCAATTTCTTCACGGGTAATCTTATCGACTTCAGCCGGTGCAGCCATCACCAGACCTGTCATCATGCCCCCCAGCAAAACAGCTACCTTCACAGCACGCATCCTGTTGACGTTTGCCACTCGCCTTTCCTCATTATTGCTCACGGACTTATTCGGGAATCCGCCTTAGTTTTCCTGGCATGTTTTGTTAATCCCCCAAGGTTTTTGTTCTTCGGGTTTGGCATGCGCAGGAACGTAAAAGACTGGCCCATTTGTTATCGCCGGTTGCGATTATAGACAAATGCTACCTTCGCAACAATGATGCGGGAGCCCAGTCAAGATGAGTAAAACGCATTCCGGAAGGTAAAAGCCGAAGAGGTGGGTAAGTCGTGGCTCTAAAAGCGTTCAAGCGCTTGAGTATCCTCAAAAAAGCCGTAGACTTGCGCAAGTCTCCTGAGTATTATTGGCGCCGCTTTCCGGAGCTCGCTTCAGGAAGTCAACATGTGACATGCACCCTTAGCTCAGCTGGATAGAGCGCTGCCCTCCGGAGGCAGAGGTCAGAGGTTCGAATCCTCTAGGGTGCGCCATGTTTCACTGACTTTAAGTGACTCTTCCATGAGAAGAGAACATTTGTTTGTATTGCCCACCTTTTCTTTTCATTGTTCCTGCTAAGTCAGCCACTTTCTCGTCGAATCTACATTCCAGGTCTCGCTCCAGATAACTGCCCCAAACTGTTTCCAAAGCATACTGCATACCTTCCATGTTCAAGTGTGACCCGTTTGAAACAGCCTCTCTCACACAGTCCTGCGTTTCTGTTTCTGTTCCTAGCTGGGCATTTATAGATAAACGTGAAATAGCGAGATCGAGCTTCACAGCACAGAGGAGCCCGATTGAATAAAACTCCTGTTTACGCAGTTCCATATACCTACCCAAAGCAGACTTGGGACTCACTCCAACTTTTGCTTCCAGTTTCTGAAAGAATGTTTTTCCTCTTTGGGTTTGATCAGCCCGGTTTCTTTTATTCAGCTGATTCAGCTGCACTTTCAGCGCAGCAAGTTCTGAGATTTTTTCCCTGTACACACCAAAAGAGTGACTTCCTCCTTTCAAGAGGTGATCTAACTTTGCAGATGATTCCATAAACTCATTCCGAGTTTTTCGAACTTCTGTGAAAAAATCTTCTACGGCATTGGCCTGATCTGGAGAAAGCCCTTTCATTGGAGGCTTTTGCATATCCATCTCACATCGGTATGCAGTAACTTTCCTCTCCAACTCTTCCAAACTTTTGTACCATGCTGTTTCGAATTTGGCCTGCATTTCTTTTTGTACCTCAGAAGAGATAGCTTCTTCCTTTAAACTGGTTCTTTCAGATATATTTTCGACACCACCTAAAGACTTTTCCTGCATTTTCCCGTAGTGATGAGGAAATGGCATTTTGGTATTCATTTGTCGAAGTTGCTTAGCCATGTCTGCAGATTCACTCAGCTTATGAGTAACCTCAGACCATGAAGCTATTTCACTGGCAACATGCATCCTGTAGAGAGCCTCGGTTGGTGATACATTTGTATGGCACCATCCCCCTTTGTAGCGAATAACCGTAGTGTCCAATTCACTGCTATCTGAAGAAACTTCACAGCTGAGTGCCAGAGGCTGTAGAGATAGACCAGAGCTGCTACCAGATTCAGGAGAAGACAATACAGAAGACTTGGAAGATACTGTCGAATGGGGGGCTAATAACCCTTCTGTGAAACCCTCAGCAGACAGGTCTTCCGATCCACCCCTGCTGTGAAGTGGTACGACAGTTAGGTGAGTATCTTTCTCCATCGAAACAGAACGCCGGGGAGGCGCTTTCGAGGAGCAGGCTGGGTCTGGTGTCACAACAATTCTATGAAGAGCTGTTGAGCTTCGGCTGAGAGTATCCAGACTTTTTCCCAAACTCCGGCTCTTCGCCGACGATAAGCTGCTTTTGGATGAGTGGCTGGAAGAACTCCCTGGACTCAGGCCAGATGCCCGTCTCTGCTTTCTATAAGAGCTACGGTTGGTGGTTATGTCATACACGCAGTTACACCAGCCAGGAACCCAAACACCCCTGATTTTGGATATTTCCAAACTGCGCCTTAGCTGGATAAACCCTTTGTGAACTTCATCATTACCTGCGATGCAGTAACGGTCAAAACCAACCCTTGCATCAATTCTTATTTTGTCGCTGTTAATCAGAGTTATTTTGATCTCACTGCCAGTCCCTTTATGCCCCGAAGTGTCAGGCTGTATTTGGTATACTGTTTTTAAGTTATCAACAAGCTCATCAAAGGCATCATCGGTAGCTAATGTATCAATAACTACGGATGCTCCAGGCGCAAACTTTTCAACATAAGCACGAATACAACTTGCAGCCTGATACTCATCAATCTTTTCCTCACTCTCCAAAGTCATGTGATAACGGCTGCTATAGAAAGGCAGAAACTCGGTGTCCGATAGCTGTAACTGCAGAACGACGTCAGAGTTCTTCACAGCCTCAAGATGTAAACTGGGATCTCGCCTACAGCTCGTTGCTTGAGACTGTTTGGGCACTAGAGAGCACACCGAACTGCTGCGTGAACAGTCTTTATATTTGGGGTCGGATGATGTGACATCTTTTCCGTTGATTACAACGTCACTATCGAAAGGAATAAAAAACGCTCCCTTTTCAACAGGCAGAGGGTCTGTTCTTAAAGAAACATTGATTTTGGGGGGAGCTGGGGATCGGTTTGCTAGAATCGACTTTAAATAAATGAGGCTCACGCGATCTTGGTGGGAACGCATAACTTTTTCAGCATGATTCATACTTGAGGTGTTTGTTTCTGCATGAGCGGTATCTTCAGGCTCATCACTTGAATAAAAACGTGCAACTGAAGAAATCGAAGCCTCTGTTCTGGTTTTGTAGGCCGTGGCTTCTGACTCTTTTGCGAATGCATTTGCTGGAAACTTACTGACCTGTCTGGAAAATCCTTCATATTTTTGTGCCAGCTCGTTTCCTATCTGGATACCTTCTGGAATAGCAGCAGTTTGCAATACCTCAACAACCATCGAGTTCGGGAAGTTGAAGACTTGCTGGGCCATTGCGGGAGGTTCTTGGCTTGCAGGTCTTCCCGCGTCTGTTTGTTTCACTGTTCCTATAGTTTTGTCATTCGGCTTAAGCTCACCTCGAACAGAAGTAGATGCAGGGAGAACGAAAACGTCTCTTTCGGTCGCTTTAGGCGTCAAACAATCCGTGTCACTGGATTCTGATAGCATCTTCTTTCTTTGATGAGCCGGCGTAACACTTCCTCCTCGGTAAGATGCTTCAGTGGTTTGTTGTTCTGCGTCTTTTTGGGGAGCGTTTACTTTACTGCTCTGTGCCGAAGTTGCATGAAACCGTAATTGTTCACTCATGGGTAAAACTTCCCTGTTTCAAGTTATTTACTGGAGAAACAAGTAAGACAGTTACATTGCAGAAAGGTTTTAACAGGCTTGATCGTTTTCCTAACCAGAGCCTGTTAAATAAAAGAACCGAGCTTGAATGAGTCTCTGAAGCTTTCTCTGTTTTGACTTTAGGACGTCCAGTCCAGTTTTATATGCTTGAGATGATCTGGTATCCCGAGCCCGTACATAATTCTGGCTGCTAGCTCTGATTGCTGTTCTTGATGATGACTCCAATTTTTTATTTTGCATAATTCAATATAGAACAGACGTGCACGTTTTTGTGAGTACCCAGGGAGAGAAGCTGGTTGCATTTTGGCTTCGGAAGAGTCAGATGATTTTCCGCCTTTGGGAGGTTGGTTGTAGGGTGAACTTTTATATTCCCGGTCACCCCTTCTCCTCTTTTGTTTCTCTCTGTTGTTAGGCGTTAGTGTATAAGTTTCTTCAGTGGCTACAATTTCTTTAGTGAATACAATTTCTTCAGCGACTCCAAAGTCTCCACTGACTATAGAGTCCTCTGATACTTCCACTGTCTCTACACCTGTAGCGGCCTGTTCAGCTGTTTTGTTGTCAGGGGTGGGAACAAACTTAAATCCAGAGCTGGCAAGGTGATATTTTATCCATGGCAAGGCTCCAGCAAATGCAGTCTGGCTGGCGGGCTTTGAGGACATTGCGCTTGTTAACCAGCCATATACATCTGCGTTTTTTCTAAACAACCAGTTCATAAAATCTTTTGCCTCTACTGCAATAGGTTGTCCCCCTTCTTTAACCCTCTGTACCATGCGGTCAGGGGCTCGCTTGAATTTCTTTTGCATCATGGTTTTCAGCGTATTGGCATTTTTCCAGTCGTTTGGAGAATAAAAGTAGTTAATCACATCTCTTGAATACTTTTTTGCCTCAAGAACTTTCGTTCTTAACTGCTTGTAATCGTTGTCACTAGGCCAGCCTGTACGTTCAAACTCTGTTAAATAGACAGAAGCATGGGTGAGATCCATTAGCTCCTGTTTAAGGTTGTCGTGTTTGCTACCTGATAATGAGTCATCCCATTTGCCTCTCTCAAGGAAATAATATTCTGGTTCTATAGGGCTATGCTTTGCACTTGTTTGTGCTCCTGTCTCAGATGATGTTTGAGTATGAAGAGAGGTCTGAGGAGTGGCTTGTTGTGAGCAGCTTGGGCCAGGTGAAGTTGGTGCACCTTCAACACACAAAGGATTGAACACCCGGCTTGATCGGTTAATTTCTTCGATTTTAGAAACGGTAATGTGGTGAAGTAAAACATATAGAACATTGCGCTCATGTATCGAGAAGTTATCTTGTCTATTAACTTTGCCTAACCATTGGTGGAGTTCTTCATCTGTTTCTTTAATCTGTTGACTTAATTCATGGTGGTTGTACGAAAAATAATCGTCGCATTTAACCATAAACTGTGCATATCGCAGTAACATATTCCAGTTGCGTGGAGAAATATGCTCTGCTACATCTTGGGTGTAATCCGTGGCGCGAAGAACACCATCTCCGATATTGATTTCGTGGGCCATCTCTACTACATCATGAAATTCCGGGTATCCACGACCATCGCTAAATGTTGTGGCATCCAGCAGATATTCGTCGGAATAGTTCACAGTGCCTGAGGTAGATGTCACACGCCTTGTATGGTAAGAGGAAACTGCCGAGCTTTTCTCCGAGATATTGGGCTCAGAAGGCTTGGCGACAGACACACTTTTTGCAAAAGCTCGTGTATACAAATCCTGAACACCGGACAACTCTCTTGTTGGGGAATCTGCTCTATCTTGCCGGAATGCATCTCCGTATAAGCCACTAATCACTTTCCCGCATGGTGAAGCCATAGTTTTAACCTTTCTCGTAACTGTGAAAGGTTGTTAGACCACCGCTTTACGTTTCTTCTGCAACATCTGAGTTAGTTCTACTGTCATCTGGCAGGGGAGGAAGTTTTTGGTATTGTGCGCGAAGTGTTTCTCCATGGAGGCGCAGTATTTGAAAACGCTCAGGATTCTTCATGGGCAACAAGTCGGGTCGTAAAGCATGTCTGTTGTTTCTGAAAATACTATTTCGTACCTTCCTTTTTTCCGGGTCGGGTGTAACTCGAGCCATAGCCATTGCCAGAAAATTGTGTGCGAGTGCTTTTCCTTCGACTGTTTCCAAGTATTCTTTCTCCATCATTTTCAGGCTGGCGTAGAGAGTTTCATTGGTAGCCTGCTGGTAGACTTCTTGGTAATCAAATCCTGCCCGGTGAACATACTGCATAAACAGTGCATGTTTATTGCAGTCTGCATTTGTGTATTTCAGACCTGGAATAGCTCTGAAGCGAATAGGTCGTTTACAACGGGAACCTTTGCTGTCTTTGGCCATTTTGGCAAACTTGCACTTCCGTTTTCGGCATTCGGCAAGGAAGTGAGCGTTGTATTTTGTTTCTGCCTCTTCTCCTTGTTTCTCAAAGAGATCATCCAGAATTTTCCATGGGCTGTTTTTGGCAGGGTCTGGATCAATGACAACTACGTCTTTGTTTTTGAGGAATGTTCTTAGCTCACGGGCACCCCAGGTGCGCCATTGTTCTTTGGGAGTGTCGTTGGAGGTGGGCATCCAGAGTTTATTGTTCAATAAGGCTGCCATTAACGAGTCTTTTGAATCGATAACTGCTGAGTCATTAAAATCCAGCTTATCCCCCGGTTGTACATTAAAGGCCTGAAAAATGTACTGGGTAATAAGCTCTTCATAAAGAGGGTGGGCAGGGTGAAGAACGTGGAGTACATGCATAAATGTATCGCCTTCAATGCTGAGGTTCTGAGGGCGCTCAAACAACCAATAAATGACCTGAATATGGGCAAGTGTCCAGTTATCCTCTGGCTGGAGAAAAACGCCATTTGCGGGAACTCTTACAGGGTATATTTTCTTACCTGATCGCCCTCTCTGTCTGCGATTCCACTCTGATGCAAGACCTTTAGCTATTCCCTTTTTTTCTTCAGCATGATTACTTTTTTCTGTCAGGTAGCAGATATAGTCACCCATGGCCGTGAAATAGGCGTTACTTTCCTCTTTCAGCAGTCCCAGGGCTCTCTGTGTTAATACGTGAGCATCTGATGAGTCACATCTATACAATGCATAGCGACACAATTCGACAGACCATGTTTTGTGGTGGCGTTTTAGCTCTGGCCAATAAGGAACGGGTGTATCTTGGAGGAGATCGAGTAAAGGTTGTATTCGGCCGTTTTTTTCTTCGCATTCCTTAAGGGCTTGGCGGAGTTGCGCCTTTCTGCGAATCTGTTTGTCAAAGTGCTTTTGGTAAATCTCAGGGAAATCATCGGCAAATCGGTTCCAGTGGTCACTTTTGTAGTTGTAAAAGAATTCTTCTCCTTCTTCTATATTCCGTTTGGCCCTTACATAAAGCTCATGCTCCCCAGGCAGGGGAGGAATGTTTTCTGATGGTAGGGGAATAATTTCCACGTTAGCTGGGAGAAAAGCATTAAACCCATCGTTTAAAAAGCTTCCACCACCACGCCCTTCGTCTGGCTCTTGTAAACCATGTACGACCCGCGTCTGATTAACTCCCCGAATATGGCTCCAAACTTCATGATCCTCGCACTGTTGCAACTCTTTGCGCCGTTCTTGTGAAATATCCTCAACTATTCCGTCATACCAAGTAATAAACTCCCCCTCCTGAAAAGCTCTTTGGGCAAAAAGACCGTTACCTGCATTTGGGATAGTGCTTTTACGAACATCGATGCCGTTCTTGATAGTACAAACCTGAGCCATGGCTCTTTTCTTTAACGATTGTTTTTTCCATGGCGGGTCTTTTTGGGGAAGTGTTTTGTAGATCGCAACTTTTGCCTTTTTCGTCGGCTTGGATTCTGAGGGCGTAGATGTAGATACGGGGCTTGATGGGGCCGGGGAAGATGAAACGCCAGATATGCAAGGCTCATCCTCCATATCTGTATCATAAAAACTGGTGTTAGAGTTTGAAGCTGGTTCTGGTTCTAATTTCAATTCTGGGAGCCGGCGAGCGCTTCTTCTTTTTTTTATTGGAGTGAACGGGGCATCATCGTCGGGACTGTTTACTGAAGTTGAATCGTGTTCTGGAGGTAATAGAAGTTTTGAGGAGGTTCTTTTGCGTACACTTCGTCCTGCCGGCGTAGAGCTCTGGCTGCTATCTTGTTCTGCGCTGGGTTGGGCGTAATGACCAAGCTCTAACCGTTTCGCCAAGACCCGGAGGCTTCCACCGTAGCTATCACCTCCATTTAACATGGCGCCAACATTAAACATATTCCTGCTCTGCCCAGTGGAAACTTGGCATCACATCGCATTAGGCATTTGTAATCACTAACAGAGTTGTTAAAAGAAGGGAGAATGGCATCTCGCACCATTCCCTGATGCATGATCGTCTTATGGCAGGTGAATATATAGACGCAAATGAAAATTGTTATTGATCCGAGTTGAGCGCGAATTATTATCATTGGGGTTCTTCGGTAAATACGTTTCCCAAGCTGCTTATTTTTGAGCTGGTTTGTGGTTGGTAGAGGGTTTTGTGTCATCATGCTGGCTCTGAGGGGAGAGCTGTTCATAGCTGACGGAGGGGGAGCTTTGGGGCGTTATCTTGTTCTGGTGGTTTTATTATCCATTTTGTCTGGGTGCTCCCAGTTTTTTTTGCAGCCTCAGAGTGTTAATCAAGCTGAATTCTATGCTCGTCTGGAGCAAATGACATCGGAGGGGCGCCCGGAAGCTACAAGCCAACTGTTAAGAGAAGGACGTATGGCCTGGCAGGCCGGGAATGATGGCGAGAGTTTGCAGAAGCTGGGGCGAGCTTTACGTATCTCGCCGGATGATGGATTGATCTACTTCTACCTTGCCAGTATTAAGGGAAATTCTGGTAATCCCGAAGAGGCTGCATCTCTTGCACGAAGAGGGCTGTATTTTGCTAAAAATCCTTCGTTACAGAATCAATTGCGCAAGCTACTGAGTGATATCGAAAGTAAATCTCTTGGTGATTAATTTCATATTGAGTCATTCGGTATGCCGGTATAGTGTGGCGGACTTTTATTTTTGGAGTGTATGGTTTTGAGTGCCGACGTTTCCGCTCTGCTGAATGATCTGGAAAAGGCTTTACGTTCTGAAGGCCACTGGGTTGCTACGCCCCCAAGTGCTGAAGCATTGTCCAGTCATGAGCCTTTCTGTATTGATACATTGTCGTTTCCACAGTGGTTGCAATGGATTTATATCCCACGCCTCAGAGCTATGATCGAACACAAGTCACCTCTGCCTACTGGGTCGCAGATTCAACCCTATGCACAAGAGGCGTTTGCCGCTATGCATATCGATGGTGTGAACCTGTTTCCGATTATTGGTCGCCTTGATGAGGCTATGAGTTAATAGACATATAGCGTCGCTTACCTTTTGGGGGAAATCTGCAACGGAGCCTGAAATCAGAGTCTAGAATTGCTTGACTGCGTTTTTGCGGGTTCCCCGGAGGTTTGTAATGCAGTCTGACTCTTTTGTTTGCCGCGGCTGGTTGTTTCACCGTTTTTGGCTTCTGTCGTTCATCGCGATTTTTCTGGTTGCGTGTCACGCCCCTCCAAAACATCATTCGAGAGATGACAAGACTTATAAGTTAACCGTTCTGCATACTAACGATAACCATGGCCACTTCTGGAAAAACAGAAAAGGCGAAGGGGGGATGGCTGCCCGTAAAACGTTAATAGACCAGATCAGAGGCGAGGTTGCCAAGCAGGGTGGCTCAGTCATCTTGCTATCTGGTGGTGATATCAATACGGGTACACCCACATCTGACATGTTGGATGCCATGCCTGATATTAAAGGTATGAACATGATTGGTTACACTGCATCTGCTGTAGGTAACCATGAGTTCGATAACCCTTTACCTGTACTGATGAAGCAGGCTCGCTGGGCAAACTTCCCCTTCCTTGCCGCTAATGTTTACGATAAATCAACCGGCAAGCGTTTGTTTCAGCCTTACATTGTGGTCGACTCAGGCGGTTTGAAAATTGCCATTATTGGTTTAACAACACTGGATACAGTGGAAACATCAAATCCTGATGTAACCCGTGGGCTGAAGTTCACCGATCCGGTGAAAGAAGCCAAAGCACTTATGCCGGAAATGCGCAGCAAGGCTGACATTGTTATTGCTGCTACCCACCTTGGCTGGTACTTCCGGGGTAACTATGGGGTGAATGCTCCAGGGGATGTGAATCTGGCCAGAAAGGTAAATGGTATTGATATCATTGCCGGTGGTCATTCTCAGGATCCTCTGTTCCGCCCGGATATTATTAACTCAACCTACATCATGCAGGCCTTTGAATGGGGTAAGTATGTTGGTCGTGCAGATTTCATCTACAAGGATGGCATCCTCAAAATGACCAACTACGCGCTGATTCCTGTAAACCTGAAAGAGAAGGTTATACGCGGTGGCAAATCGGAGTACGTGAACGTTGGCCCGGTTATTTCTGAAAATAAAGCCATGTTGGAATTGCTGGAGCCATATAGAAAAGAAGGTGAAGCTCTGCTTAATGTTGTAGTGGGCTCTGTTGATAAACGCCTGCCTGGTGAACGGTCGGAGGTGCGCTTTCATGAAACAGCTCTTGGTCGTTTAATTGCCGAAGCTCAGAGAGATAGAGCCAAGGCTGATCTGGCAGTTTTGAACAGTGGTGGTATTCGGGCAAGTATTCCTGCGGGGCAGATTACATATCGTGATGTGTTGACTGTGCAGCCATTTGGTAATCAGGTGGCTTATATGGAGCTCAGTGGTCGAGATCTAAAGAACTATCTGCAGGTTGTTGGCAGTATGCCTCCAGACAGTGGTGCCTTTGCCCATTTCTCTAACGTTGCCATGGTTATTGAAGGTGGCAAGCTGAAGCAAATTACTGTTGGTGGTAAAAGAGTTGAAGACGGCAAAATCTACCGTATGGCAGTAAACAGTTTCTCCGCAGCCGGGGGTGATGGTTACCCTCAACTCGATAATAAACCCGGTTATGTGAATACCGGTTATATAGATGGTGAGGTTCTGAAGGATTATATTCAGAAAGTTTCGCCCATCAAGGTGAGCACTTATGAGCCGAAAGGTGAGGTGAAGCGCTATTAAGGCGCTAATGCCCGGTTCACGAATGTGTGCCGGGCATGTCTCAAGGTTTATTTTTCACAATATTCCTGAATTCCTTCATCTGCGCGCTTGAGCTGCTCCAGTTTCTCTTCATGAGAAAGTGTGCGCACTGTGCCGTCAGCATCTTTCATTTGAATACGGTGACTGCTCAGCAGTCGCTCTTTGTTTTCAGTCGCTTTACGGCAGGCCTCCTGTTGTTGCTTGGCAAGCTTGCTGAGTTGCTGATCGTATTCTTCTGTTTTACTGCTCTCTGCTGATCTTGGCTCACGCTCTGACTCGCTGCGTTCAGTGTGTCGTCCGTCGGCAGTATTTACCTTTGTTGTTTTGAACTGGGTAAATTCAGCATCTTCCGGAGGCTGTTTACCGAAGTGGACAGTGCCATTGCTGTCGGTCCATTTGTATACAGTATCTTGTGCGCTGGCATTAAAGGTGGCCGCCATAGCCATCACCAGAAGAAAGTGTGTGATTTTTTTCATCTATGCCCCGGGCATATCTTTCTTATTTATCTTGAGGGCTACTGTACATGTATATGGGGTTGGCTTGAAGTGCCGGGGCTGCTGCGCTATTGACTCACCGGGGTTGAAAGTCAACAATGAGCCGGAACGCACATAACAGAGCGCTTATTTTAGTTGTATGTTGGAGATGGGAGCATTGATCGCGACCTCTCTTTCGCTCCGGGATATTATTATCCGCCCTGCCCGGAGCCATTCCTCAAGGCAGAATCTGCACTGGAATGCATATGTCGGTACAAACTGGCTAACCATAATAAGAACGTGTTACGAGATGGTGAATGCCAGACTCTATGTTTTTATGCATATGTCTAGCGTTTCACCAGAAAAGTACTAACAATTCAACCTGGGTTTTTTCAGGTGCTCTTTAAGGGCTCAGATTAATCGGGTTGCAGAATAAATAACGGTGGTTCCGTGACTGAGGGTAAGCAGGTCGAACTTCTGTCCGGTGCGGACATGGTGGTAAGGGCGCTCGCTGATGAGGGTGTCGAATACATTTACGGTTATCCCGGCGGTGCTCTTTTGCACGTTTATGATGCCATTTTCCGCCAGGACAAAATTACACACGTACTGGTTCGCCATGAACAGGCGGCCACACACATGGCAGACGGTTATGCCCGTTCCAGCGGTAAAGCCGGTGTCGCTCTGGTCACTTCCGGGCCAGGGGCAACTAACACAATAACAGGTATTGCAACTGCCTATATGGACTCCATTCCCATGGTTGTTCTGTCAGGTCAGGTGCCTTCCCAGTTTATTGGTACAGACATGTTTCAGGAAACCGATATGGTGGGTATCTCCCGTCCTATCGTGAAACACAGCTTTCTGGTGAAGCGTGCCGAAGATATTCCGGAAATCATTAAGAAAGCCTTCTATATCGCTCAAACAGGCCGTCCTGGTCCTGTTGTTGTTGACCTTCCAAAAGATATTACTGATCTCACTAAAAAGTATCCCTATGAGTATCCGGGCAAAGTTAAGATTCGTTCTTACAGCCCCCCCCAGAAAGGACACAGTGGTCAGATTCGCAAGGCTGTTGATCTGCTGATGAAGGCTCGCCGCCCGATTATTTATGCTGGCGGTGGCGTGGTTATGGGAAATGGCTCGGAAGAGTTGACCAAACTAGTGAAGCAGAGTGGTGCTCCGGTTACCAATACCCTGATGGGGTTGGGATCTTATCCGGGTACTGATGAGCAGTTTGTGGGAATGCTGGGTATGCATGGTAGTTATGCTGCCAACTTGGCTATGCACCATAGTGATCTTGTTCTGGCTGTCGGTGTTCGATTTGATGATCGTGTGACCAACAGTACTAACAAGTTCTGCCCCACAGCCAAAATCGTACATGTCGATATTGATCCTGCCAGTATTGCCAAAAACATCCCTGTTGATGTTCCCATCGTTGGGCCGGTTAACAGTGTCCTGAAAGAAATGAATGACCTGGTGGCTGCAACTAAAGCTTCTCAGGATCAAGAAGCTTTAGGAAACTGGTGGAAGCAAGTTAATGAGTGGAGAGATGGGCAGGGTAGCCTGTTCCCGTTCGAAACTGCCGAAGGTGTCATTAAGCCCCAGCAGGTTGTTCAGGCTCTGTATGAAGCCACTAAGAATGACGACACCTACATAACGACAGATGTCGGACAGCACCAGATGTTTGCCGCTCAGCACTATCTGTTTGATAAGCCGAATCGTTGGATTACATCTGGTGGTTTAGGAACCATGGGCTTTGGTTTACCTGCCGCTATGGGGGTGAAACTCCATAACCCAGATGCCCACGTAGCCTGTGTGACGGGTGAAGGCAGTATTCAGATGAATATTCAGGAGTTGTCTACTTGTCTGCAATATGACCTGAATGTGAAGATTATTAACCTGAATAATCAGGCTCTGGGGATGGTACGGCAGTGGCAGACTATGCAGTACAGCAGCCGTTACTCCCATTCTTATATGGAATCACTGCCAGATTTTAAGAAACTGGTAGAGGCTTATGGTCATGTTGGGATTACGGTCACGGATGTGAAGGATCTTGCTCCCGCCATGGAAGAAGCCTTCTCTTTGAAAGATCGCCTTGTATTTCTCGATGTGGCTGTTGATACCAATGAGCATGTCTATCCGATGCAAATCAAGGATGGTTCTATGCGGGATATGTGGCTGACCAAAACGGAGCGTACCTGATGCGGCGTATTATTTCTGTACTCGTTGAAAACGAACCCGGTGCCCTGTCTCGTATTGTTGGTCTATTTGCTCAGCGTAACTACAACATTGAAACTTTGACTGTTGCCCCAACTGAAGATGAAACATTGTCTCGTCTTACAGTTGTGACAGACGGCAAGCCGGAAACCATTGAGCAGATCACCAAACAGCTGAACAAACTGATTGATGTAGTGAAGCTGGTGGATCTGACGGAAGGTTCCCATGTTGAGCGTGAGCTGATGCTGATTAAGGTGAAAGCTCACGGAGCTCTGCGGGCGGAAATTAAGCGCACTGCTGATATATTCCGGGGCCAGATTGTTGATGTCACCAGTGGTGTTTACACAGTTCAGTTAACAGGAACCGGTGAAAAGCTGGATGCCTTTATTGATGCGGTGGGTGAAACTTCTGTGTTGGAAGTGGCTCGCAGTGGTGTAACCGGTATTGCCAGAGGTGAAAAGGTACTGAGTCTTTAATCTCTTGAGCCTTTAATCTTATTGGTGTAATTAGAAGCCGTTTTTGCTCTAAAGCAAAATCGGCTTTTTTATGTTTTAAATCTGGTTGGCAGCCTGTTCCCAGAATGCGCGAATTAAAGGGTTCTTCAGTTTTTTCTCCTGTGCGCACAACCCCACGTCATAAGATTTTAATTCTGGTTTGCTATCAAGGATTTGAACCTTGTTTGCCAGAGGGCTGTTCTCCAGAACGATCAATGGCACAACGCCGACACCGAACCCCAGACTGACCATGCTGACGATAGCTTCATTGCCGGCAACCTGTGAGTAGATGTGTGGCTTGATGTTTTTGTCAGCGAACCATTTGTTCACTCGTTGCCGGGCGACACCTTCTTCGGAAAGAATCATCGGCGTGCTTGCCCACTCATCAGGTGTTTTTGGTGCGCTAAAGTCTCCCAGTGGAGTAATAAACAGTAAGGGTGAAACGGCGATATCCTGAAAAGCCAGATTCGTTGGTAGGGTGCTTGGCCGGGCGGCTATAGCGATATCTTCTTTACCGGAAAGAATATGAGAGATGGCTAGTTCCGGATCGCCCGTGTGGAGCTTGATCTCAATGCGTGGATACTGCTGGCGAAATTCATAGAGAATATCGTAGAGAAAACTGTAACTGGCAGTCACCGAACAATAAACGCTGAGTTCCCCCTTAAGCTCTTGAGTGCTAGAGCGCAGATTGCTGCTGACACTTTCCCACTGGCTTATGGTTTCCCGGGCATATTTCTGAAACGCTTTGCCCTCTGCCGTTAATACAACACTGCGGTTGTCCCGCTCAAATAATATTGCTCCCAGAGAGTCTTCGAGGGATTTTATGCTCCGACTCAGGGTCGGCGGGCTGATATGGCAAATCCCGCTGGCACGCCCGAAGTGCAGTGTTTCGGACAGGGCAAGGAAGTGCTTGAGTGGGCGGAAGTCCATGGCCGCAAGACTCTCCTGATAATGTTGTCAGAGATTATCTCCCGAGAGTTCTTTGGGAATCCAGAAAATCCCTACTCCAGCCGATAGCTGCACTGTCAGAGAATAGATAGGTGGGTGCGGAGTTGTGGTGTATCAATGGGTTCGAAGTGTTGCGTGGAACTTTCTTTTTCTAGCGGGAAGTGTTTACGGAAGTGTTCAGTATGCCGTACCTCCCCAGCCGGATAATTACATCCGCGATCTTATAGAAGAGAAAGTTGACCTGATTCTTAACAACCTCTCGGACAAAGAGTTGGCACGCTTGCTGAAGCCTTACCGGGATGAGCTGGTTCGCGAAGTATTACGGGAGTGTGAGCAGGTTGATTGTCAGCCCGGGCAGTTAACATTTGAAGAGGCCATTGCTGCGATACTTAAGTGGCAGGGAAGTCACCTCGGAGGAATAAATTTTGGAGGGGCTGGTGCTCCTGTGTCAGCTGTTACTGAAGCTGCTTTGTTAGCTTCACCGATGATGCCGGATAGAAGGGATAGCTGTGCTGCCATTGTGGAAGGTGAAATCTCCATGGAGTACGGCTTTTTCAAAGAGAGAAAGGTGCAGGTCTTTGTAAAACCGGAACTGGCAAAAAAGAAGCAAGGGCCAGTGGTTTTCTTCTGGCATGGTTCTAATGAAGATTGGGGGCAGGTTTACCGGGTTCTTGGGGAGAGTGTTATCAATCAAATAACGAAAGAAGGTGGTGTGGTGTTCGCCCCTTTTGCAGGTTCGCCCGACGCGCTGCCCTGGCATGTTATGAATCCTGCTTTGGTATGGAAGCACAACGATTTCCAACTGGCAGACCAGCTGGTGGCTTGTGCTGAGGAAGAGTTTGATATTAATGATCGGCGCATTTACAGCATGGGTTTCAGTGCCGGTGGTATACAAAGTGCGGCCATGGGACGTATGCGCTCCAATTATATAGCTGCAATTGCCAGTTACTCTGGTGGCCAGCTGCCTTGGTTCAAGCTTCTGCCAACAGGGGCGCCGAACAATTATTACCCTGCTTTTGTAACCTATGGTACGAAAGGTCAGGATAAAGTGCCTTTGGTAGAATTCTCTGATACGAGTAAGAAGTTAATCTTCTATATGGAAAATCGTGGTTTTCATAAGGCTATCGACTGTGAGCAGAATCGTGGTCATACCATGCCCAGCAGCACAAAGCAGGTGGGCTGGGATTACATTAGTAAAGTCACTTACTCAAGGGTCTCTGGTGCCTGGGTTGAAAAAGGTGGTGAGGCGAAGGTTGAGAAAAGGTCTGGAGATCGCTGTCTCTGATTGTGTTTCTCAAAGTGAAATATAGTTTTTCAAATATATCATTTTACGAAATGGGTTGGTCTCGCTATTGTTGGCTCCGAAAAAGCATTTTGCGCTAAAAAACAGCGGTACAAGCAGAAGCGTTTACGTCGCTCAGGAGTCAGGGTTATGCAGGTTTATTACGATAAGGATTGTGATCTTTCCATCATTCAGGGCAAAAAAGTTGCCATCATCGGTTACGGTTCCCAGGGGCATGCTCATGCCAACAACCTGAAAGACTCTGGCGTTGACGTTACTGTAGGTCTTCGCTCTGGTTCTGCATCTGTTGCTAAAGCTGAAGCTTCAGGCCTGAAGGTTAAAGATGTTGCTGATGCCGTATCTGAAGCGGATGTTGTAATGATTCTGACTCCTGATGAGTTTCAGTCTCAGCTTTACAAAGCAGAAATTGAACCAAATCTGAAGCAGGGGGCAACTCTGGCTTTCGCTCACGGCTTTGCTATTCACTACAATCAGGTTGTTCCTCGTGCTGACCTGGACGTAGTTATGATCGCCCCTAAGGCTCCCGGCCACACTGTTCGCTCTGAATTTGTAAAAGGCGGCGGTATTCCTGACCTGATTGCTATATTCCAGGACGTCTCTGGTAAAGCTAAAGATTTGTGCCTGTCATACGCTTCCGGCGTTGGTGGTGGTCGCTCCGGTATTATCGAAACAACCTTCAAAGATGAAACAGAAACAGATTTGTTTGGTGAGCAGGCTGTTCTGTGTGGTGGTGCTGTTGAACTGGTTAAGGCTGGTTTCGAAACTCTGACTGAAGCTGGTTACGCGCCAGAAATGGCCTACTTTGAATGTCTGCACGAACTGAAGTTGATTGTTGACCTGATGTACGAAGGTGGCATCGCCAACATGAACTACTCGATCTCTAATAATGCGGAGTATGGTGAGTATGTAACTGGCCCAGAGGTTATTAATGACGAATCTCGTCAGGCCATGCGTAATGCCCTGAAGCGTATCCAGAATGGTGAATACGCCAAGATGTTCATCACAGAAGGCGCAATGAACTACCCATCAATGACTGCTTACCGTCGTAACAATGCTGCTCACCCAATTGAGCAGGTCGGTTCCCGTTTGCGTGAAATGATGCCTTGGATCGCTGCCAACAAGATTGTTGATAAGGCCAAGAACTAAGCTCGTCTGGGAGGGGTGTCTGCTCCTCCCTTTTATTCTCCCTTTTATTCTCCCTTTTATTCTCCCTGGCTATTCCTGCTTTCCCTTCTCTTGATTCTATTGCTATAAACCAATCAAATAAGGCTCTTTCGCAGGTTGGCTGATCATTTCTGAGCCTCCTGTCGAATTTTCAGATACAGATA
>NZ_CAMZOG010000017.1 GCF_947331445.1 Parendozoicomonas sp. Alg238-R29 | reverse complement strand
ACTCCAGAATCAGGGGAGTCTGGAGCTGGTTTATGCTTAACCGGACAGTAGTAAATTGAGAACACCCTTGGGGAACTTATGATTGATTGAGCGACCGTTCCAACTCAGCCACGCCGGCAGGCACATCCATTCTGGCTCCCAAAGACTGCATACTTGACCCTAAAGCATGAACTGTTCGGAACAGGTGATGGGAACGGCACTGCTCACCCATCTGGCCAATACGGACAATGTCCGGGCCAAAAGAACCGGCAATTTCGACCCGGTGAACAGCAGAGATGTGCTCCAGCAGTTCTTTACCAATAATGCCAGCAGGAAGGTTTATGCCAATCACAGAAGGCAGGCGGGCTGGTTCCGGCACATAAAGTCCAAGACCCATAGCTTCAATGGCATTTTGCAAAGCTCTTGAACAACGCTTATGGCGCAGAATTCGTCCTTCAAGGCTTTCTTCACAGATTAGATGCAAAGCTTCATGGAGAGCCAGCAGGCCTGAAACCGGTGCAGTGTAGTGATACCCTTTTTTATTCCAGAACTGTACGGCCAGTCGGGCATCAAGGCACCAGTGAGGCATTGGGCAGTCCCGGCTTTCAATGCGTTCCCAGGCTTTATCAGAAAAGGCAATCAGAGATACGCCGGGAATAGAGGAAAGGCCTTTCTGGCCGCCGGTAATAATGGCATCGACGCCCCATTTATCCATTTCCAGTGGCATAGTACTGAGGGTGCATACAGCATCCACAATCACTAATGCACCATGTTCATGGGCGAGAGTGCAGATGTCCTTAAGTTCTTTATTCCAGACGGTATGAGAGGTTTCGCCCTGAACCAGAGTGATTACATCAAAACGGCCGGATTGCAGAACTTTCTTTATTTCATCCGGGTCAACACCTTCGCACTCCGGAACCTGATATTCCGTAACGTCCGCACCAACCCGTTCAGCCATCTCCCCTAAGCGGGCGCTGAAAAAACCATTGGTAATACTCAGAACATTGGAGCCGGGCCAGACCAGGTTGGTAATTGCCATTTCCATAGCGGCTGAGCCGGGGCCAGCGACGCCCATTAAGTGTCCACAGTTAGTCTGGAACACATAACGTGCCATGACTTTTACCTGCTCCAACACTTTCGCCATGGTACTGCCAAGATGATTAATAACCATCGAATTTGCCGCCGCCACTCTTGGGGGTACAGGAACGGGCCCTGCTCCCATTAACAGAAGAGGCTCGTCAGGCAAAATTTTGTGCAGCGATGTAACAGATGGCGGAGTGATACTGGTCATGTGTGCTCGGGCTGTTGATTAGGTTTATGCCGAATAGGCATTTGCCGAAGCCACGATAATAACCTTGAGACGGAAGGACTGCCAGCCGCAGAGAGGGATCTACGGCGCAGCAGGAAAAAACAATCTATCAGCGACGTTTTGGTGTCCAGGCCCACACCATTTCAACTTTGATGGGTTCTACATTATTCGTATCAGTCACTGTGCAGGGAACAACGAGTTCACCTTTCTCGGTGTCACGAATCATTTGGATCTGTTCATCGGTGAGCCAGGCTTTGGCGGTGATATCACCGGATGAACGTTTTACGAACTGCACATTCATGCTTTTTATCACAGGAACACGAGAGTCCGGTACATTCATACCCACCATCAGCCCCGTTGCAGACTCGGCTGCCAGCGCCATGCCACAGGCGTGCACGCTGCCGATATGATTCTGGTTGCGTTTCAGGTTGCGAATAACGATGGTACTGCTGCTTCCAGTCAGTTCTTCAATACGGATTTTAGTGGTTCCTACCAGCTTCACTGCTTTACCCAGCAACTTGCTGACCAGCCATACCCGCATGCCTTCAGGGGCTTTATTGAGCATATTAACGGCGCGGCTCATGCGATTGGCCATGGGAGCTCCTCGGAATTGTTATTACTTATGATTCTTATAGTTTGCGGGCGCAGGTTACCTTTGGTTACATGGGAGGGCAACTGTTTGTCGCATGAGGATGTATGTCACTATGGCCAATTTATCGAGTTCTAAAATCAAGGCGTTGATTGTTCTTTGTTTTATTGGGATGGGTATCTTTGGATGCCTGGAGAATAGCCTTCAAGCTGACCAGACATTTGAAAATGCACTTACCGTTGACCCATTATCAGGGGATAAGGCTCTCGCAAACGCTTTCGAACACAAACAGAGCAATCTGCAGGTTGGTGGCTTGGGTCGGGTTATTAAGGTTCTACCGGATGATTTAAAAGGCAGTAGGCACCAGCGATTTTTACTCCGCATGGCAACCGGACAAACCCTATTGGTTGCTCACAATATTGATCTTGCGCCACGCATTAATACGCTCAAAGCTGGCGATAAGGTTGAGTTCTACGGTGAATATGAATGGAATAAAAAAGGTGGTGTGATTCACTGGACTCACCATGATCCACGTGGTCGCCATGAGGGTGGTTGGTTAGTGCATAACGGTAAAGTTTATAAGTAGCCATTACAGGTCAGGATGAAATGAAAGTTATGGGCAGTTCATACATCGCTGTACACTGAGGCAAGAAAACTCCCATTCAAATGATAAAAATAATCTGAACATGTTATTTGCCCTGTCACTAATCGTTGTATGTGTTGCATTCATTGTCTTGTTTCAGGGGCATTATGCCAAACGTAATGCTCTGCGTTTACCGGAAGCTATAGGGGCGAGATACTATCTGGGAACAGGAGATCGCTCTTTATTGCATATTGGCGAAAGTACCGTGGCAGGGGTTGGGGCGGACAAAATAGAAGATGGGCTGACCGCCAGTATTGTTAAAACTTTGGAAAAACAAACTGGTTCGAAGTTTGACTGGCAGGCACTGGGGCAGAATGGCGCGACTATATTTGATGCGCTTTCTTTCCACTCAGCCGTCAGTCACCCCGATATTCTGGTAATCACCTTTGGTGTTAACGATACAACGAAATTTACCAGTAAGGCTAAGTGGTTAAAGCGCCTCAACGCCTGTGTTCATAAATTTGCCGGAAGTAACACGCAAGTTTTCTTTACTGCTATCCCTCCCATGGATAAATTCCCGCTTTTGCCAGCTCCGTTAAGTTGGTTGCTGGGTTTGCGTTCAAGCTTGCTTAATCATTATCTAAAAAAGGAATGTGGGAAAAATAGTTGGACACATGTACAGCTGGATTTTGAGTCAGCCAGTGGGCTTATGGCTGAAGATGGTTATCACCCCAATTCTAATGGTTATAAGGCCTGGGGAGAGAGTATAGCTATGAGAATTTGTGCAAATAGGAATTGATCAACTTGTTTATCTTAACCGCTGACTGGCAGGAGTAAGAGGCTGCTCTAATCTTTTCTATAAACCTTCCTAGAGAGCATAACCATGCACGGATGCATTGGATTTGTCAGGACGACTTGTGTTCAAGTTTTGAATGGCGTTATAGGAATCATGTTAATGACCTTGTCATCACAATCACTGGCTGAGGATAAGGCAGAGTCATTCGATATTCATAAAACCGTCCCCTCCGGGGTCTTTTCCCCCAACGGTATGGTGGCTACCAGCGAACCTCTTGCCGTTGATATAGGGCTGGATATTTTAAAGAAAGGCGGCAATGCCATTGATGCTGCAATTGCTGTTAATGCGGCGTTAGGTCTTATGGAACCAACGGGTAGCGGTATAGGAGGAGATCTGTTTGCGATTGTCTGGAGTGCGAAAGACAAGAAGCTTTATGGGCTCAACGCCAGTGGTTATGCCCCTTCCGAACTCAGTTTTCATAAACTGCAAAGTGAATTAAAACGGTTAAATCGTGATGATATTCCTCCATTCGGGATGCTGCCCATTACAGTGCCGGGAGCGGTTGATGGTTGGTTTGAACTACATAGCCGATTTGGAAGCCTGTCTATGGCAGATATTCTGGCCCCCGCTATCCATTATGCCAAAGAAGGTTTCCCTGTTACTCCGGTGATTGCCAAACATTGGTGGTGGGGAGTGTATTGGTTAACAGGCCAACCCGGTTCCTTTGTTGATACATTCACCATCAATGGTAAAGCCCCTAAGGCCGGAGAAATATTCCGGAACCCTGACCTTGCCCGAACTTACCAGATTATCGCCGATAAAGGGCGTGATGCTTTCTATAAGGGAAGCATCGCCAAGCAGATTGATGAGTTTATGCGCAAAGAAGGTGGGTTCCTGCGCTTCTCAGATTTAGCCGCGTTTCGATCAGAGTGGGTAGAGCCAGTATCAACCAACTATAGAGGTTTTGATATCTGGGAGCTGCCTCCCAATGGGCAGGGTATTACCGTGCTCCAGATGCTTAATATTCTTGAAGGCTATGATCTCAGCGCTATGGAGCGTGATAGCGGTGAACTTCTGCACCTGATGATTGAAGCGAAAAAGCTGGCGTTCGAAGACCGTGCCCGATTTTATGCAGACACTTATTTTAGAAAACTGCCTATAAAAGGATTGTTGTCGAAAGATTATGCTCGTAGTCGCCGAGGGCTTATTGGCGACCATGCGGCTCAGCGTATCGATGCTGGAAATCCTTATCTCTACAAGGGGGACACTGTTTATATCACGACTGCAGATAGTGAAGGCAATATGGTATCGCTGATACAAAGTAACTACCGGGGCATGGGTTCTGGTGTGGTCGTTCCTGGGCTTGGGTTTACCTTTCAGGATCGTGGGCAGTTATTCTCTATGGATCCTGACCATGCCAATGTTTATGCACCAAGAAAGCGGCCTTTTCATACGATTATTCCTGCCTTTATGACTAAGAACAGAAAACCGCTGATGAGTTTTGGCCTGATGGGCGGTGCCATGCAGCCTCAGGGGCATGTTCAAGTACTGGTTAATCTTATTGATTTGGGCATGAATCTGCAGGAAGCCGGTGATAACCCGCGTTGGAGGCACGATGGTTCTTCTGAGCCCACAGGCAAGCATAATGCTTATACAGAAGGTGGAGGCAAAGTCATGATTGAACCAGGTTTCTCGCCAAGTACCGCTGAGGATCTGGAGCTTCGTGGACATAAAGTGAAAGAGAGTGACTTTGGCTTTGGTGGTTATCAAGCTATTTGGTTTGATGAGAAAGCCGGGGGATACTACGGAGCTACTGAGAGGAGGAAGGACGGTAAAGTGGAAGGTTATTAATATTTCGCCACCCTAATGGATGGCGAAATATTATCTGCGAAAGAGTTAAGCGCTCTGCTTTTGATGGTCACGGGCAATGTAGGTATACATGACCGGAATTACGAACAGAGTGAACAGAGTACCGATAGTCATACCTGCGGTAATAACCAGTCCAATATTAAAGCGACTGACTGCGCCAGCACCGGTTGCCAGCAACAGGGGAGTGATACCCAGAACAGTTGCGGCAGTTGTCATCAGGATTGGTCGCAGACGCAGGGCAGCTGCTTCCAGAATGGCATCCTTCATGCTCATTCCCTGTTCCTGAAGCTGGTTAGCGAATTCCACAATCAGAATGCCGTGTTTGGAAATTAAGCCAATCAGAGTGACCAAACCAATCTGGGTATAAATGTTCATGGAAACATTAATTCCCAGGCCAAACTGGAACAGCATTCCCATCATCAGCGGAATCAAAGCTCCGCAGATAGACATGGGAACGGTGAGCATCACCACCAGAGGGTCACGGAAACTTTCAAACTGAGCAGCCAGTACCAGGAAGATAACCACCATGGAAATCGCGAAGGTAAACAACAGAGCGTTGCCTTCCTTCATATATTGCCGTGATGTGCCTTCATAGTCGGTACCGAAACCTTCCGGAGCCAGTTCTTTGGTTTGCTGCTGAAGGAAGGTCAGTGCTTCACCCAGACTAACACCCGGTAACAGCATGCCTTGAATCTTGGTAGAATTCAGCTGTTGGAACTGGGTCAACTGGTTGGGGCGGGTTTCACTCTTCAGAGTAATAATCGCCGACAGTGGCACCAATTCACCACTCAGGGAGCGTACATAGTAACGCCCCAGCCACTCTTTATTCAGGCGGAACTCCTGATTAGCCTGAGGGATAACCTTGTAACTGCGCCCGTCAATACTGAAACGGTTCAGGTCACCATTACCCAGCATGGTAGATAGGGTTGTGCCGATATCGCTCATGCTGACGCCAAGAATGGCGGCTTTGTCCCGATCGATCAGAATTTCTGTTTCCGGCTTGTTAAATCGCAGCTCGCTTTCAACAAACATGAACATACCTGACTGCATCGCTTTGCCAACCAGCTGATTAGCGACATCAACCAGAGTGCTGTAATCGCTGGTAGTGTTGAGAATGAACTCAACGGGCAGGCCGCCTCCGGCGCCGGGCAGTGAGGGCATGATAAAGGAGAAGGTACTGATGCCAGTGATCTGGCTCAGATCATTATTCTGCAGATCCTTTTGAACTTCGAACACACTGCGCCCGCGTTCACTCCAGGGCTTCAGCACCATACCGGCAAAACCAACATTAGGGCTGCCGTCACCATTGATCAGGAAAGATTGCTGATATTCAGGGAACTTTCTGAATATCTCTTCCATCTCGCCGGTGTACTTGTTCATGTAATCAATATTGGCGTACTGAGGTGACTTGGACAGGATGAATACCAGCCCACTGTCTTCTGCTGGTGCCAGTTCCTTTTTGGATTCCATAAACATGGGAGGAATGGTGGCCAGTACAATCAGCGCAAAAACCAGTGTCACTGTTCGTGTTTCCAGCGAATGGGTTAAGCGGTTTTTGTAGCGATCTTTGAGACCATTGAACTTTTTATCCAACCAGTGAGTAAATGCACTTTCATTGTTGGCTGGTTGCATCAACTTTGAACACATCATTGGCGACAGAGTTAGAGCTACAACTCCGGACACTAATACAGAGCCTGCCAGGGTAAAGGCGAACTCCCGGAACAGTGCACCGGTCAATCCTTCCATAAACCCGATAGGCGCGTATACCGCTGCCAGAGTAATGGTCATGGCGATAACCGGTAGGGCTATCTCCCTCGCTCCCAGAAGTGAGGCATCTAAAGGCGATTTCCCTTCTTCGATATGACGATGAATATTCTCCACCACCACAATAGCGTCATCAACAACCAGTCCAATGGCTAAAACCATGGCAAGCAAAGTCAGCAGATTGATGGAATAGCCCAACATTTGCATAACAAACAGCACGCCGATCATGGACAGTGGAATGGCCACAACAGGAATAATCACTGTGCGCCAAGACCCCAGGAAAAGGAAAACAACAGCAATAACGATCAGTGTTGCTTCAATCAGGGTTTGTACAACTTCGTCGATGGACTCCTGGATGAACTTTGTCGCGTCATAAACAATGTCGGCCTCCAAGCCACTTGGGAGCTGGCTTTTCATATCAGGTAAATGAACACGGACACGATCAATGACATCCAGCGGATTGGCGGATGGTGTTGCAGAGACACCCACGTAAGTCGAGGGCTTGCCGTTAAAGGCAACAAAACTGTCAAAGTTTTCCGCCTCCAGCTTGATGTCTGCCACATCTTCCAGGCGAATCAGAGTTTCATCGGTTGTTTTCACCACAATGCGGGAGAAATCTTTGACCGTAGAAAGATCGGTTTGGGCATTGATATTGGAAACAACCAGTTCACCGCGGGTCTGGCCAGCAGCTGACTGAACGTTACTGCTTAACAGAGCATTATTAATATCAGCTGCTGTGACCTCAAAGGCACTCATGCGGATCGGGTCAAGCCAGATACGCATAGCGAAGGTTTTTGCCCCCAGAATTTCAGCCGACCCCACACCTTCAATGGTGGATAATTGTGGCTGGATTACGCGAGTGAGGTAATCAGTAACCTGCTCACTGCTCATGGTGTCGCTGTAGAAACTCAGATAGAGCAGGGCACTACCACGGTTGTCACCTTTGGTGATCACCGGGTCGTCCGATTCAGCGGGAAGCTGACTGCGAACCTGGTTCACTTTGGACATGATCTCCGTCAGTGCTTTATCAGCACTGTAACCCAATCGCAGGTGAGCTGTGACTGTGGAGAGGTTCTGGTTACTTGAGGAACTCAGATAATCAATGCCTTCAGCGCTGGCGATAGCTTGTTGTACAGGCGTGGTAATAAAACCCTGAATCAACTCTGCACTGGCGCCAGGATAGGACGTCGTAACAGTTACTATGGCATCTTCGAGTGAAGGATATTCCCGCACAGGCAGTTTCTGAAAAGCCTGCAGTCCAATCAGAACAATAAGTAGACTGACGACCGTTGCCAGGACCGGCCGGCGTATAAACAGATCAGTAAATGTCATCTGCTTACTCCCCGGCGGACTTAATGGTGACTCGTGCACCGTTGCGCAGTTTAAGCTGGCCAGATGCAGCGACTCTGTCGTTAGCTTGCAATCCGGAAACAATTTCTACCCGGTTGCCCTGAATATCGCCGGTAGTTACCTGTGTCAGTTTTACGGTCAGGTTTTCTGGCTTGTCACCTGTAATCAAGTACACAGAATCGCCATACAGGGAGTAGGTAATAGCGGTTCGTGGCAGGGTAATAACACTCTTCGGTTTTTCGGCCATTACCTTGATGTCAGCAAACATACCGGGAACCAATTCTCCCATGCTGTTATCCATCATGGCCCGGACTTCAATATTGCGAGTGTTGCTGTTGATCTTGGCGTTGATGGCGTCAACTACAGCATCAAACTCTTTATCTGGATAGGCTTGAACTGAGAAGCGAACAGACTGGCCGATATACAGGTCTGGGTAATCCTGTTCCGGCATGGCAAAATCAACATAGAGCTGGTTAATATTCTGCAAAGTGGCAAGAATATCGCCTTCTTTCAGATAATCGCCGGGCTCAGCCTGTCGTATACCAATCCGGCCAGAAAAAGGAGCGGTGATTTTCTTTTTACGCAGGGTCGCACGGGTTTGTTCTACGGCTGCCGTCGCTTCATCCAGATTGGCTGATGCCTGATCAAACTCTGTCTGGGAAATAGCTTTTCGTTCAATCAGGGATTTGTCACGGGTCCAGGTCAGTTTCGCCAGCTTCTGACGAGCCTGAAAACTTTTCAAATTTGCCCGTTCAGTATCATCATCAAGTTGTGCCAGCAGGGCGCTTTCTGAAATTTCCTGACCTGATTCAAAGTGAACCTTGCTGATGACGCCGGCAACTTCCGAGCGAATATCAACACCCTGTCGTGCACTCAAGGTGCCAATAGAGCTCAGGTAGGGGTACCAGGTTTCGCTGTTGGCAGTAGCAGGTTCGATAACAGTTGGTGGAGGAACATAACCGGCCATGCCCTTGGCCATCTGATCATTCATAAACAACTTGAGACCAAAAAAGGCTCCGAACAAAGCTACTGTGCAAAACAGCATCAACAGCATTTTTTTCATCATTGGGTTTATTCCTTGGCAAACGGTTTATCCGTTCTGAATGCGCAGTGACTATATCGTAATGAATTAGGCGTTTGTACTGGTTTTGTTACGTCACTTGTTGGTTTTTGGTGGCTGTGGTAAAGAAGCAGCTTTAGCAAGTTTTGCTGGGATTCTCAGTCATTGAAAATCTCACAAACCTGCGAGCAAAATTCGCAATGTTTGTAATGCAGTTCATGCCATTATGTAAGATGATGACAGAGAAAGACGCCTTTTCCGCCTTAAGACGAGACGCTCGAATAAGTGGAGAAAGGCTTTCTGCTGCCTGCAAAGGGGAAAGGTCTTTCGACATTTGTCTCTATTCCAATCATTCAGTAAATGCTTGTTAAGGTAGACAAGGGTCAGGATATGCGCCCCGTATTAATGGGGCGAAAAATATTATTGGTTTTGAAAGTATATGCGAAGAGCTTCGACACGCTTCCGGTTAACCTTGAAATCGTAGTAGCCGGTTCTGGAGGCAGAACGCACATCAACTGTTCCGCTCGGTTGAATGATCAATGTCAAATCATCAACAAATCCCATCATTCGGGAACTGAATTTCGCCTTAATTATGTTTCCATCACTTTGAGTGATGACTGTTCTGGGAGAATGCTCCAGCCAGGCTAACAGACGATCACGAATGGTTGCTGTATCCTGCCCTTGGAAATCTAATGGGGCGATAAAATGGTCACCCTGTACCTGACTACTAACACAATTTGGGCTGCCTGGGCAGGTCATAGACACGATGTCTTCTGCTGAAACAGTTGCAGTGAGAGAGCATGAGAGAAGAGTTGCCCCGATGAAGCCTTTGGCATGCTTTGAACGCTGAAACATAAGACTGCCTTTTATTGTTGAATAGTATGTTATTTGCAGGTGCGACTTTGCCTGAAAAATCAAAAGAAGAGAAAAATGCTGACAGTATCAGAACTCGCCGTTTATCCCATGAAGTCCTGCCGCCAGCTTACCGCAGACAGCTGGAATGTCGATAGTTTTGGTTTTGCCGGAGATCGTCGCTGGGTTGTTGTTGATAGCAAAACCGGAATTTTTGTCAGTCAGCGCACCCACCCCCAAATGGTTAAAATTATCTGTCTGCCCATAGTTGGTGGTATCTCTCTCAGTCACCCGGATATGAACAGAATTGAAGTCGTTGTACCTGGAAGTCGTTCTATCGTTCAGGCAACCGTTTGGGATGATACCTGTGATGCATGGGATGCTGGCGAAGACGCTGCCAGTTGGTGCAGTGAAGTGATTGGTAAACCTTGTCGTTTGGTTTATATGCCGGATTCCACTTTCCGGCAGGTTGATCGCGCATATGCTGAGGAAGGTGTGCGGACGAGTTTTGCTGATGGCTTTCCATTTCTGGTGATATCCGAAGCCTCTCTGGAGTTATTGAACAGTAAGCTTGACGACACAATTCCTATGAAACGCTTTCGCCCAAACATTGTGATCAAGGGTTGTGAACCCCATGCGGAAGATAACTGGAAGCGTATCCGCATTGGTGACATAGAATTTTCCGGTGTAAAACTGTGTACCCGTTGTGTCATGACCACCGTTGATACAGAAACAGCAGAGAAATCCCCGGAACCCCTGAGAACATTGGCGAAATATCGTCGTCTCAATAATAAAGTAATTTTTGGACAGAACATGATTCATCACGGCACGGGGGGGATTTCTAAAGGAATGTCCGTAGAAATTCTGGAATAGCGGGATATATTTCTGTTATCTCTGGATTGCGGTATATCCCTATGTGGAATGTTGTAATGCAGGTTGTATAAATGCCGCAAATTTGTAGAAGGATTGTCCAATGTCTGATCTTCTCAACCTGAAACCGGCTGCTCTCTGGACCCATTTCCAGAATATCTGCAACATTCCACATCCTTCCGGCGAAGAAGACGCTGTGCGTCAGTACGTTCTCGGGTTTGCCGAAAAGCATGGGCTGAAAGCTGAAACCGACGAAGCTGGTAACGTGGTTATCCGCAAGCCTGCCACTCCTGGTTTTGAAAATCGTGTTGGTGTAGTTCTGCAGGGTCACCTGGATATGGTGCCTCAGAAAAATGCTGATACCGAACACGATTTCAGCAAAGATCCTATCCAGGCTTATGTTGATGGTGAATGGGTGAAGGCTCGTGGTACCACTCTGGGTGCTGACAATGGTATTGGTATGGCAGCGGCTCTGGCTGTTCTGGAAGACAAAGAACTGCAACACGGCCCGGTTGAAGCCCTGTTTACCATTGATGAAGAACGTTCCATGGTCGGCGCAGAAGAACTGAAGTCTGGTTGGTTGCAGGGAAAAATTCTGCTGAACCTGGATACCGAAGAAGAAGGCGAACTATATGTTGGTTGTGCCGGTGGTGTTGATGCTATTGCTGAAGCTACCTACACCGAAGAGTCTGCCGAAGCTGGTGTGAACTGGTTGAGCCTGGAAGTGAAAGGCCTGAAAGGTGGTCACTCCGGTTGCGATATCCATCTGCAGCGTGGCAATGCAAACAAAATCATGGTCAATCTGCTGAAAGCTCTGCAGACTGCTGGTGTTCGTGTTGCCAGCATCAATGGTGGCAGCCTGTCCAACGCTATTCCTCGTGAAGCTTTTGCTGTTGTTGCCGCACCTGCTGATAAAGCTGAAGAGGTTGCTGCAATCGTTGATGAGCAATTGTCCATCTCCCGTAACATCCTGGCGGAAACTGATGGCGGTATTATCATCACTGCCAATGCCGCTGACGCTGGCGAAAAGGTGATGGCTCAAGCTGACCAGCAGAAGTGGCTGGATTTGTTCCACGCTATGCCTAACGGTGTTGACCGTATGAGCGAAAGCGTGGAAGGGGTTGTAGAAACGTCCAACAACTTCGCCATCATGACTGTATCCGAAGGCAAGATTGGCGTGCATTGCTTTGCCCGTTCTCTGGTGGATAGCGCAACTTCCGAAATAGGTGAACGCCTGATTGGTCTGATGCGTCTGGCGGGTATGGAAGCGCGTCTGGAAGGTCAGTTCCCAGGCTGGCAGCCAAACATGGATTCCGCGATCCTTGCGTCCATGAAAGAAACCTACAACTCTTTATATGGCAAAATTCCGGAAGTGAAGGTTATTCACGCTGGTCTGGAGTGTGGTCTTCTGGGTAGCAAGTATCCTGAGTGGGATATGCTCTCCATTGGCCCAACCATCTGCTTCCCTCACTCCCCTGATGAGAAAGTAGAAATCAACAGTGTTGAGAAGTTCTGGAGTCTGCTGAGCGAAGCTCTGGCTCGGGTACCTGTCGCAGAATAATTTCTACCAGCTTTCGTGCGACTTAATAAGCCGGCATTTTTGTCGGCTTATTATTTCCCCACAATTTTGCCTCAGAATAAATTGATCGTACTAACCTGAACGAAGAGAGATTGAATGCGCAGGTTTATTCCTGCATCAGGGCAGATAGATAATGACAATCAGTGTTTTTGACCTTTTCAAAATAGGCTTGGGGCCCTCCAGCTCCCATACCGTTGGCCCTATGCTGGCTGCTTTGCAATTTTCTTCCTCGGTTCCTGAATCTGGTGTGATTTCTATTCGGGCCACTTTATATGGTTCGTTGTCTTTAACCGGAGCAGGGCACGCTACCGATAAAGCCGTTACGTTGGGGTTGGCTGGTTGTCACCCGGAAACAACCCAGCCGGATCAGGCCAATATGCTATGGCATACTGTCTGCCAGTTGAAAGAACTGAGTTTGCCACGTGGGTGCCGTGTGGGTTTTGATCCCCATAGAGATATCGTTTTCGACGATCATCCCCTGCCTGAGCATCCTAATGGCATGCTGTTTGAAGCTATGGCAGCGGACGGACAAGTTATTGCTTCGCAAGTTTATTTCTCTGTGGGTGGTGGCTTTATTGTGTCTGCAGAGGAGTGGGATGAAACTGCAGCCCCTCAGGAGCAGTGTGCGACTTCTTATCCTTTTTCTTCTGGCGAACAGTTACAGCAGTTATGTGAACAGAACAGTTTATCGATTGCCGAACTGGTTATGGCCAATGAATGCACAGAGGGTAACGATAAGAGTGCAGTGAATAAGCGCCTCGATGCCATTTGGCTGGCTATGGAATCCTGTATGCAGCGGGGCTATAGCACTTCTGGGGTGTTGCCCGGTGGTTTGGGGGTAGAGCGTAGAGCACCAGAATTGTATCTTCGTTGGCAAAAAGAGAATGCGGGTAAAGACCCTCTACAGGTTATGGACTGGGTGAATGTTTGCGCTCTGGCGGTGAATGAAGAGAATGCCGCAGGTGGTCGAGTCGTGACTTCGCCGACCAATGGCGCCGCTGGCGTTATACCGGCAGTTATTGCTTTCCACAAACAATATGACCGTGAATCAAACTCAGAAACAATTCGCCAGTTTCTGCTCACCGCTGCTGCAATAGGAATGCTCTATAAAAAGAATGCCTCAATATCAGCGGCCGAGGTGGGCTGCCAGGGAGAAATAGGCGTGGCTTCCTCTATGGCTGCAGCTGGGCTTGCGGCCGTGTGGGGTGGCTCTATTGCTCAGGTAGAGAATGCTGCTGAGATAGCCATGGAGCACCACCTGGGAATGACCTGTGACCCGGTTGCTGGGTTGGTGCAGGTGCCCTGTATTGAGCGTAACTCTATGGGAGCGGTCAAAGCCATTAATGCTGCCCGACTGGCGGTAAGTGGTGATGGGCGCCACCGGGTGTCGCTGGATCAGGTGATAGCCACCATGTATCAGACTGGAAAAGATATGCAGGATAGATATAAAGAAACCTCTCTGGGAGGGTTGGCGGTGAATGTCGTTTACTGTTGATGAACGTCCTATTTCACAGAAATAACACTTTTTATCGGTTTTTTTGCTCAAATGGGCTGACTTATTATTTTGGAAGTGTATAATCCCGCGGCTCCTACATATCAAAATATCACTCCAAAATTGAATCCCGCACAGAAAGATATTGTCCAAGAGGTAAATCCAATGGAAACGCTCAGCATGGGCGGACGTTTCTTCAAAAGTGAAGAGCTCGAGCTGATTGAGCAGCGTCGGCTGGAAGCGCTTCTGGAAATCACCACGAAGCACAGTGAAGAAGTTCAAAGCCTGAAGAGTCAACTTGAAGCCGCCGATGGTAAAACTGCCAAGGCTGGTAATCAAATTAAAGGACTCGACAAAGAAATTAAGGTTCTCCGTGAACAAAACCCTGATCGCATGAAGAAGCAGATTAAGCGTCTTCAAGAGCAGAACAGGGATATGACTGCTGAGAACAAGGCCCTCAAGAGTAAGCAGAAGCAGTTGCAACAACAACTGGACGCTACCAAGCTAGAGCTGGACAAGCTCAAGGCAGAAGCTGAAGAGAAAGAAGCAGAAACTGCTTAATACTCCGATGCTTTAATTGGTCCCGGGAGAGCCTGCAATTCAAATCTATTTGATCTTTGCAGGGTTTCCTTATGTGCCAGTCAATAAAGGTTAGTGTTAATCGCACTAACCCTTATTGCTTTCATGAAAAAAGTGTTTTGAGCTACGGGTGTAGCTTGTTGACGCTGCGTAACGCTTTTTCGTTTGTTGTTCAAGTAAACTTGATTCCTCCTTCGTCTCTTCCTTTACTTTCTTTTCGAAACCGGCTCTTTTTCCTCTTATTTCGCCTGTTTGTTCATATTTTTTCTTGATGTAAAGCTCTTAGCAATTCCTGGCAAGTAGCCGGCAAGATTGTTGCCATCTATTGCTATTTTTTCAGATTTTTCGACAAGTAAAGTTCTCAGGTTTATAAAAATATCATCTAATGACGGGCTGGCGTTCCGTCCGAACTGGGTAATACTTACTCCCGCCAGTGTGGTTGATGTCCCCCTACTATCCCACTGGCAGGGTCAGCTAGTGACCTTGGTACTTTTGGATTGTGTACCGTTTCACTCTATGGTCTTGGCCGGTGATGCTTCCCCCAGCGCACCGGTTCTTTTTTCCGGTTGTGAGTGATGTCTGGGTCTGTGTGCGAAGAGTTTTGAAATCGTTGATAGAGGGGGTTGCGAACTTGTAGGAAGCCGCTTTTCGGCGGTGTTGTTAAGGTTTTGATATGGTCTTGGCCGGTGCCGCTTCCCCCAGCGCACCGGTTCTTTTTTATCTAGTTGTACAGATGGGAAGGGTATTCCTGCTTCATATGCCAACGTTTTTGATGCAGGCCTGTGGTCGCGGAACGGAGGTGATTGGCTCCGAAGCGGCTATTGATCTCGTTCATCACGCTCATTAATGGATCGGTTGCGTTGTTGGATTTGTTATTAAAAAACGGGGCTTCCTGAATAATGTCGCGACTGCCTATAGCCATTAATAAAAAACCAGACTTTCTGTAGGTGAGTCTGATGAATCAGGTGTTTGACTTGAAAGAAAGGTGCGCCAAAAGGCTTATTCCTAAGCTTCGCTTTTTTCTTTGGCGATAAATTTGAATAGAGCTTTGGGTGGGCCAGCCTCTTGGTGCAGGTTATCGTTAATCTGAAAACGTTTATCCTGGCTGCTGACCCAGACGTGAATGCTTGGATCAAACTGGGAAGAGTCGGTATAAGTGGTAGCGCTAACAGCATAGATACCATCCAGCACTTTGAGCTCTGTGTAGACAATAGTTCCGCATTCCGAACACCGGTGCTCCAGAAGAGGGGCTCCTGAGCCGCCTTTGTCCTTGTAGGTCAGACTGCTGCCTACAGGATTGAAGGTGTTTTTCTTGACCATCGCAAATGCCGCGCAAGGGGCGTTTGTTCTCTTTTGGCAGGCATAACAGTGGCAAAACCCGGATAAAACAGGTGAATCTGTTATCTGATACTTAAGCTGTCCGCATCGACAACTTCCTTTGATTTTCGCCATCTTTGTTCTCTTTATCTGCGCAGGTCGATCTATCTTCTGACCGAAAACCTGTCGAATCAAGGGGCTTTTTCTATCTGGACCATCATTTACAGGTGTTTGCCAGAGATGAGGTGTGGCCACTCTTCCGGAGACCCGTCGGGACAAAAGTGGAACCCCTTGGAGCTGATTGCCACACGCGCTTTACTCGTCGGGCAAAAATGCCTGCATATCAACAAGCCAGAAGATAATCTCATCACCCAGTGCTTCGCCTAGTTCATCTGTTAAGGCGCGCGTGTCGCACAGAAGCTGCACTGCCTGTTTGGCTTTGCTGGGAAGCTTGCGAGATTCACCGTTTACAAAGAAGAGAATTTCCTTTTCGTTAATTTGATGCCAGGCAAGCCGCGAACCAGCGGTAAGAAGTCGGTCGCTTTCCTGCGCTGTTTCTTCAAGATGTTCTTGATATTTGGGAAGAGTCATGTGTTGTCCCAGCCACTGGGCAATAAGCTCAGGTTGTTCTGCGGTTTCCCGTAAGATCTCCTGAATATTAGCAATGGCTGTTGGGGCTATTTCTGCAGAAGAGCTTTGTATTTGCGGGTTCGGGTCTGAGTACCGCTTGCTTTCGGGAAGGAGGTGCGAATAGAACTCACTGAATTCACTGGTAATCTCTCCGTAAGAAGGGGCTCGGAAACCTACTGAAATGGTTATGCAGTTATCACCTATGGCTTCTCCAAGGTGGGCAATACGTGGAGGCAGGTACAGCATATCTCCTGAGTTAAGCACCCAGTCATTCTCGGAAGAGAACTCATTAAGAAGTCGTAGCTGCTGATTATTGAGTAGAGGAGTACTTCCATCGCACAGTTGACCGGTTTGCCAGCGGCGCTGACCAGTACCCTGCAAAAGAAAAACATCATAATTGTCGTAATGCGGACCGACACCGCCGCCATCAGTGGCATAGCTGATCATGATATCGTCCAACCGCCAGTCTGGAATAAAACGGAACTGATTTAATAAATCTCTTGCTTCCGGAACCCAATGATCAACAGCCTGAACCAGCAGGGTCCAGTGAGAGGGGGGGAGAGAGGCAAACTCGTCTTCGGAGAAGGGGCCTTGTTTTAGTTGCCATTTTTTTCCTTGGCCAATCACAATGCGGGATTCGATTTCCCCTTCACAGGCTAAGCCTGCCAGTTCATCTCCAGAGACTGGCGAAACAAATCCGGGCAGTGCATCTCGAATAAGAAGAGGGCGCTTTTGCCAGTAGTTCTGAAGGAAGTCTTCAGCTGATACATTGCCCTGGGGCCAGTTTAATTCAGGTGTCATTGTTTTTCATTCCAGAGAAAAGAAAGGAGAGCATAGGCTCTCCTTTCCAGGCAAATCATTAAATGATTTAGACCTTTAGCGCTTGTTCTTCAGCATTGCCAACATAGGACGCTGGCGTTAATGCTTTCAAGGATTCTTTGGCTTCTTCTGGCATATCCAGCTGATCAACAAACTCCAGCATGGCTTCACGAGTAATCACTTTGCCGCGAGTAAATGCTTTCAGCTTTTCATAGGGTTCTTCAATGCCGTAACGACGCATCACTGTTTGCACAGGTTCTGCCAGCACTTCCCAAGCATTGTTCAGATCTTCAGCTAAACGGGCGGCATTGGCTTCCAGCTTGCTGATTCCTTTAAGAGTGGCTTCATAGGCGATCAAGCTATATGCCATGCCGACACCCATATTGCGAAGTACAGTGGAATCGGTCAGGTCACGTTGCCAGCGGGAAATCGGCAGTTTGACCGCCATATGTTCCATGATGGCGTTTGCCAGGCCCAAGTTACCTTCGGAGTTTTCGAAGTCGATTGGGTTAACTTTGTGAGGCATGGTGGAGGAACCCACCTCGCCAGCAATGGTGCGCTGCTTGAAGTAGCCAACAGAGATGTAGGACCAGATGTCCCGGTCGAAGTCGATCAGGATGGTATTGAATCGACGAATGACATCGAATAGTTCTGCGATGTAGTCGTGAGGCTCAATCTGGATGGTGTATGGGTTAAGTGTCAGCCCAAGAGATTGAATAAATTCCTTGGCATTCACTTCCCAGTCAATGTCAGGGTAGGTGGCCAGGTGTGCGTTGTAGTTACCAACTGCGCCATTGATCTTGCCAAGCAGGGGAACCTGCTGAAGTTGATCCAGCTGACGTTGCAGGCGGTAAGCAACGTTCGCCATTTCTTTGCCAAGAGTCGTTGGTGAGGCTGTTTGACCATGAGTGCGGCTCAACATCGGTGTTGCAGCATGCTCGTGAGCCAGAGCGCGAATAGCTTCCATAACTTTGGTCATAGTGGCAAGGACTGTTTCACGCCCCTGTTTGAGCATCAAACCGTGGGACAGGTTGTTAATGTCTTCGGAAGTGCAGGCAAAGTGAACAAATTCCAGAGCCTTGCTGAGTTCAGCATTCTCTTTCATTTTGCCTTTCAGGAAGTATTCAACCGCTTTCACATCATGGTTGGTAGTGCGCTCAATAGCTTTAATCTCTGCAGCATCCTCGGCAGAGAAGTGCTCAACAATGGTGTTGAGAAGGTTGTTAGCTTCGCCACTGAAAGCAGGGAGTTCTGGGATTTGATTGTGCTGGCCGAGGCGCTGCAACCAGCGAACCTCTACCTCGACTCTGGCACGGATCAGTCCGTATTCGCTGAAAATGCCTCTCAGGGCGCTGGTCTTGCTGCCGTAACGGCCGTCGACGGGGGAAATCGCAGTCAGCGATGACAGTTCCATTGGGTGACCCTTGTCAGTTGCAACTTATCTTTTGAAAGTGGTGCGAGCGCGCGCATCCTACAACAAAATCTGTATCAAATCTGCCCCTTGAGCAGGTTTGATGCCTCACCCAGCATGGATTTGCGGGAAAATACCAGATGCCAGCGGCGTCCACCGACCTGGCGCCAGAGAATGGCAGAGCGCAATCCCGCTAGAAGGCATGCTCGGATCTTGTTGGCACTGGCTGCATTTTGCAGGTTGCGAAGGTCGCCGGTCACCTGCACGCGGGTTTTGAAGGTGCTGACATTATCGAGATAAACACCGGCCAGGCTGGCCATAAGGTTTTCATGCAGATGATCAAAGTGATTCAACTGGCCACGGGCACGATTAATGCCGTCAGCAATGCTGCTCATCATAGAGTTGCTGCTGCGAACTTTGCGCTCCAGGTGAATAAGTGTCAGTGCATAGCGGATGGTGTCGGAGCGTACGACTTCCGGGTCCCGCTCCAGCAGGCCGCGTACGAGTCTTAAACCATTGTGTACGCTGAAAACATCACCATAAACTTCCTGAACGTTTCTTGGATCCGTTACGAAAATACTTTTAATGGCGGTTTCCATGGTGTCGGTCGGTGCCTGGCCGGTTTTGGCAAGCTTTTCTACCAGACTGCAGGCTTGAAAAAGGCCGGCAAGGGCAAGCACGCGATCGGATTCATTGTGCGTCACAGCGAGTACATATCCTGATATCTGCGAAATGGCCGACTAACTCAGCCGGCCTGTAACTATCTCTAAACGTATTTTTCAGTCAAAGCTTATTCTGGCTGTTGACCATGTCGTTGTTCAATAACGCCACCACCGAGGCAGATATCGCCATCATAAAAAACAACCGACTGACCAGGAGTCACAGCGCGTTGGGGTTCATCAAAAACAACCAGATACCTGCCGGATTTATCTCGTTGCAGCTGGCAGGGTTGATCATCCTGGCGGTAGCGTACTTTGGCTGTCAGTTTGGCTGGCAGTGGTGGTTCGCCATTGACCCAGTAGATGGTATCAGCTGACAGGGCTTTGGAGAACAGCAACAGATTGTCATTACCCTGACCAACAATAAGAACATTGCGGTTTAAGTCTTTTTCCAGAACATACCAAGGCTCATCGCTGGCATTTTTCAAGCCGCCAATACCAAGCCCCTGACGCTGGCCGATGGTGTGGTACATCAGACCATGATGTTCACCAATCACGTCACCGGCTTCTGTCTCAATAACGCCGGGCTGTGCTGGGATGTATTGCTTGAGGAAGTCACGGAAACGGCGCTCACCAATAAAACAGATACCGGTACTGTCTTTTTTATTGAACGTGATCAGGTCGTGCTTTTCGGCAATGGCCCGCACTTCACTTTTCTCCAGTTCACCAACCGGAAACAGGGTTTTGGTAATCTGTTCTTCGCCAACGGCATGGAGGAAGTAGCTCTGGTCTTTGTTGTTATCCAGGCCTTTGCGCATAACAACATTTTCACCAGAGTCGTCACGACGCACATAGTGGCCGGTGGCGATCATATCTGCGCCCAAGGTTAGTGCGTAATCAAGGAAAGCTTTGAATTTGATTTCCCGATTGCAAAGGATATCCGGGTTAGGGGTGCGGCCAGCTTTGTACTCTTCAAGGAAATGCTCAAATACATTGTCCCAGTATTCTGCGGCGAAGTTGGCCTGGTGCAGATGTATGCCCAGTTTGTCACATACTTTCTGGGCGTCGGCCAAATCTTCCTGGGCTGTACAGTATTCCGTACCGTCATCTTCCTCCCAGTTTTTCATAAACAGTCCTTCCACTTGATAGCCTTGTTGCTGCAGCAGCAGGGCGGAAACGGAAGAATCTACGCCGCCGGACATGCCGACGATGACTCGGATCTGGGAGTTATCGGTCATAAAATCTCAAAAAACGGGTATATCGTATTAGAAGTTGCTCTATTTTAAGCAATGCCATAGGAACGTCCACAAGAATAAACCGTGATGGTTGGCAGAGCTTCAGACTATTGGAGTGCGGTCAGGTTCAGGACTGTATCCAAATGTAGTTTTGCAACAAACCGCATTTATTATTGGTAATTATTACGGTATCTTTGTATATCAAAGTCAGGCTGCTTTCGCTAACACACCAGCAAAGTACGGCTGGAATGTAGCAAAACTACAAAAACACTCTAAATGTCGGCAAGAACCAAATAGCCGATACCACACATTCCAAATAACGGAGTTGATAATGGGATACCAGAAGATCCAGGTCCCTGCTAATGGTGACAAAATCACTGTCAATGATGACCTTTCACTGAATGTTCCCAATCATCCAGTCATACCTTATATCGAAGGGGATGGCATCGGTGTTGATGTGACACCTGCGATGCTTAAGGTTGTGGATGCCGCTGTAGAGAAAGCTTACGGAAGCGATCGTTCTATTGTCTGGATGGAGGTTTATACCGGTGAAAAGGCGACCACTGTTTATGGCCCGGACGAATGGATGCCAACTGAAACTCTGGAAGCCTTGAAAGAGTACAGCGTTAGCATCAAGGGCCCTTTGACCACTCCTGTTGGTGGTGGTATTCGCTCCCTGAACGTGGCTTTGCGTCAGGAGCTTGACCTGTATGCCTGTATTCGTCCTGTGCGTTGGTTTAAGGGTGTACCAAGCCCGGTAACCAACCCTGAAAAAACCGACATGGTAATTTTCCGGGAAAATTCAGAAGATATTTACGCAGGTATTGAGTGGCAGGCCGACAGCCCCGAAGTAAAAAAACTGATTACCTTCCTGAAAGAAGAAATGGGCGTAACCAAGATCCGTTTCGATGAAGATTGCGGTATCGGCATCAAGCCGGTTTCCAAGCAGGGAACCCAGCGCCTTGTTCGTAAAGCTATTCAGCACGCTATTGATAATGATCTGCCTTCCGTGACTCTGGTTCACAAGGGCAATATCATGAAATTCACTGAAGGTTCCTTCAAGGATTGGGGTTATGAGCTGGCTGCTGAGCAGTTTGGCGCTGAGCCTTTGGACGGTGGTCCATGGCATACCCTGAAGAACCCTAAAACTGGTAATGAAATCATTATCAAAGACGTGATTGCTGATGCATTCCTGCAGCAGATTCTGATGCGTCCAGCTGAGTACTCAGTTATCGCTACCCTGAACCTGAATGGCGACTACATCTCCGATGCTCTGGCTGCGGAAGTTGGTGGTATCGGTATTGCTCCAGGTGCCAACATTGGTGGCAAGGTCGCTATCTTTGAAGCGACCCACGGTACTGCGCCTAAGTATGCTGGTCAGGATAAGGTGAACCCAGGCTCCCTGATCCTTTCTGCGGAAATGATGCTGCGTCACTTGGGCTGGACTGAAGCGGCCGATCTGATTATTAAGGGTGTGGAAGGTGCTATTGAAGCGAAGACTGTGACTTACGACTTCGAACGCCTGATGGATGATGCAACTCTTCTGAAATGTTCTGAGTTTGGCGATGCCATTGTGAAGCACATGTAAGTGAATTAAGAGAAAAACAAAAAGGGAGCAGTGAGAACTGCTCCCTTTTTTGTATTTCCTCTTAGTTATTTATCAGTCTTTCAGACCATTGATAAATGACCAAAAGAAAATACAGTTATGGTTCTGAAAATTCTTCCGGCTGAGAGGTGGTTGGGGAGGCTGCCGGTACCGTACTTTCGTCGGAACCGTCTTCTGAGAGGATGCCGATATTTACGGCATGAAGACCCTTTGGCCCCTGGATAATGTCATAACTGACTTGCTGGCCCGCCTTAAGAGTTTTGTATCCATCCATTGTGATAGAAGAGTAATGAACGAAGAGATCTTCACCATTATCTTCTTCACCTGGAAGAATGAAACCGTACCCTTTAGCGTTATTGAACCACTTAACTTTTCCTGTTGGCATCGTAATATCCCTCTTGTACTCCTGATGCTTTCTTTTTTTTAGTGTTATTATTCTTGTCGAGTCCCACATCCATGGGTCAGAACTAGTTTTAGATATGTAACGACGAGTGTCAAGCATATGTCAAGGTTATCCCTTGGTAATATTATTAAACTCGATTTATATGACAATACACTGACAAGAGAGAAGATGGGTTTCATCGAGCGGATTCGACTATCCTTAAACAAGGATCATCAAAATGAGTATGACGAAGACGGTGCAGTTGCTGTAGCAACGGCAAAGCCGAAGCTTAAACAGCCACCGAAGTATAAAGTTATACTGATGAATGATGATTACACCCCTATGGATTTCGTAGTCGAGATTCTCGAGCAGTTTTTCAGGATGTCCAGGGAACGGGCAACACAGGTCATGCTGACAGTACATACCCAGGGATCGGCTGTATGTGGTGTCTACACGCGGGACGTTGCAGAAACGCGTGCAGAACAGGTCAACCGATACTCGCGGGAACATCAGCACCCCCTGATGTGCAAAGTTCAAAAAGCCACTGACTAAGGCTCCATCGGGTACGAAAATGCTTAATAAAGATCTCGAACAGACGCTCAACAGTGCTTTCCGTGAGGCGCGCGACAAACGTCATGAGTTCATGACCGTAGAGCACCTGCTATTAGCTCTGCTGGATAATGCTTCAGCCGCTGATGTGCTGGAAGCTTGCGGTGCGGATATTCAGCAACTGCGTGACGAACTCACTAAATTCATAGATTCAACAACCCCACATATCCCTGCCGGAGACGATGAACGTGAAACCCAGCCAACACTGGGATTCCAGCGAGTTCTTCAGCGGGCGGTTTTCCATGTTCAGAGCTCTGGCAAGAAAGAAGTGAATGGCGCCAATGTTTTGGTCGCTATCTTTAGTGAACAGGAAAGTCAGGCAGTGTATTTTCTTAAGCAACAGGAAATTGCCCGCATAGATGTTGTTAATTACATTGCTCACGGCATTTCCAAGGTTCCTGGTCATCAGGGTGCTGAAACAATGGGTCAAGAGTTGGTGGAAGAATCCGCTGACTCTGAGGGGCAGGGTGCTCGCCCACTGGATTCTTATACTCTCAACCTGAATGAGCAGGCCAAGCTTGGTAAGATCGACCCGTTGGTCGGTCGCGACCAGGAAGTTGAGCGTGTTTCTCAGATCCTTACCCGCCGCCGCAAGAATAATCCACTATTGGTTGGTGAGGCTGGTGTGGGTAAGACTGCAATTGCGGAAGGTCTGGCCAAACGCATTGTCGATGGTGATGTGCCAGATATCCTGAAAGACGCTATCGTTTACTCCCTTGATCTTGGTGCACTATTAGCCGGAACCAAGTATCGGGGTGATTTTGAAAAGCGTTTCAAGCAGTTGCTATCTGAGTTGCGCAGGAAAGAGGGCGCAATACTGTTCATCGATGAAATTCACACTATTATTGGTGCTGGCGCCGCATCTGGTGGCGTCATGGATGCTTCTAACCTGCTGAAGCCACTGCTGACATCTGGCGAATTGCGTTGTATCGGGTCGACGACCTTTCAGGAATTTCGAGGAATCTTTGAAAAAGATCGCGCTCTGGCTCGTCGCTTCCAGAAGGTAGACGTTCAGGAACCAAATGTTGATGATACATTTGAGATACTGATGGGTCTCAAGCCTAAGTTTGAAGAGCATCACGATATCACTTATGAACGTGATGCTATGAGAGCCGCTGCAGAGCTTGCAGATCGCTATATCAATGACCGTCATATGCCAGATAAGGCCATTGATGTTATTGATGAAGCCGGAGCTTATCAGCGTCTTCAGACTAAGGAAGACCGTAAGACCAATATCGGTGTGCCAGAGGTTGAAGCCATTGTTTCAAAGATGGCTCGTATTCCACCGAAGTCTGTTTCTGCTTCTGATAAGGATCTGCTTGAAAAGTTGCCTCGAAACCTGAAGATGACTATCTTCGGGCAGGACGAAGCCATTACCGCTCTATCAACTAATATTCGGTTGTCTCGCGCAGGCTTGAAACCAACTGAGAAGCCTGTTGGTTGCTTCCTGTTTGCTGGCCCTACTGGTGTGGGTAAAACAGAAGTCTGCAAGCAGCTGGCTAAATCCATGGGTATTGAGCTGGTTCGCTTTGATATGTCCGAATATATGGAGCGTCATACTGTCTCTCGCCTGATTGGTGCGCCTCCGGGCTATGTTGGCTTTGATCAGGGCGGGTTGCTGACAGAGGCTATTAACAAAACTCCTCATTGTGTGCTGCTACTTGATGAGATCGAGAAAGGTCATCCTGATGTCTTTAACCTGCTGTTGCAGGTCATGGATCACGGAACCTTAACCGATAACAATGGCCGCAAAGCAGATTTCCGCAATGTCATTCTGGTTATGACCACCAATGCCGGCGCTGAGAAGATGAACCGAGCATCCATTGGCTTTGTTGAGCAGGATCACCAGACAGATGGTACGGAAGCCATTAAGAAAACGTTTACCCCTGAATTCCGTAACCGTCTCGATTCTGTTATTCAGTTCAACCCGCTTTCCGAAGAAGTTATTGCCAGCGTTGTAGATAAACAGCTGACAGAGCTTCAGGCACAGCTGGATGAACGTAAGGTTCAGATTGAAGTCAACAAGCCTGCACGTGAGTGGCTGGCTGAGAAGGGCTATGACAAGCTAATGGGTGCACGTCCAATGGCACGTCTGGTTCAGGACAGGATCAAGAAGTCTCTGGCTGAAGACATTTTGTTTGGCAAGTTGATTGCTGGCGGACTGGTTAAGATTGGCGTGAAAGGCGGAGATCTGTCCTTCAAAATTGAGCCAGCTAAAGAGCCCGCATCAGAGTCAGAAACAGAGTAGTTGGGAAGGTAACCGGGTAAGTCTCTACTTTGAGCTTTACCCGGTCAAATCTTTCAGAGATGAAAGATTGGTACCGACAAAACCTGTTGAGCAATCAGCAGGTTTTTTTGTGTCAGTTTTTAGCGAGCGCGGTAAACAATACGAGCCTTGTTCAGGTCGTAAGGAGTCAGTTCTACACGCACCTTGTCACCAGTCAGGATACGGATGTAGTTTTTGCGCATCTTACCGGAGATATGAGCAGTCACGATGTGGCCGTTCTCAAGCTCTACACGGAACATAGTGTTAGGAAGGGTGTCTACTACAACACCTTCCATTTCAATGGATTCTTCTTTTGCCATTCGGCATATACCTCGTTAGAACAAACTGTATTGTAACCCTGATAGATTTTTTATCTCAGTGTTACAAGTAAAATTTGGCGTGCATTCTGCCCGAATTCACCAAAATAGGCAAAGCATGCCGTCAAATAACCTTGATTTTAAAGGTTTTGCCACTGATGACCAACCAACTGCTCAAGAGGTGGAAAGTCAGTTTTATAACTCATTTTCCGGCATTCCCGAATCAGGTAACCCAGATAGAGATAGGGATACCCTAGATCTTTTGCCGCCATTATCTGTCGCAGAACAAAGTAAACCCCCAAACTTCTCCTGCTATAGGCTTGGTCGGGTATGTAGTAGCTGTAAACGGCAGAGAGTGCCTCCTGAAAGTGATCAGTAACAGCAATGCCCAATAATTGATCTTTTTCCCTGAATTCCCAAAATTTCGTGTAACCACTGTCTACGGCTAAAAAATCAGCATACTGTTTGGCCGTGGGTGGGAACATATCACCATCCTGATGGCGTTGGTTAATATAGCGTCGATACAAGCGATAGTACTCAAGAGTAACTGCTGGCTCTGTAATCTCAAGCCCGACATCCTGGTTACGATTGAGGACTTTCCTCTGGGTTCTGTTGGGCTGGAAATCCTGAACACGAACTCTGAGTGGAATGCAGGCGTTGCACCCTGGGCAGTGTGGCCGATAAGTATGTTCGCCACTACGCCGAAAACCCAGTTGAGCCAATTGCTCAGCAATATCAGCTCCAATCCTTAACCGGGGATCAAGAAACTGGGTAGCAGCATCTTTACCGGGAATATAGCTACAAGGATGAATTCCAGTTTCATACAAACCAATCTGCTGTTCGTTAGACATTATGGGCATCTCCATTGCCCACTATAAGAGGCATTGCAGGCTGTCGGGTTAATGTCTGTACAGCTTTTAAAAATAGCGAGCGAGGGCGGCACTCCGCACCCATTGTTTGCAGGTGAGGGGTGTGCATCTGGCAATCAACAAGATCAAAACATCCAGACTGCATAAGATGGATCAGTGCGACCTTTGAAGCGTTACTGGCTCTGGAAAACATGGATTCTCCAAAAAATACTCGCCCCAGAGCTACACCATATAAACCACCTACTAACTCACCGCTCTCATCATGAACTTCTACGGAATGAGCAAAACCGTGTTGATGTAGTTGGATATAAGCCTCTTGCATCTCTGCCGTAATCCAGGTGCCGTTCTGATCTTCTCTGGGGGCAATTGAACAAGCATGAATCACCTGAGCAAAACATTGATCCGCCGTTACCTTCCAGCACATCTTTTTCATAAACTTCTGCATACTTCGGGAAATATGCAGAGTTCGAGGAGTTAGAATCATTCGCGGATCGGGAGACCACCACAGCAATGGTTGCCCATCGCTGTACCAGGGAAAGATTCCCTGACTATAGGCAGATACAAGGGTTTCCGGAAGAAGGTTACCTCCGGCACAGAGCAGGCCATCAGGATCTTTAAGAGCCTGCTCGACAGGAGGAAATGCCGGGTGTTGTTCATCAATCCATGGAATCACGAAGCGCTGGTTTCCCAATCAAAATTCTACCCAACAAACTTATGATAAGGACTAACTAAAAAGCTAGCCTTTTATACCTGAAGTTGTGGCAGATCTTTGAAAAAAACCAATGAATCTGGATTGGCCAGTGCATCAGTATTTTTTACTTCCTCGCCATGGATCAAAGCTCTAACCGCCAGCTCAGTTAGTTTTCCACTTACGGTTCTTGGTAAATCAGGAGCTTGAACAATAACCGCAGGAACATGGCGTGGCGTGGCATTCTTACGAATAGTTTTCCGAATTCGATCCTGCAGCGGTTCCCCCAGGGTCAGGTTGTCTCTCAGGCGCACAAACAGGACTACACGCTCATCTCCATCAATCTTCTGGCCTACAGCCAAAGACTCCAGAACTTCCTCAATTTTTTCAACTTGTCGATAAATTTCTGCCGTGCCTATACGCACGCCGCCGGGGTTTAACACTGCGTCTGAACGGCCGTGAATAATGACACCGTTTTGTGGAGTTAATTCACCATAATCGCCATGGGCCCAGATGTTATCGTAACTGGCGTAATAAGCCTTTCGGTAGCGGCTGCCATCTTTATCGCCCCAGAACATGACCGGGCGGCTTGGGAAGCTCTTTTGACAGACCAGTTCTCCGCGCTCACCTGTTACTGGTTGGCCAGCATCATCATAAAACTGCACATCCATACCAAGGCCGCGACACTGCAGCTGCCCGCGGTACACAGGTTTTACAGGATTACCTAAAGCAAAGCAGGAAACGATGTCTGTACCACCGGAGATAGAGGACAGAACCAGATCAGAGCCTATACCGCTATAGACGAATTCGAAACCTTCGTGGGGCAGGGGGGAGCCGGTAGAGAGAACAGAGCGGAGTTTGGGTAAGGCGCATTCTTTGGCTGGTTCGAAACCGGATTTTTGCAGCGCGCCAAGATATCGGGCACTGGTTCCAAATACAGAGGTGTTTTCCTGTTCAGCAATCTCCCAAAGTACACCTGAAGAAGGGTAGAAGGGCGAACCGTCAAACAGAACAAGGGTTGCACCAGTCATGAGACCAGATACCAGCCAGTTCCACATCATCCAGCCGCAGGTGGTGAAGTAGAAAAATTTTTCTCCTGCGCGCAGGTCTGTATGAAGAACAAGCTCTTTGCCGTGTTGCAGCAATGTGCCGCCATGACCATGAACAATGCATTTAGGCACACCCGTTGTGCCCGACGAATACAGAATGCAGAGCGGATGATCGAAAGGAACCTGAGTAAATGTCAGAGTAGGGTCATCACCCAGAAAGTCGAGAAAGGCGATACTTCCACGAATATTTTCCAGGCCTGAAATGCCTTCCTGAAAGAATGGCACCACAACCACAGTTTCAATAGAAGAAATCTGATCCACGAGTTCTGCTATTCGAGGCATGCAATCAATGGTTTTGCCATTGTAGGCGTAGCCATCAGCTGCAATCAGAAGTTTGGGTTCAATCTGCCCAAATCTGTCCAGCACTCCCTGACTGCCAAAGTCAGGAGAGCAGGATGACCAGATGGCTCCCAGACTGGTTGCGGCCAGCATCATAATGATGGTTTCCGGCATATTGGGCATAAAGCCCGCTACCCGGTCACCCTGTTGAATACCAGCTTTACGCAGAGCATTGGCTGCACGTCCGACATTTTCTCTTAACTGGTCCCGGCTGATTTCACGGCGGAGCCCATTTTCGCAACGAAAAACAATCGCAGCTTTAGACCCTTTGTGTCGTAATAATTGTTCGGCGTAATTCAGAGTTGTGCCGGGGAACCATTTGGCCGCAAACATGCCCTGAGTTTCGTCCACAACTGATGCATAGTCACCGAGAGGAATATCCAGATATTCAGATAAGTAAGGCCAGAACTCTTCACGCTGTTCACAGCTCCATGTATACAGCTCGTCGTAATTTGAAAATTGATATCCAAACTTCTTATTGACTGACTGCAGGAATTGCCAGATTTGCGTCTGCTCAATGTGTTCAGGCGTTGGTGTCCATAAAGGCTGCTCTGACATATACGACTCTTTTGTTTTATTTATCAACAAACTGGACGATCTTTTTTATTCTAATACTTAAATCGAAAAGCGATTTTATTTCTCACGGGCTGCTAACAGTGCACGAGCGGTTCGGGAGAAGTTAGGAAAGTTGTTCTGGCTGCAAATATGGCTATTTACATCAAGAAGTTTTTCCATATCAACACCTGACGCAATGCCCAGGCCATCGAGCATAAACAGAACATCTTCCGTTGCAACATTGCCCGATGCCCCTTTGGCATAAGGACAACCTCCCAAACCAGCAATTGCACTGTCGATGACCGTAATACCAGACTCCATCGCTGCATAAAGGTTTACCATGGCTTGGCCATAGGTGTCGTGGAAATGAGCAGCAAGAGCTTCTACTGGTAGTTGATGAGTGATTTTCTCAATCAACTTACGTACACGGATAGGGTTGCCAACACCGATAGTATCGCCAAGGGAGACTTCGTAGCAGCCCATTTGGTAGAGGTCTCGAGTTAACGAAGCAACCTGGTTAAGGTCAATATTACCTTCATAAGGGCACCCCATAATGCAGGAAAGATATCCTCTCACCAGAACACCTTCTGCACAGGCCTTCTCTACAACAGGCTGGAAGCGCTCCATGCTCTCCGCAATAGAGCACTGGATGTTTTTCTGGGTAAATGTTTCTGAAGCACCGGTAAATACAGCAACCTCTTTAACTCCACTCTTCAGAGCATCTTCCAGTCCACGCATATTGGGAGTTAGAACACAGTAACGCACAGCGTTATTGCCTGGAAGCCGTTTCAGAACCTGATCAGTATCCCGCATGGGCGGGATACGCTGAGGGTTGACAAAACTGCCTGCTTCAATGCGTGTTAAACCACTATCGGCCAGTCCAGAAATCAGCCCAACTCGTCGTTCTACTGAGAGCACTTTCTTCTGCCCCTGCAGACCATCTCTAGGTCCAACCTCAACCAAGGTAACTTTGTCGGGCAGATGTGGACCTGCAGAGAAAGTCACGGCATTGCTCATGAGGCTTGCTCCAGTGACTCTTCCTCAGAATCGCAGAATGTCAGCAGCGCAGCTCCTTCTTCAACAAGGCTGCCAGCTTGGTGCAGGATCTGATCAATGATGCCGTTATGAGGCGCACGGATGGTCTGTTCCATTTTCATAGCTTCCAGAACAACCAACGCTTCACCTTCTTCAACACTCTGGCCACCGGCAACCATGACAGTGACCACTCTGCCGTTCATCGGTGCGGTGAGATCATGATCATCGGCTTCAGTTACAGAGTAGTCAGGCTTAGAAAGAGGAAGTGTCAGTGATGGGCTGATAACTGTGACGGAACTGTCAACGCCTTGGTAAATGGCAAATGATAAAGCTCTATCCTGATAAGTCACGGTAACAAGTTGATCTGAAACCCCAACCTTTTCAATATCTAACTGGCGACCGTTAACCTTCACATTCCAGCTATCACCATGGGAACTTACCTTTACGGTGAAATGCTCCCCATCACAAGTCCAGCATCGATACCACTGTTTCTGACCAAGCAGTCTCCAGCCGCTGCTTTTCTGCCAAGGCGACGTGGACTCTTCCGAATAATCCGCCGTCAATGTTGCAGCCGCCATCGCCAGATAGCGCTCATCCTCATTAGTGAAAAGCAGCTGTGATTGGTGTCGTGGAATAAATCCAGTGTCTGGTGTTTCAGAAAAAGCTGGCTGTTTCAGGGTTCGCAACAGAAAATCACGATTACTGGTTAAACCTGTCAGGTGTGTATTTTCCAGTGCTGAGATTAAGCGTTCTGTAGCTTGCTGACGATCATGTCCCCAAGTAACAAGCTTTGCGACCATAGGGTCATACCAGGTAGTGATCTCATCGCCGGCTCTTACCCCGGTTTCCACTCGCAACCATGGTTGAGAATCTGGCCAGTTTAAAGTGCCGATTGTTCCGGTTGCTGGTAAAAACTCACGCTCGGGCTCTTCCGCATAAAGGCGTACTTCAAGAGAATGCCCCTCAATGGTTAGCTTATTTTGAGATAAGGGCAGGGGAGCGCCTTCAGCAACACGAATTTGCCACTCTACCAAATCCTGACCAGTTACCATTTCTGTAACCGGGTGCTCAACCTGCAGGCGGGTATTCATTTCCATAAAATAAAAACTGCCATCTGCATCCATAAGAAACTCAACAGTTCCGGCACCAACATAGCCGATGGATTGGCCGGCAGCTACAGCCGCTTCCCCCATCGCTTTGCGAAGTTCATCGGACAATCCGGGAGCCGGAGCTTCTTCAACAACTTTCTGATGGCGGCGTTGAATGGAGCAGTCACGGTCAAACAGGTAAACCCCCTGGCCTTGTTGGTCAAAGAAAATCTGAACTTCAATATGCCTTGGCGCGGCCAGATATTTCTCAACCAGCATGGTGGTATCACCAAAAGCTTTTTCTGCTTCTCTGCGGGCACCATCCAGTGTTTCCTGAAAATCTGCAGGGCTTGAAACGATACGCATGCCTTTACCACCACCACCAGCGGCAGCTTTCAGCATAACTGGGTAGCCGACACTGTCAGCGGCCTGCCTTAGGGTTTCATCATCTTGCGCCTCTCCATGATAGCCAGAGAGAAGAGGGACATTAGCCTGTTCCATCAGCCGCTTAGCTTCACTTTTGGAAGCCATGCTTTCCATAGCGTTGGCAGGTGGGCCTATAAATAAAATATTGCTTTGTTCAAGCCTCTGGGAAAACGCAGCATTCTCGGAAAGGAATCCGTATCCTGGGTGGATAGCATCAGCCCCCCAGTCTTGAGCAACCTGAATAATCTTTTGTTGATTCAAATAGCTGGCGCTGGATTCTGCCGGGCCAACACAAAAACTGTGGTCGGCCATATTGGCAGCCAAACTATTCCTATCCGGTTCAGAGCAAACGACCGCAGTTTCAATACCCAGCTTCTTCGCTGTGTTGATTACCCGGCAGGCAATTTCGCCACGGTTGGCTATCAGCAGCTTCTTAATTTTTCTTGTTGGTGTGGTAAACATTAGTTGCTGGTCTCCTGCCAGTTGGGAGCTCGTTTCTCCAGAAAAGCCCCTAAACCTTCCTGTCCTTCTGGGGTATTGCGGATTTCGGCAATGGCATGACTGGTCATTTTCATCAAGGACGAATCAATATCTTTCCCAGCAATATTGCTGATCAGTTGCTTGCAGGCTTTGGTTGCAGCTGGCCCATTGTTCTTGATGGCAAGAATAATTTTTTCTGCGGTGGTAGCCGCATCAGTACGTTCTTCAAAAAGCTGGTGAACGATATTCATCGCCTGTGCTGTTTCCGCTGAAATCAACTCAGCCGTGAGCATATATCGACGAGCATTACGCTCTCCCATTGCTCTCACCACGTAGGGACTGATGACTGCTGGAATAATCCCCAGCTTCACTTCACTCAAGCAGAAGCGTGCATCAGTGGTCGCCAGCACTATATCGCTGGTACAGATAATGCCCAAAGCGCCACCAAAAGCAGAACCCTGAACAAGGGTAATAACAGGAGCAGGGAAAGTATCGAGCAGCTGCATCATTTCAGCCAGAGCCTGTGCATCAGCCTGATTAGCTTCATAGTCCAGCTTGGCAGTCCGTTTCATCCAGCCTAGATCCGCACCGGCACAGAAAGTGTCACCAGCGGCAGAAATCATCAGAGCTCGAATGCTGCTGTCGTTATGCCATTCTTGCAACGTTGCCGAAATTGTCTCAATCATACTGTCGTCAAAAGCATTGCGCTTTTCTACACGGTTTAAAACCAGACGGGCAACACCTTGATTGATGGACGTTTGGACAGCGGGTGTATTCGTTTCAGATGTCATAATCGTTTCCTGCCCCTTACATTCGGAATACACCGAACTGAGTATCTTCGATGGGAGCATTCAGTGCTGCTGCGAGACTCAGCCCCAGGACTTCCCGGGTATCCCTGGGGTCGATAATGCCGTCGTCCCAGAGTCGGGCGCTGGCGTACAGTGGATTGCCCATACGATCGTAATCGTCAATGACCTCCTGACGACACTGCTGATCCTGTTCTTCCGTCCACTTCTGACCTTTCTTGATAGCAGAGGCGCTTTTCACCATGGTCATAACGCCTGCTGCCTGCTCGCCGCCCATCACGGAAATACGGGCATTGGGCCAGCTCCACAGGAAGCGAGGATCATAGGCACGACCACACATGCCGTAATTACCGGCGCCAAAACTGCCACCGATAATCACTGTTAGTTTCGGCACCTTGGCGCAGGACACGGCATTCACTAGCTTGGCACCATGTTTGGCAATACCACCGGCTTCATAGCGGGCACCTACCATAAATCCAGTAATATTTTGCAGGAAGATCAGAGGAATCTTGCGCTGGCAGCAAAGCTCAACAAAGTGAGCGCCTTTCTGGGCTGATTCAGAAAACAGAATGCCATTATTGGCAACGATGCCTACAGGATAGCCATGAATGCGGGCAAAACCTGTGACCAGAGTGGTACCAAAGTTAGCTTTAAATTCATCCAGCTCTGAGCCATCGACAATGCGCCCGATAACTTCCCTTACGTCGTAAGGGGTCTTAAGGCTGGCAGGGATTACTCCACAGAGCTCATCCGGATTCAGCTTGGGAGGGCGGGATTCAATTTTGTCCGGCAAAGCGGGAGGTGCAGTATTTAAGTGGGCAACAGACTGGCGGGCTAACTGCAGAGCATGGTGGTCATTCTCAGCAATATAATCAACCACTCCAGATACCTTGCCATGAATCTCTGCGCCACCAAGATCTTCAGCAGACACTTCTTCACCCGTTGCGGCTTTTACCAGTGGCGGGCCAGCGAGGAAAATGGTGCCCTGATTACGAACAATAATACTTTCATCTGCCATCGCCGGAACATAGGCGCCGCCGGCTGTACAGGAACCCATAACCACTGCTATCTGGGCAATACCTTGGGAAGACATATTGGCCTGATTAAAAAATATTCGGCCAAAGTGTTCTCGATCTGGGAACACTTCATCCTGACGAGGCAGATTGGCACCACCGGAATCCACCAGATAGATGCATGGCAGACGATTCTCTGCCGCAATTGTCTGCGCTCGTAAGTGCTTTTTAACGGTAAGAGGGTAGTAACTGCCACCTTTGACAGTGGCATCATTAGCCACAATCATACAGGTACGGTCAGACACCTGTCCGATACCTGCCACCACTCCGGCAGCGGGAACGTCTTCACCATACACGTCATACGCCGCAAAACGTCCTAGTTCCAGAAAAGGCGAACCAGTGTCCAGCAGGGCGCTGATACGGTCTCGAGGTAATAACTTACCGCGAGATTCATGACGGTCACGGGAAGCCTTGGGGCCGCCGACAGTAACAATACTGGAGAGTTGATTGATCGTTTCAATCTGCTCAAGCATAGCGTCGCGATTGCTGGAATATTCAGACGACGCTGTACTGATTTTGCTTGAAATAACGGGCATAGCTTATTGTTTTCCTGTTATTTTCTTGTGTTTGCTGCCGAATTATTTTCCGGAGAAAAGCTCACGACCAATCAACATACGACGGATCTCGGATGTACCCGCGCCAATTTCGTAGAGCTTGGCATCACGCAGTAAACGTCCGGTAGGATATTCATTGGTGTAACCATTGCCGCCCAGCAACTGAATAGCATCCAGTGCCATTTGCGTGGCTTTTTCTGCACAGTAAAGAATGACGCCAGCTGCATCTTTACGGGTGGTTTCACCACGATCACAGGCGCGGGCAACGGTATACAGATAGGCGCGACAGGCATTCATGGAGCTGTACATATCCGCAACCTTTCCCTGTACCAACTGAAACTCTCCGATGGGCAGACCAAACTGCTTACGTTCGTGGATATAAGGAAGAACAGCATCCATGCAGGCCAGCATAATACCGGTTGGACCCGCAGAGAGAACAACCCGTTCATAGTCCAGGCCGCTCATCAGAACTCTCACACCCGCATCTTCGGTACCGAGAATATTCTCCCGTGGCACTGGAGTGTTTTCGAAAACCAGCTCGCAGGTATTGGAACCGCGCATACCGAGTTTATCTAAGTGTGGAGAGCGGGAGAAACCGGGGAAATCACGCTCAACAATGAATGCAGTAATACCGTGGGCTTTCTTTTCAGGAGAGGTTTTGGCGTAGATCACATAAGTATCAGCGTCCGGACCGTTGGTGATCCACATTTTGCTTCCATTCAGAACAAAATGATCGCCTTTATCTTCTGCCCGTAAACCCATGCTGACCACATCAGAACCAGCATTGTGTTCACTCATGGCGAGAGCGCCAATCTGATCACCACTCACCAAACCGGGAAGGTACTTTTTCTTCTGTTCTTCTGTGCCATTCAAACGAATCTGGTTAACACAAAGATTTGAGTGGGCGCCATAGCTGAGAGCAACAGAGGCTGATGCTCTGCTGATCTCTTCCATAACAACGGCATGTGCCAGATAACCCAGCCCAAGACCTCCAAACTCTTCCGGCACAGTCATGCCGAGCAGGCCCATATCACCAAACTTTTTCCAGAGATCCATAGGGAAACGATTTTCTTTATCGATTTCTGCCGCTCTCGGAGCAATTTCAGCGTCCGCAAACTGACGAACCTGTTCGCGGAACATATCAATGGTTTCACCCAGCCCAAAGTTCAGATCATTCATGGCAATCATGGACTTACTCCTCTGTCATCGTGTTTTTATTATTAATAGGGGCAGTACTTGAGGTTGTGTCAGAAAACTCTTCCAAAGCCTGGTTGCAACGGGCTTCCGATTCATCCAGCTCAATCATCATTACCTGAATATCATGGAGCTGTTGGGTGAGATTGGTTCTGTGTGATGCGATGGTCGCCAACATGGTCTTTAGTTGTCGACGATTACCGCTGCCTGGGTCATAAAGATCGAACAGAGCTCTTGATTCTTCCAAGGTAAAGCCCAGGCGTTTTCCCCGAAGAATAAGTTTCAGTCGTACTCGGTCGCCGGGGCTGTAGATGCGAACCTGCCCACGCCGGGTGGGTGCCAGTAAACCTTGTTCTTCGTAAAAACGAATAGTACGGGGAGTGATGTCAAACTCCCGAGCAAGATCTGAAATGGAATAGGTCTGGCTTTTGTCAGAACTCATAAAACGAATCCTGTAAGAAAGATGATGTTATTAATTTTTATGAAGGTATTGTAAGTACAAATTACCTTTACGTAAACGTAAACCTGAAAAGAAATAGGCAATGGATAAAGGGAGTGCAGACACATGAAAAACTCAACGTGTCTGCTTAATTGAGAACGCCCCCTAGAGTTGTGCCCAGACCGGGGCGTGATCGGAGGGTTTTTCCATTCCGCGAATATCGTAATCAACACCCGCGCCGGAACAATTTTCCAGTAAAGGTTTAGTCACCAGAATATGGTCGATACGAAGACCTCGTTTGGGTTCACGTTCAAAACCACGGGAACGATAGTCAAACCAGCTGAACAGCTCATTAGCATCAGGGTACAGATGACGGTAACTATCCGTTAAACCCCAGCCAAGGAGTTTCTGGTACCACGCGCGCTCTTCGGGTAAAAAGCTGCATTTGCCGGTGTTGAGCCAGCGCTTGGCATTATCTGGCCCAATACCAATATCAGCATCTTCAGGGGATATATTGAAGTCCCCAAGAACGATAACCGGCTGATCGGGTGAACAGTTCTTCTCAAGAAAACTTTGCAGATTCTCGTAGAAGCGAACTTTGTTAGGGAATTTCTCGGGATGATCCCGGTTTTCTCCCTGAGGGAAATAACCGTTGATGACTTTTACCGTTTGTCCATTCCAGGGCAGGTCAACCATAACCATGCGGCGTTGGGCATCTTCTGGTTCATTTTCAAAACCTTTTTGAATAGAGATTGGCTTTTCTTTGGTCAGGGTTGCCACACCGTAATGGGTCTTTTGACCATGAAAGGTGGCATGGTAGCCAAGCTCTTCTATAGCCTGAACAGGAAAATCAGTGTCGGTCACCTTGGTTTCCTGAATACCAATCACATCAGGCTGGTGTTTTTCTATCATGGCCTCAAGCTGAGGAAGGCGCATGCGGATGCTGTTGGCGTTGAAAGAAATGATTTTCATAGTGTTAAGAAGCAATACCGGTGGTTAACTGCCCACGATTGAACAGCAGCATGTTGCAATCTGCAATATCTGGACGGTACTTTTGGAAATATTAACAGGTCTTTTATATGCCAAGTCCTGAAAATAGCGACTGAATACTCTCAGCCGGAGCAGGGAAGCATCTCACTCGGTGATTAAGGCTGTTACGTATTCAGGACGCTCCTAGAGCGGCATATGGTGCGAAAGTATTTTCGTCGTGATAACTTGGATGAAGAGCAGGAAAGAAGCGCTTTCCTGTCAGGCGTACCACAATAAAAAGAAGAATCGCCGACTGGAGAACTGCATGACCACTGCAACAGTTGAAGCAGATAATACTCTTTCTACCCGCTATCTGGATTCCTCCTGGAGCCGCCAGGTTCGCTCTCTTCTCTATCATACCTACCGGGATGACCCTATGTTTCAATGCATACTGGAGTCTGACCGAAAAGGTTATCTTCAGCGCATACGAGCTTGTACCCGGGAACTTTCAGCCAGCTATTTTACCGAAAACATGCCGATTATCGGCCTTCTTTTAGGTGACCGGCTTACGGGAGTGGCTTTTGTTGCCAGCAGCGAAAAAGCTGAAGAGGTGACCAATCGCCTGCTGTGGAGAACGAGAATGATGCTTTCTATCGGTTATAGCTGTACAGAAAACTACCTTGAATATCAGCAAAGTCTACGTGACACACTGCCTGAATCTCGCAGCTATCTGCTTCCTTTGGTTGGTATTCATCCAGAGTTTCGTGATTTGGGCTATGGGCGGAAATTGCTGAGTGCCGTCCATGATCTTTGTGATCTTGATCAGGAATCTTCCGGAAGTGCTTTAAGTCTAAGCAATAAAGACTTACTGCCTTTCTTTAAAGGATGGGGATATCAGGTGACAGGTGAAGTGGAGCAGGGCGCCTACCAGCAAACACTACTGTTTCGGCCTCGCCCTGCCGGTAAAAACTAGAATTATCTGCGAAAGCTCAGTTTCTGAGCGATGAGGCATTTTCCATTAAAAAGCCGATTCTGGAACAGGTTACGCTTGCCCGGCTTTTATCTTTTCCAGCAAGCGCGAGAGATGGCGACTGCCTCGCTCCATACTTTCGATATCAGGTGATTTGCTGAGGGAAATTCTTTTTACATATTGAGACACATTTTCATCGGTAAGTTCCTGTTGTGGAACGGCAGAGATATGCCAGTCCAGATTTCGTGGAACGCCCATAAACCGGCCGACAAACTGGAGTGAGTTGTTCAACATTTCACTATTGCGGGTCTGTTTGGCAAGAGCATCAAGGCTGTGGAGCGCGTACCCGGTTATCATCAGCTGGCTTCCGGATATATTCGACTGCAGCTCTTTTATAGAAAAAATCAATTTATTCCATGAATAAGGAACCCCCATACGAAAGAAATAGGGATGTAGGTGATTCTACAGACTTGAGCTGTTGAAAAGACTGTTTTTGCTGTTAACATGCAACGAATCTATGAAATAAGGAGGAGTGGCGTATATGTATTGGGTTGTTTTTGTATGCTTATATTTAACATAATATAGATTATGCGCAGTTGTTGCCATTTTACGAATAACCCTCTTTCTGTTACCTGTCCTGTTTTAACTGTGCTTGGTGTTCCAAGTATTCAATGATGGTCTCAACCTCAGAATCGCTTAAATCCGGGTTGTCTGGCATTTTTGTATAGCGATAATCAGAAGGCTTCTTTATATAAGCTTTCAGAAACATTCTAGTTCTGTATGTCCCAATGGCCTTGGGCGCCAGCAAATCCGGCCCCTTATCACCACCCTGTTTATTTAAGGCATGGCACACCAGACACCGGCTTCGAAACAGCTCATATCCTTTATATACGTCTGAATCTTCAGTTACCCCGTGAGGCTGGATGTTGCCATAAGATTGTTCAAAGCTGGTTAGCTCGATAGTCACTGTTTTTGCAGGCCATGGATAACCCGTCTCTAATCTTTGATTATCTCCTTCCCAAACTATATAAAACGGGCCAAGATCTGTGGCGCCACCTCTTGGCTCCCACCCAGTGGGCCAGCTCAGATCTTCAACAGCGATCCAGCCTCCTTTGGTTCCTGATCGCTTTAAATCCATTGTAGGGTTATAGCCGTCTAGTGCATGAAATGTGACAAAGTCATGAATATCTAACAACTTAGGCTGTTTTTGAAAGCCAAGCTGTAATACTTCATCCAGTTGAAATGCCCGGTACTTTTTATTTTTTAAGTAATATGGGTCATATATAGAAATAATGTGACTTGTAAGCCTTGACCGTATGTCAGCAAGGCTGAGCCTGTTTTCAAAGCCTTTCTCACGGAATGTAAGAGTATCCAAAGCCTGACATCCAACAGAAATCAGCCCCGCAATAGTTATCCATATCAGTGTTTTTATTAATTTCATCATCATCAACAGTATTCTATATTCTTCCCGATAACGTAGTTAACAACAGTGGTTCATTCGAGCCTGCGTTCAGAAAATTATTCGTGAGTAAATGGTCGTACGACAAAAAGCACTTTTTTTGACAAGTTGTTTGCATATTGGATCAGCTTCTGTCTAATATTTAACCATGGCGATATTGGAGTGGGTTTTGATTTCGTCAGGTTATATAGAGAACAGGTAATAGCCGCGTCGTTTTTGGCTGTCTCATACCCGTAAAAATGTCATAGGAAGACGAAATAACAAAAGAGGGTTCAAAAATGACACTCAAAGGCTTAATTAAACTAACTGGTATCCTTCAGGCTCAGCCCCTGACTATTATCCAATGGCAGATTCTTCTGGTTGTTGCAGAAAATCCCGGTGAAACCATCACCGACCTGGTTAACGATGGAAAGCTAATTTGCGGCACTCCCAGTGATATCGCTGTAAGCGTAAAGCGGCTGGGTGAAGGCCGTCACGATCGTCCTGGTCTTGGCTTGCTCAAGAAACAGCAACATGAGGATGATGGTAGATATTTCCGATTGAGCCTCAGCCCTAAAGGCAAGAAGCTGGTTGATAAGCTTAAGCAGCAGATTAAAAACGTTAAGTAAGATCGTGCCTCCCTGAGCCCTCTTCTGAGGGTTCAGAATCTTCCTCGTTAACTGTACAGATTTTCTCACTGTTATGGCAAAATAGCTTAAATATAGATCCTAAATTACGGGAATTACTATGGCTAAGGAAACAACAGTTCGTGCACGTATAAGTGAAGAATTGAAGCAAGATGCTGAAAAGGTTCTTAAGCAGTTGGGGCTCAATACATCTCAGGCAATTAATCTATATTTTAGCCAGATAGTGCTACGTAAAGGTTTGCCTTTCGATGTTGTTATACCCGAAGAAGAAAAAAGGGATCAGTCATACTGATCCCATGAGTTTTAGACATATAACCTTAAAACGTATCGGTCGAACTTATTTAAACCACCAGTGTATGCTCTTACGTCCTGAATACCTGTTGTTTCTGCGACAGTGTTGGAAAACTTTTTAAGGGTTCTCTGAAAACCACCGCCTTTCACTTCGCTGTTTTTAGCCACACGGTATTGAAATTTTATAGATATAAATGGGACTGCAATCACAAGGAAAAACTGCTGAAGCTTTTTACTTACCCGCCCAATCTGTTGCTTTTCTTCCCTTTCTGCTGCTGTCTGAGAATCCTCTAAGCCTACATGCTTTTTCCCTTGATGGTACTTGGTTACAATCCAGGTAGAAAAACCATTCTTGACATTTTTAGGGCTTTTCGCCGCATCATCAATAAGGTGTTCAATATTATCTGGCCTTAATCCAGCAACAATGGCTTTACCTAATCTGATCATAACTACTCTCCTTGTATTCGCCTTTTTAACTTGGCTTTCATATTGGCAGGTTATGTAATAGTTCCCATATGTGATATCCGACATTAGTCGGTACGGCGTAAATGTCTATATATATCAAAGAGTTAAGTGTCTTGTCCTTTGGTATTAAGTATGGGTAAGTCAAAGAAGTAATTGTCATAATTACTAACAACCCAGATATTTCACAGAAACTAAAGAAAAGAACAGGATCTAAATCTGCACTCATTGTCTTTCTAAACGGGAGCTTCAAACATGGCGAGACCAGTAAATTGTAATCCTCCAACGACTGCGACACCTCAGTGTGGTGGCAGCTGCGCAGTATGCTTGGACGATATGTTTAATGTATCCCCCGTAGAGGAGAGTGTTAACAAAAATCGGCGTTATGGAGTGACACGGGATAACCGCCATATCCGGTTGAACTGTGGTCATGCCTTCCACAAGGACTGCGCTGTCGGTTGCTTGCGTGCAAAGTCTGAATGCCCTCTCTGCAGACATAAAGTTGAGCCCTACGTACTGAACAATATAAATCGCCAGCTCAACACAGATCTGCGAGTGATAACGGCAGAAGAAAATATGAACGAAGTGCTTCGTGAAGATCTGGTAAATGGTCACAGGGACAGGAATAGCACTGACAACCAAATGCTGTGGGAAGCAGAATTACAACATAGAGCGACTCCTCCAAGCGAACCAATGGCTAACCATAATAGAGCCAATAACCTTTTCTCTCTTTTATTTGGAGAAAGACCTGTAAGAAGAGAGCCCCTTCAGTTTGAATTAAAAAACCCATTAGATGCTCTGATTAATGCTTTATTTGCTGATGTAGCAGAGCAACAGCCTCGTCCACGTCGCCGGTACAGACGCACCAACTATAAACCCCCTGTTGATTTTAACGGCAACCATTTAACAAATAGTTGCGGAAGAGCGCACTCAGGCAAAAGACACCGTGTTCATCAAGTACGGAGAGAACCTGTACACACTTATCATTTAACCATTCCACCATGTCGGCCAAAGCTCATACTGCGACAAGATCCTTATAGATCACCATTCCGCTTGCTGGATTCTTTAGATATGGGGTTTTCCTGTCGTTCACAGGTGCGACCAAACTATTTTGGCTTGTCCCAGCCTGCGCGCTGGTTTGGTGACGATATGATGCTACAGCAACCTCGCCACCAAATATTGATTTTTTAATGACTGTGGCTAAAGAGCCTTTTGACTTTTCTTCATCTTACGGAAGAAAGCCCCAGTTGCTACCAGTGCGATCATCATGATAGCGACATGATCAGGCTCTGTAAGAAAATGCATCAATCCAGACCAGCTATGGTCGCCCTGATGGGCCATAGCTGCTGATGAAAGCATCATGCTCACCCCAAAAACCCCTTTATTCAAATTCATATTGCCACTCCCAGTTTTTGGTCTTCAGTCAAACGCTTAGGCAACATGCCCTGTTCGATAATAAAATCGAGAATTTCTCGCAGCCCTTCCCCGGTTTTCATATTGGCGAAAACAAAAGGTCGTTCGCCACGCATCTTGCGGGTATCACGATCCATGACTTCCAGAGAAGCACCCACATATTGGGCGATGTCAGTTTTATTGATAATCAACAAATCAGAACGGGTAATACCCGGTCCGCCTTTACGGGGAATCTTGTCACCGGCCGAGACATCAATCACATAAATAGTGAGGTCAGACAGTTCCGGGCTAAAGGTAGCACTCAGGTTATCACCACCGGATTCCACCATAACCATTTCCAAACCTTCATGGCGCTGACAAAGTTCATCTACCGCCGCAAGATTCATAGAGGCATCTTCCCGAATCGCGGTATGCGGGCAACCACCGGTTTCAACACCCAGGATTCGATCTTCATCCAGCGCCTCATGGCGCATAAGAAACTTAGCATCTTCCTTGGTATAAATATCGTTGGTCACCACGGCAATATTGTAAATATCCCGCAATGAACGGCAGATAGCGGTTAACAATGCCGTCTTGCCAGAGCCAACCGGCCCCCCTACTCCAACTCTTAAAGTTTGTTCCATTCTCTCCCCCCTTAACCCAAAAACATAACGCTTTGTTTCGTAACACAATACTCGCAGGCTGGAGTCTGGAATTGTTTTTCCAAAGGCCAGGATGGCTTGGTGAAGCGAGAAAAGTATTCCAGATTTCAGTCAACCTTATCGCTAAGACCGAAACAGTCGCGAATACTGCTGCTCATGCCATGCACTGGCCATCGCATAATGATGCAAGCTATTACCTATCTCATGATCCTGAATAGAAACACTGTGGTGTATCACAGGCTCAATCGTCGCTATTAACTTTTGTAAAATACGTTGCGCTGCCGTCTGTCCCAAAGGCACAGCCTTTGCGGCTGAAGCTACCTGGTTTTCACACCAACTCCATAAAAAGCCAAGGGCAGCTGCTTCTTCCCCGAGGTCGTTATAAACCCCCGCCAGCGCATACATTGCGGCAACGGTTGGCTGTGACAGCCAATCGATACGTTCATCGTCGTAAAGGCTTCGGTGCCAGACAGCAAAGGCACGACCTACCTGACAGTCCTCGTCGTACAACTCTTTGGTTTCCCGAAACGCCAGCAGTTCAGCATTCCATTGGTTAACCGCATCACGGTCTTGCGTGGCCCAGCTGCGATACAGACGTAGAAACACTGGCAGGTCCAATGTTGCTATCCCCTGCTTTAACAGTTCATAAATCCAGCGGCCAGTGCTTTCTTCATCAGTACACCAGCCCCGATCAATAGCTGTTTCCAATCCCTGAGAATAGGCAAAAGCGCCGACAGGTAATGACGGACTGGAAATATGTAGCAGCCCCAGTAAAGACTCAGCCTTCATCGATCAGTGCTCATGATGGTGGCCGTGACTGTGACTGTGAGAATAACTATGAGAATGCCCATGAGCATGACCGGTTCCTGGTGCATAAGCGCCATTTTCCGGCTCAAAGGGCGCTGATTCATGATCAACGTCCAGCCCCAGTAAAACCAGCATCTCATCCAGTACATGATCACATTGGAATCGCAACCAATGTTCACCAGCTTTCGGTTCACCAATCTGTAAGGGCACATGACGGTTACCCAGGTGGTAACAGGCGCGGGAAAACAGGTATGGATCACGGCAACGAGCGACTGTCACCTGTTCACTGGCCGCCTGGATTTCAATAATCTCTCCAGATTCCGCTTTAAGGCAGGTTCCATGGCGAAGCACTTCACCCCGCTCAATAAAAATACCGACGTCTACGCCTTTTTTTGTGACCGCCTTTAAACGACCACGCTTACGTTCATCAAATGGCAGCAACAGGGTGTCTGCGGCATGATGATGGCCATTCAGGCGCTCGGTTAACTGCAACATTCATTCACTCCAGTCAGAAGCTCTGCTCTTAAAACAAAAAATAACGCTGAGCCAGTGGTACTACGGTTGCCGGTTCGCAGGTTAAAAGCTCACCATTGGCCCGAACTTCATAGGTTTCCGGATGCACTTCCATATGGGGTTGCCAGCTGTTCAGTATCATGTCTTTCTTGCGCACTGTCCGACAGCCTTTCACGGCGCTTAATGTTTTGCCTAGCCCCAGGGTACGACCAATATCGTTTTCAAAGGCGGTTTGCGAGACAAAGGTCAGCGATGTTTTTTCTACGGCTTTACCCATCGCGCCAAACATGGGGCGATAATGAACAGGTTGAGGGGTTGGAATAGAAGCATTCGGGTCGCCCATTGGTGCGGCTGCGATGGCTCCGCCTTTCAAGATCAGTGAAGGTTTGGTGGCAAAGAAGGCTGGTTTCCAAAGCACTAAATCTGCAAGCTTGCCAACTTCTACAGAACCCACCTCATGGGCAATACCATGAGCCAATGCTGGATTAATGGTGTACTTGGCCACATAACGGCGGGCACGGAAGTTATCATTATCGCCAGACTCTTCTGACAGAGCGCCCCTCTGTTCTTTCATCTTGTGAGCAGTCTGCCAAGTACGGATAACGACCTCCCCTACTCGTCCCATGGCTTGGGAGTCAGAAGCAATCATGCTAAACGCGCCCAGATCATGGAGAATATCTTCCGCAGCAATGGTTTCCCGGCGTATACGAGAGTCAGCAAAAGCCACATCTTCCGGAATATTTGGATCAAGGTGGTGACAGACCATTAACATATCCAGATGCTCATCCACGGTATTAATGGTGTAGGGGCGGGTTGGGTTGGTAGACGATGGCAATACATTCGCTAAACCACAGGCCTTGATAATATCCGGCGCGTGTCCTCCACCGGCTCCTTCGGTGTGATAAGTGTGAATTACCCGCTCTTTAAATGCAGCAATGGTATCCTCAACAAAACCAGATTCATTCAAAGTGTCTGTGTGGATAGCAACCTGAATGTCGTATTCCTCAGCCACAGACAGGCAGCAATCAATTGATGCGGGTGTTGTCCCCCAATCCTCATGAAGTTTCAGCCCCATGGCTCCAGCAGCCACCTGTTCTACCAAGGCGCCCGGTAAGCTGGCATTGCCCTTACCCAGAAAACCGATATTCATAGGTAAGCTATCAACTGCCTGCAGCATAGTGCTCATATGCCAGATACCCGGTGTACAGGTTGTGGCATTGGTACCCGTTGCAGGACCTGTACCACCACCAATCATAGTGGTGACACCAGACACTAACGCCTCTTCCACCTGCTGTGGGCAGATAAAGTGGATGTGGGCATCAATGCCTCCGGCAGTGACAATCTGGCCTTCTCCAGCAATCACTTCAGTGCCCGGACCAATAATAATATCAACTCCGGCCTGAACATCTGGATTACCGGCTTTACCAATTGCCTGTATACGACCGCCTTTAATTGCGATATCCGCTTTCACTATTCCCCAGTGGTCAAGAATCAGGGCGTTGGTAATCACGGTGTCGGCAACATCCCCATTGCCCAACTGGCTTTGCCCCATACCGTCACGGATAACCTTGCCACCACCGAACTTCACTTCGTCGCCGTAAACTGTGTAATCTTTTTCCGGGCTGATAAACAGGCTGGTATCTCCCAACCGGACTTTATCGCCAACAGTCGGGCCAAACATTTCTGCATAAGTCTGGCGGTTCATGGTTGTTTTGTTTGCCACGGCCTATGCCTCCTCAGCTTCCAGCGGACCCATCACTTCACCACGAAAGCCATACACCGTACGACTACCGGCAAACTCAACCAGCTCCACCTCCCGATCCTGACCGGGTTCAAAACGCACAGCAGTACCCGCCGGTATATTCAGGCGAAAACCACGGGTGGTTTCACGATCAAATGCCAATGCCAGATTGGTTTCATAAAAATGATAATGAGATCCCACCTGCACAGGCCGGTCGCCAGTATTTGCAACGGTTACCTTGCAGGTTTCCCGACCCTCATTGATTGGCAGTTCACCTTCAGCCGCAATCAGTTCTCCAGGAATCATGTACAGCCCCTTATTCTTAGAAATGTTTGGTTATGCGAATGTCAGGCAATCGGGTTATGAACTGTCACCAGTTTGGTGCCGTCAGGGAACGTCGCTTCCACTTGAACCTCATGCACCATTTCAGGAATACCATCCATCACCTGATCTCGAGAGAGAATATCGCGACCTTCATTCATCAAGTCCGCTACGGTTTTGCCGTCCCGGGCTCCTTCCATTATGTGCATGGAAATCAGAGCGACAGATTCGGGGTAATTCAATTTCACGCCGCGGGCTAAACGGCGCTCGGCCACCAGTGCAGCGGTATAAAGAAGAAGTTTGTCTTTTTCCCGTGGAGTCAGTTCCATATCTACAGCACCCGGAGCTATTCATTACTATTGAGATGGCGTTTATTGATTTTGTTTGTGCCACAGTTCTTATTTATACGCCCGAAAAGTAAGGCTTCTTGTATTGTTATCGCTATAAAGCAATCACTGCGCCAATCTCTTGAATTATTGTTTTTACTGGGGCAAGTGCTTTTTTATTTAACTTGAGCGCACCATAATTACCCATGGTGCAGTTCTGGTGCACGCGAAACGCACCAGAAGATAGCATGTTGTCATAATGGTTGATTTTAGTGACAGGGCACAGATGCAAGATTTTCAAGTATTCCAGATTCTTGGGCGACAGGCTTCCCGGCCGAGTACCTGTGGTCGACACAGCTGCCAGGCTTGCTCAAACAAAGCCCGTGCTTTGGCAGAAGAGTACCCAAGGTAACGCACTAGCAACACACCATTCCGAGAGGTTAAAGCTATGGGGTGGTCGGCATCCTGATTCAATTGGCTGTGCCACTCCTCTATGTCTGGCTCTTTATCAAGAGTAGCCATCATCGTCCCGAATACCGGCCGACCATGAAAACCAAGAAGCCCGGATTGTTTGTATTCACCAGCTTCAAGGTGCATACGCTCCTGAAATAAGGGCTTCCCGTCCCGTTCAAGGCGCACGGTTTGCAATAAGCTGCCCTGATTAAAGTGTTCACCTGAAGCCGTGCGTCCCAGGCAGATAATCTCCCAACCTATATAACGGGCTGTACCTGTCAGGGTCACCCTGGTTTCCATGGCCGCTGCACAGCCGTTATAAAGAATCGTTTCCTGAGGAAGCCATTCCAGACTTGCATCATTGCCTACTTTCAACTCAATGATCTGTTTTTGCTGAGAGCCAGACTGACTGAAATACACCTTACCGGCTGCCGGTGTGGTCACCACTCCAGCAGCCCCAGGTTGGACTGTAATGGATTGCTGCAACCTGTCTCCGGCCACCAAACCACCGGGTGGGTGCAGGATATAAAGATGCGCCAGATCACGCCCTTCGGGAAAGAAAGGACGCTGCAATCGTAAAGGGCCATAATGTCTGGTTCGACCGAGTATCGTCTTCTGGTCAGATGCCCTGAGCTCTACCTCCAATCCCGCTTGCCAGAACTGATGCGGGTCTTCCTTTGGCTTGCCCCGTAAGAAATGCGAAGACACATCTGGAGATGACAATGCAACGGTCATGTTGGTTATCTCTTGCTTGTTATTAGTACCAAAAAGGCTTACCGGAATTATTCAAAAACAGTGCCAACGAGCACATTGTTCCATGAGGTAATGTGCGATCACAGGTGAAAAAAATCTGCTTTTTCCCCAAGAGGTGAACCTTTTATAGGTGAACAGGCACTCTATGCAGGCTGCTACAAAATACCCAAATCTCTTTACACTGATGTGCTGCTTTGAACTACTTTTTCGTAAATCATCGGATTGTGGGGTGGTTTCACTGTGTCTGGCCAGAGCAGAAGACGCGATAGTATTCTTTTATCAACCCTGACCGTGGTGGCTATTATAGTTACCGTGATTGCTGCTTCTGCGGTTCAATTCCCCCCGGCTCAAGCGAATCTTCTTCCCGAAACCGTTCCCAATTTCTATTTTCAACGCTCTCACCAGATCGTTCTCACACCGTCAGACTACAAAACTGCTGGTTCCCTGGTGCTAAAAAAAACCAACGACAACCATATCCAAGTTCTGAAATGCTTTCCGGGAAGTGGATGTGAACCAGTACCAGAACTACAGCACTTGCAATTGCAGGGGTTAACCTTTGAGAAGGCAAGCAGGCTCGACAAGCACTCTTACACAAAAGCAACACTGGTTCTGGCAGCTGGATTACTGGGTGGTTACGAGTGGCTTGGGGGATATACATTGTATGTCAACAATATGCTACAAATGTTGCCATTAGTGGCTGTGGGTGGCTCCGTAGGGATTGGAGCGATTTTAATGGCTGGGCCTGTTGTCCTTGGAGGAGTCGCTACTATTGGTTTCAGTGCATATCTCCTGACATCCCCTTTAGCAATGATAAAAACAGTTGCAACAACAACCCAGGATATATTGGTATGGACCAAGGCTGCCCTACAGAATCTTCCACACAACATATACCGTTTTGCGACTCTTCTTGTGCAAGATCATCCCCTCATAGTCATAAGCACCATAGCGGTGACAGCGGCATCCAGTGCCTTCGCTTATTACTACCTTTATCAGCTATCTCTTCATCAACTCGACATAGATGAAGACTTTGGGCTTGAAATAAAAACTAAAGCCACCCTCCAACAATTGCACCAGGCTATTTTGCAGTACAACACTGTAAAAGCACACCATGAAACAAAATAGTGCGCCGGGTGTTAACTCTTGGTGAGCGCGCCCCGAAATGGTCCGTACCATATTCCCAAGTACAACCTCAGGGACTTCATTAAGGTCGATAGAGCCTGCTACAACGGCCTGGATTGAATCTGGCACCCTCTTTGCTTTTACGTAACTGCTTCAGGCATATACCAAACCGTCTGTTGCGGTTTAGATAACAAAGTGCAAAGGGATACAATGAAAACACTGAACACCACAGTCAAAAAAATCGCTCTGGCCACGTCAATATCTTTAGCTGCCGCGGCTGTACAAGCCTCAGAGGAAACTATTAAGGTCGGTGTGTTGCACTCTCTTTCCGGCACCATGGCGATCAGTGAAACCACTCTCAAAGACACTGTCCTGATGCTGATTGAACAGCAGAATAAAGAAGGTGGCCTGTTGGGTAAGAAGCTGGAGCCTGTTGTTGTTGACCCGGCCTCCAACTGGCCACTGTTCGCTGAGAAAGCCCGTGAACTACTGGTCAAAGAAGAAGTGGATGTCATCTTCGGTTCCTGGACCTCCGTATCCCGTAAATCTGCCCTGCCTGTTCTGGAAGAGCTGAATGGCCTGATGTTCTACCCGGTTCAGTACGAGGGTGAAGAGTCTTCCAAGAACGTGTTCTACACCGGTGCAGCGCCCAACCAGCAGGCGATTCCTGCTGTTGATTACCTGATGAGTGAAGCCGGTGACAGTGTTGATCGTTTTGTTCTGGCCGGTACCGATTACGTTTACCCACGTACCACCAACAAAATTCTTGAGTCTTACCTGAAGAGCAAGGGCGTCGCTGAGTCCGACATCATGGTGAACTACACACCATTTGGTCACTCCGACTGGCAGACTATTGTTTCTGATATCAAAAAGTTTGGTTCTGCTGGCAAAAAAACAGCTGTGATCTCTACAGTCAACGGTGACGCTAACGTACCTTTCTACAAGGAACTGGGTAACCAGGGCCTTTCTGCAGAAGATATTCCTGTTATTGCCTTCTCCGTGGGTGAAGAAGAGCTGTCTGGTATCGACACTGGCCCACTGGTTGGTCACCTGGCCGCCTGGAACTACTTTATGAGCGCCGAGAGTGACGTAAACGACGAGTTTATCGAAACCTGGCAGGCGTTTATCAAGGATGAAGAACGTGTCACCAATGACCCCATGGAAGCGACTTACATTGGTTTCAATATGTGGGCCAAGGCTGTTGAGAAGGCTGGCACCGCAGAGGTTGATTCCGTACGGGATGCTATCTACGGCGTAACTGTACCAAACCTGACCGGCGGTTATGCAGTGATGAACACCAATCACCACCTGACTAAACCAGTACTGATCGGTGAGATTCAGGACGATGGTCAGTTTGAGATCGTATGGAAGACCAGCGGTGGAGTCATTGGTGACGCCTGGACAGATTACCTGCCAGAAAGCGCCAAGATCATTGCTGACTGGACGGCTCCAGTGAAGTGCGGCAACTACAACCTGAGCACATCAGTATGTTCTGGTCAAAAATACGAGTAATCCCATCATGTAGCTTTGCGTAGGTTGGGTTATGCCACTTCGTGGCTACCCCAACCCACTTGCTTCGTTCTTATACGATTTATTTATGTTCTAAGGCGTTCTATGAATGTTATTCAGCGCTTGGCCGCACTGGTTTTTCTATGTCTGTCTACGACAGTGGTGGCGTTACCTGAAGGTTTAAGCGAACCCCTCTTAAGTAAACAATTATTAAAAGGCTCTTGGTCTGAGCGGGAAACCCTCGCCCACCACCTGGCTACCTCTCAAGAATCTTCATCCATTCAACTGGCGGAACTCTGGCTGGACGGACAGTTATTTGTACTCAAGTCGAATCAAACATTTGTGCTGACCCAAAAGGATGGGCGCAAATATCAGTTGACCAATCTCGCAACAGGTGAAGATCTTGGTCTTCATAAAAAACGTGCGGTAAAGAAAGTGCCGCTCAATAACAAGCTGCGCAAAATTCTGCGTAATGCGCTCTCTGTACGAGATCTGCAATCCACAGATACAGAATTACGACGCACAGCTATAGCCAACCTGCTGGGCGATGAAAATCCAGAAAGCTATGAGCTTTTGAAAACTGCCAGCAGAACTGAACAGAAGCGAGAGCTAAAAGAACTGATCAGTTCAGGTCTGGCACTGTTTGACCTGAAAAATGGCAATGAAGAACAACGTCTTTCCGCAGTCCAAATATTAGGCGAAGCCAACAATTCCGTTGTCTATACCAAACTGCAGGCTCAGAAGGCTATTGAGCAGGACAAAGATGTTCTGGCCGTCATTAATAAGTCTATTGATGATATTGAACAACGTCGCAAGTTCTATGGCGCAGTAGAAAACACCTTCTTTGGTTTAAGCCTTGGCTCGGTATTGCTGTTATCAGCGATTGGCCTTGCCATTACCTTTGGGGTAATGGGGGTCATCAATATGGCTCACGGCGAAATGATTATGCTTGGCGCTTACACCACCTATGTGGTGCAAAGCCTGTTGCCGGATCATATTGGTGCCTCATTGTTTATCTCCCTGCCCCTGGCTTTCCTTGTGGCCGGGGCTACAGGAGTGTTGATTGAGCGCACGGTGATTCGCCACCTTTACGGCCGCCCATTGGAAACACTGCTGGCCACCTTTGGTGTCAGCCTGATTCTTCAGCAGGCGGTGCGAACCATTTTCTCTCCACTCAACCAAAGCGTAATTACGCCTGAGTGGATGAGCGGCTCCATCGTTATCAATGAGATGCTATCCCTGACTGTCAATCGACTGGTCGTAATTGGCTTCAGCTTGATCGTGTTCCTCGGCCTTTTGTTTGTGCTGCGTTATACCCGTGCCGGTTTAACCATGCGTGCAGTCACCCAGAACCGGGCTATGGCCAGTTCCATGGGTATTCGTACAGGCCATGTTGACGCCCTCACCTTTGGTCTGGGTTCTGGCATTGCCGGTATCGCCGGTGTGGCACTGTCCCAGCTGACAAATGTTGGCCCTAACCTTGGCCAGAACTACATCATCGACTCCTTTATGGTGGTGGTCTTTGGTGGTGTCGGAAATCTCTGGGGCACCTTTGTTGCGGCCATGGGATTGGGGATTGCCAACAAGTTTATTGAGCCCTGGGCAGGAGCAGTTATCGCCAAGATTTTAGTATTGATCTTTATCATTCTGTTTATTCAGAAACGTCCCCGTGGTCTGTTCGCCTTGAAAGGGCGTGCGGTGGAATCGTAAGCCGTGCTTTTAAAATAAGAGTTTATTGATGAATTCTACTCAAACAATAAAAGGCGGCCCGGTCACACGGTTGCTGCTGAATGATCGAGGCGGACGTTGGTTCCTTGGTTGCCTCGCTGTCGGAACACTATCGGTTTTAGTACTGAATCTGTTGGTGCCTGCCTCTTCGCCCCTGCATGTCAGCACTTATATGGTGACATTGCTGGGGAAATACCTTTGCTACGGCCTGCTGGCACTGGCACTGGATCTGGTATGGGGTTACTGCGGAATCCTTAGTCTGGGACATGGTGCCTTCTTTGCCCTTGGTGGGTATGCCATGGGTATGTACCTGATGCGCCAGATCGGTGATCGAGGCGTATATGGCAACCCGGAACTGCCGGACTTTATGGTGTTCCTCAATTGGCAGGAACTCCCCTGGTACTGGCAAGGGTTTGATCAGTTCTGGCTTGCCGCGGTGATGGTCATGTTGGCTCCTGGGCTGCTGGCTTTCCTGTTTGGCTGGCTGGCATTTCGCTCCCGTGTGACTGGCGTATACCTGTCCATTATCACCCAGGCACTGACCTATGCGTTGATGCTGATGTTTTTCCAGAATGACTTCGGTTTTGGCGGTAACAACGGTCTGACCGACTTTAAAGATATTCTCGGTTATGACCTGCAGGCCGATGGCACACGGGCAGTACTGTTCCTGTTGTCGTCTGTGGCCTTGATTGTTGGATACCTGCTCTGTCATGGCCTGGTCAGTAGCCGCTATGGCCGCGTACTTGTTGCGGTACGGGATGCCGAGAGTCGCGCCCGCTTCCTCGGTTATCGAGTTGAGCACTTTAAACTGGTCGCTTTTGTCATATCTGCTGTGCTGGCAGGTATCGCTGGTGCCTTGTATGTGCCACAGGTGGGCATTATCAACCCCGGTGAATTCTCCCCTATTTACTCGATTGAGCTTGTGATCTGGGTGGCCATCGGTGGCCGGGGCTCACTCTATGGTGCGGTGATTGGTGCCCTGCTGGTGAACTATGCCAAAACCTGGTTTACCGGTGCTTTCCCGGAAGTTTGGTTGTTTGCCCTCGGCGCGCTGTTCGTAGTGAGCACTTTATGGCTGCCCAAAGGTATCGTGGGCATTGTTGAGCCCCTGATAAATAAGTTCAAACAACGAAAATCCGAGCCTGTAATGCAGGAGGTCGTCGATCATGGTTGATAAACATATACCCGATGACACCCTTCTCTACCTGGACAGTGTAAACGTCAGCTTTGATGGTTTTAAAGCTCTGAATGATCTGTCCCTGCTGGTGCGCAAAGGGGAACTGCGGGCCATGATTGGTCCCAATGGTGCTGGTAAAAGCACAATGATGGATGTGATTACCGGCAAAACCCGTCCGGATAATGGTCGGGTACTCTATCGGCAATCGACACAGGCTGAAGCCAGTACCGATCTGACTACATACGACGAAGCCGCTGTCGCCAACATGGGCATTGGCCGTAAATTCCAGAAACCCTCAGTGATTGAAAGCCTCACAGTCTGGGAAAACCTGGAGATAGCACTGGTCGGTCGTCGTTCACCTTTCGCTTCGTTGTTTCACCAGCTTGATGATGCGGGAGAAGTCAAAATTGCCGACACTTTGATGTTGATTCACCTTGCCGATCGCCGTGATGACCTTGGAGAAAATCTCTCCCATGGCCAGAAACAGTGGCTGGAGATTGGCATGCTGTTACTGCAGGAACCGGAACTGCTGCTAGTCGATGAACCGGCTGCCGGTATGACCGATGAGGAAACTTTCCGCACTGCAGATCTGCTCAAAGATATCGCCAGGGAGCGCTCTGTGGTGGTGGTCGAACATGATATGGAATTTATCCGGGCACTGGACTGCCGAGTGACCGTTCTTCATGAAGGCCATGTGCTGGCAGAGGGTTCACTGGACCATGTGCAGCAGGATCAACGAGTGATCGACGTGTATCTGGGGCGCTAATGGAAATCATTTTTGACGACCTTAAAGGCCCAGATCCCAACAGCGTGTTTATGACTCGCGACCTGACTGAGCATTAAACATGAGGGAGCATTGAAATTATGTTGGAAATTGAAAACCTGGATGTGTATTACGGAGCCAGCCAGGCACTGAAGTCTGTCTCATCAAAGGCCGAACCAGGAAAAATTACTGCGGTGCTGGGTCGTAACGGTGTGGGTAAAACCACACTTATGCAAAGTATTGCCGGACATGTGTCGCCAACATCCGGCGCCATTACCTGGCAAGGCAAGAATATTACCACCCAGCCGGCCCATACCCGTGCCCGTTCTGGTATTGCTTATGTTCCTCAGGGGCGACAGATATTTCCTTTGCTTACCGTACAGGAAAATCTGGAAACGGGTTATGCCTGTGTCCCTCGCGGCCATCGCACTATAGATCCGGAAATCTTTGACCTGTTTCCTATTCTCCATGATATGCGCAAGCGCCGTGGTGGAGACCTGTCTGGCGGTCAGCAACAGCAATTGGCGATTGCCCGGGCGCTGATTACCCGACCAGAGTTGCTTATCCTCGATGAGCCGACGGAAGGTATTCAGCCTTCTATTATCAAAGATATTCAATCGGTGATTGCCATGCTCCGTGACCGTGGTGATATGGCTATTGTGTTGGTAGAACAGTTCTTTGATTTTGCCCGTGAACTGGCGGATTACTATACCGTGCTGGATCGGGGTGAAGTGGTGCTGGCCGGTGAAGCCGACCAGGTAGATATCGAGGAAGTGCGTGGGCATATGATGGTTTAGAAAATAAACAGTTGTCGTTGATTTTAAGTATTAACGACAACTGTTTGTTTTATATGCTATTTACTCAGGCATAGAGAGTGGTACAAGTGAAGAAATAATACCGTTATTATCCGCATACACATACGAGCCGGGTTCAAAAGTCACACCGTGGAAAGTGACTGGAACATTCACTTCACCAATCCCCTTCTTATCCGTTTTCATAGGGTGGGCTCCCAGAGCCTGGACTCCCAGAGGCAGAGTTGCCAGAATATCCACGTCCCGCACACAGCCATACATGATAATACCTTCCCAGCCATTCTTAACGGCCTTCTCTGCCAGCATATCGCCCAGACAGGCACGACGCATAGAACCGCCAGCATCAACAACCATCACCTTGCCTGAGCCATCTTCGTCCACCAGTTCTTTTACACGGGAGTTATCTTCAAAACACTTAACAGTGACAACTTCACCACCAAACGAGGATTCACCGCCAAAATTACGGAATCCTGGCGCTGCTGCTGATACCTGTTCTGGGTAAGTATCACAAAGATCTGGCGTTATATACTTCATGGCGTTTTCTCTTGGTTATCATTCTAAGCCGAAGGTGGAAGGTATTTTATACTGGAACTGAGGTTTCAGGGAAAGACGATATGCCAGTTATAGATGGCCCCACAGCGGGCGGCGAACCACAGCGTGGAAGAAATCACCGCAAGGTTGCTGTTGGCAGCTATCGGCGTAGAAAGGTAGTTCGTGCCCATATGAGCAAACGTATGGGCTATAAAATGCCCAAACTTACCCCGGCAGAACGCAAAGATCGTCGCAGGGCAAGACGCCTGCAAAAGCAGGCGGAAGTGCAAGCTGAAAAAGCCGTAAGAGCGGAAGCCATCAAAGCAGCTAAAGCGGAAATGCGTAAAGACTATGGAGATCCATTCATTGTCGTTCTAGAGCTGGCAAGAATAGCGGACAAAATGAAGCCTGAGGATTACTCGGATCAGGTTGAATATATAAAAGCTGTAAGCTCAATAAATACCCTCATCACGATTCAATTAAAAGAAATAGAGAAGAGCCAGGAAAGAGACGCTGAGCGCAAACAGGAAGAACATGATCAGGATAGGCAGGACCAGAAAAGTTATAACGAGCGTCGGCAGTTGGAAGAGGCAAAGAGGGTAAAAGCCTTGGAAGATATAAATAAGGCCAATGAACTCAGAGAGCAATGGCTGAAACAGTTGCCTCCTGCTGCAGGAGGCTGATGCTCTGGCCTATAGCCATATTTACAAAACCTTCATTTCTGGAGCTGTTATTTTCCTTTTAAAGCCCTCATAGTGCCTGAGTGCTTTACGCCCTGCTCTGTCTACTCTGGCTATTTATGCAACAAACAATAACTATCTTTGGCTCCAATGATCAGCTCATTAACCAGCTTAAGAATTACCAACCTGTCAGCTGGTTTAATAATGAAATTACCGATTTTGAAACAGCCCTGCCTTATACAGACCTTACTCAGTATGATGTAGAAAATGCTGCTGCCAGATTGCAGCGCTTTGCTCCCTATTTTGAGAGCGCTTTTCCTGAAACACGCATCACTCAAGGCACGCATCACTCAAGGAGTGTTGGAGTCACCTCTTCAGGCTATTCCACATATGCAGAAAGCGCCTGGGATAGTGCGTAATACTTCTGGCAAGCTGATGATTAAACTCGACTCACAGCTACCTGTCTCCGGTTCTATAAAGGCACGCGGCGGAATCTATGAAGTTTTACACCATGCTGAGAGCCTGGCTCTTAATGAAAGACTAATTAGTAAGAATCAGGATTACAGCCAGTTTGATTCCAGAAGGTTTTCAGACTGTTTCAAAAATTACTCTATTGCCGTAGGTTCAACCGGCAACCTCGGTCTTTCTATCGGTATTATCAGCGCGAGGCTTGGTTTTAACGTTACGGTTCATATGTCTGCCGATGCCCGCTAGTGGAAGAAAGATAAACTGAGGGATCACGGTGTGACTGTTAAGGAGTATGAGTCCGATTACAGTCGGGCTGTGGAACAGGGACGAGAGCAGGCTGAAGCTGATCCCCATTGCCATTTGGTTGATGACGAAAGCTCTACCACTCTTTTTCTTGGTTATGCCGTTGCTGGTCAACGGTTGAAACAACAGCTTGATAAGCAGGGAGTCATTGTCGATCAAAGTCATCCTCTCTTTGTTTATCTGCCATGTGGAGTGGGTGGTGGTCCAGGTGGAGTCGCCTTTGGCTTAAAACTGGCTTTTGGTGATGCGGTACGCTGCATTTTTGCGGAACCCACCCATTCACCCTGCATGATGCTTGGGGTGTATACCGGCCTGCACGAAGGGATTTCTGTTCAGGATATCGGGCTGGACAACAGCGCTGTTGCAGACGGCTTGGCTGTTGGCCGTGCTTCCGGTTTTGTTGGCAAAGCCATGGAGCGAATGATTGACGGTTATTACACCGTCAGTGATGAAGAGTTGTTCCATAGATTGGGACAATTGCATCAGAATGAAGGAATAGCTTTGGAGCCATCAGCTCTGGCCGGTATGCCGGGAGTTGTGAAGGTTTTAGAGAATCGTGAATACCTTCAGCAGATGGGGTTGGCTGATAAAGTTGCCCAATCAACCCATATTGTTTGGGCAACGGGTGGAGGTATGGTGCCAGATGATGAAATGAATCACTATCTGGCACGCACTCACAAGCTAGGCAAATAGATCACCCTGGCGGTACATCTGGTAAATGCTTGAAAAATCTCTATCGCCCATACCCTGATCGCCATGCTTTTGGAACAGGGTTTGAGCCAGCTCTCCCATAGGTGTTGGCTGACTGCTGCCAGAGGCAATATCCATGGCTAATCCCAGATCTTTCAGCATCAGATTCACCATAAAGCCTCCCTGGTAGCTGTTAGCGGCCGGAACATTCTCCATAACGCCAGGGGCAGGGTTGTATTTCTGTAGCGACCAGTTACAGCCCGAGCTTTGAAGCATTACTTCTGAAAGGACTTTGGGATCAAGGCCGTTGGCCGCCCCTAAAGCCAGCGCTTCAGACGTTCCCGCCATATGAATCGCCAGCAGCATATTATTGCACATTTTTACCAGCTGACCATTACCAGCTGCACCAACGTGGAAGATATTGGCCCCCATTTTTTCAAGAACAGGTTTCGCACGCTTGAAGGCCTCATCTTCACCCCCAGCCATAAAAGCCAAGGTGCCAGCTGCAGCTCCAGCGGTACCACCAGATACCGGAGCATCAATAAATTGAACACCCTGTTCCTCTGCTGCCGCCGCCATATCCCGTGCGGTTTGCAGATCAATAGTGCTGGAGTCAATCACCAGTGTTTGAGGTAATAGTGCGGCAAAGAGGCTGTTCTTCCCGGTATATAAATCCCGAACGATTTTGCCATTGGGCAACATGGAAATAACAACATCGACACCCTCAACCGCTGCAAGGGCTGTGGAGGCGACTTTGCCTCCGGCCTTTTCAAGAGCGTCTAAAGAAGCTTTTGATAGGTCAAAGCCAGTCACGGCATAGCCAGCTTTAACAAGGTTGGCAGCCATTGGACCGCCCATATTTCCAAGACCAATAAACGCAATATTCATAAGTCTTTCCTCAGTTGTTTTTATTATTTGAGGTTAATGGTCATGTTAGGGCCGGATGGTTTGGCTGCATCTTCAAACCAACGACTGGTGACCGTTTTAGTCTCTGTATAGAACCGGACAGCCTGCTTGCCATAAGCGTGCTGATCGCCATAGAAGGAACCTTTCCAACCAGTGAAAGAGAAAAATGGCAGAGGCACAGGAATCGGCACATTAATACCTACCTGCCCGACTTCCACCTCATGGCGATAGCGCCGTGCAATCGCACCGCTGTCAGTAAAGATGGACGTACCGTTACCATAAGGACTGTTATTGACGAGTTCCAGAGCGTCATCCAGGTTTTCAGCTTCCATACAGCAGAGAACCGGGCCAAAGATTTCTTCCTTGTAGATAGACATATCCGGAGTTACTCCGGAGAACACGGTTGGGCCTATCCAGTTGCCATTGGGAAGGCCATCAACCTTACAGTCTGAACCATCAATCAAGCATGTCGCGCCCTCTTCCTTGCCTTTGGCGATTAAAGAAAGAACACGCTCACGGGCTTTGGGGCTGATAACCGGGCCAAAAGCTGCTTCCGGGTCATTCCACGCGCCCGGGCGAACATTCGCCAACGCTTCTTTAATGTCAGGCAACCATTCACGGGCTTCACCAACCAGTACAGCTACACTGATCGCCATACAACGCTGACCAGCAGCGCCAACAGAAGCACCAACAATATTATTAATAACCTGTTGTTTACTGGCATCTGGCATAACAACCATATGGTTTTTAGCACCGGCAAAACACTGTGCCCGCTTCAAATGATCTGTGGCTGTGCGGTAAACATGTTGACCAACATTCACAGAGCCAACAAAAGATACAGCTTTGATATCGTCATGGGTCAGCAGTGTATCAACTTGCTCCTTGCTGCCATGTACAACCTGAAGAACCCCCTCTGGTGCGCCGGCCTCGCGGAACAACTCTGCAAGGCGCATGGGTGTATGGGGATCCTGCTCCGAAGGTTTCAGAATAAAGGTATTACCGCAGGCAATTGCCATTGGGAACATCCATAGAGGTATCATCGCTGGAAAGTTAAATGGCGTTATACCCGTACAAACACCCAATGGCTGGATATAGCTGACCGTATCAATACCGGGCGCGACATTTTCTACCGATTCACCCATAAGTTGAGGGGCGATATTGGCAGCCTGCTCAACCACTTCAATGCCCCGCCAGACATCACCCTTGGCATCTTCGAATACTTTACCTGTTTCCTGGCTGAGGATTTCTGCCAGCTCATCGTGATGTTCTTTCAATAAAGCTTGATAACGAAGCATCAGGCGGGAACGTTCAGGCACTGCTACATTACGCCAGGTTTTAAACGCCTGTTTGGCATCGGCAATCGCTTGTTGCATCTCTGCTGGGGTGGTTAAGGGTGCTTCAGATATGACTTCGCCCGTGGCCGGATTGGTAACAGGAATAATCTGCTCTGATGCAGAAGCAACTAATTGGTTGTTAATGAACAGAGGAACACGTGCCGTCATTATCAAACCTCCGAAAATATTGTTTTTATAGTAAAAGTTCAGATGTTGTTGGCAAAAGGTGATGGTAACAGGTGAAAACTGAAACTATCACTATACGAAAATAGACGTACAGTCTGAAACCGTTCATCTAGACTCATTTTCTGGTAGATCATCAACTGGATAATTCCGTGAACAGAAAGCGTCAATTTGCACTGATAAATAATCTACCCCTGATTGCCTTGTCTGGTCTATTACCGTTTGTGACCAATCTACCGGCCGCAACCATCACCTTTGATGATCAAACGGAAGCCGCTAACCTCCACAGCAATGGCTTCAGTGGGCAGGCAGGGGCTGGGCCTACAGGTATACCGATTCCAGCACTAGCAGCCTGTCGGACTTAAAACGTCAATCAAGATAGAATCGAACATCCAGTTGCAGTGGCGTCAAGCTCTATGAATAAATGGATATTCAAACCCGTTG
>NZ_CAMZOG010000016.1 GCF_947331445.1 Parendozoicomonas sp. Alg238-R29 | reverse complement strand
CAAACACTTCAAAAGCTTGAAAACCGGTCAAAAAGAACCTCTTTCAGCACCTTTAAAATACAGACAAAAAGCGACTGATGATTCTAACCATAAAATGACCGAGAGTGTGTCGTATATGTTGGCCGAACATACAGTGCTTTTAAGTCATTGAATTTATTGATAATGCCATCGTAATCATGCGTAGATACTTAATCCAGGCTCAATGAGCAACAGACACTCCCTTATCTCCTGATAATCACATCCTTTGATTTGCCATGAGCGAAAAAACAATAATGCACCATTCTAATACTGCATTTAATTATTGCCATAAAAGCTCCCGCCTGACACAATGATTTCCAGATTTACTTACAAAGAAAGGTTTTCATGCCAAAGAAAGTCAAAGCTCACACTGCCAGGCAGGTTGCATTATCTGAGCTTGTGACCATTCAGGCAGGCTATCCATTTCGTGGGGCGATCAAGGGCAATCCTGAAGGGAGCGCAAAGGCTGTTCAGCCCAAAGATATTTCAGATCTGGGTGAACTGCTCACCAGCAACCTGATTACAACCAACCTCACAGGCAAGCGAAAAGCCGACTGGCTTCAGCAGGGAGATATCCTCTTTATCAATAAAGGTCTTCGCCACTTAGCCTGCTGTGTAACACGTGATATGCCCGACACCACCCTGGCACCAAGCTTATTCCTGTTACGAGTCACACCAGAATACCAAGGCACAATAAACCCGGAATTTCTGACATGGCAGATTAATCAGCCACCGGTTCAGCGCTACTTCAAAAACAGCGCAGAAGGCAGCCACCAGATCAGTATTCGCAAGCCAGTACTTGCGGCTGCACAAATTGCACTGCCAAACATAGAAACACAGAACACCATCGCCAAGCTCTATGCAGCAAGCATCAGAGAGAATGCGCTACTTCAAAAATTAATAGTAAACAGGCAACAACAGCTTAACGCTATTGCTCACGACTTAATTTCACAGACTTCAGACACACTTATTCAGAGCGGTCACTGAGAACAGATATGCCACACTCCCCGATCAACCAACAAGAGATCAACACCACCGTTTGGAAGGCATGCGACACCTTCCGTGGCACCGTTGATCCCTCTATCTACAAAGACTTTATCCTCACCATGCTGTTCCTGAAATACATCTCCGATGTGCATCAGGACAAGGTGGAAGAGCTTACCAAACAGTTTGGTGACAACCCGGCCATGATCGAAGCGATGATGGCCAGCCAATCCTTTAAAATCCCTACCGGCAGCACCTTCTGGGATTTGTACGAACACCGTCATGAAGCCGGTAACGGTAGCCGTATCGACCAAGCGCTCCATGCTATTGAAGAAGCCAACGGCACCAAGCTGAAAAATGTGTTTCAGGACATCAGCTTCAACACCGACAAGCTGGGTGATGAAAAACAGAAGAACGATATTCTGCGTCACCTGCTGGAGGACTTTGGCAAGGAAACCCTGAACCTGCGCCCCAGCCGTGTGGGTTCGCTGGATGTCATTGGTAACGCCTACGAATACCTGATCAAGCACTTCGCTGCGGGGAGTGGTAAATCTGCGGGTGAATTCTATACCCCGCCAGAAGTGTCTGATCTGCTTTCTATTCTTCTGGAGCCTGAGGAAGGCGACCAGATTTGTGACCCGGCCTGTGGTTCCGGTTCACTTCTTATGAAGTGTGGCAAGCAGGTGCAGAAGAATTTTGGTGGTTCCAGGAAGTACGCACTGTTCGGTCAGGAAGCCATTGGTTCGACATGGTCACTGGCCAAAATGAACATGTTCCTGCACGGTGAAGATAACCACCGGATTGAATGGGGCGACACCATTCGTAACCCCAAGCTGCAAGATACCTCTTCACAAAATCAGGGCGGGCTGTTGCACTTTGATGTGGTGACAGCCAATCCTCCGTTCTCACTGGATAAGTGGGGGCATGAAGGTGCAGAAGATGATCCCTTTGGTCGTTTCCGTCGTGGTATTCCGCCGAAAACAAAAGGCGATTACGCTTTTATCTCCCATATGATTGAGACGCTAAAGCCCGGCTCTTCATCAAAGAGAGGGGGGCGAATGGGGGTGGTTGTGCCTCACGGTGTACTGTTCCGGGCATCGTCCGAAGGCAAAATTCGCAAGCAACTGATTGATGAAAACCTGCTGGATACTGTAATTGGCCTACCAGAGAAACTGTTCTTTGGTACAGGTATTCCTGCCGCCATTCTGATCTTCCGTAAACAGAAAACTGACGACAAGGTTCTGTTTATTGATGCGTCTCGTGAATTTAAGAATGGCAAAAACCAGAACCAGCTCAGTACCGACAATATCCAGAAGATTGTTGATACCTTTCAGGATCGCCAGACCACTGACAAATATTCTTACCTTGCCACCCTGGAAGAGATTCAGGAGAACGATTACAACCTGAATATCCCCCGTTATGTGGATACTTTCGAGGAGGAAGAAGAGATTGATCTGATGGCGGTGCGGAGTGAGCGACTGGCGCTGCACAATGAACTGGCTGATCTGGAAACAGAAATGGCGGGTTACCTGAAGGAGTTGGGTTATGAGTGATGACGATCACAAACAGGAGCCGCGCAAAGAACGAGCACCCTCAGAACGAGATGGTGTGTGTTTTCCTGTGGGCGAGAGCCTGAGCAACCTGCCCGGCGATTACCCGGATTTCCTGATCCAGATGATTGATATCATCGCCAGCAGGAGAGTAACAGCCTTACAGAAAGTGAATGTAGAGCAAATACTGTTGTACTGGCAGCTGGGACAACACATTCTGGTCAAACAACAGCAAGCGGGCTGGGGCGCAAAGGTCATTGACCGGCTATCGCAAGATCTGAAAAAACAACTGCCCGCACTGTCTGGATTCAGCCCCAGAAACCTGAAATATATGACAAAATTTGCCGCCAGCTGGCCAGATGCCGCAATTGTGCAACGCACCGTTGCACAATTGCCATGGCGCAGCAATTGCGCTTTGCTGGACAAGGTTAAAGAGCAGAGCGCCCGGCTCTGGTACGCTCAGGAAGCACTGGAACGGGGATGGAGCCGGGACATGCTGGTTGTCCATATCGACAACAACGAATTTGGCCGACGGGGCAAAAGCATCAACAACTTTCCCGAAACCCTGCCACCCGTTCAGTCGGATATGGCGGTGCAATTATTTAAAGACCCTTACTTGTTTGATTTCATAGGGCTGGATACACCTAAACGGGAAGCCGAACTGGAAAACCGACTGCAACAACATCTTGAACAGTTTCTGGTGGAACTCGGCCAGGGTTTTGCCTTTGTAGGGCGACAGGTACATCTTGAGCTTGGGAAACAAGACTTTTACGCCGACCTGCTGTTTTACCATTTAAAAATGCGCTGCTATGTGGTGGTAGAGCTTAAGATCGGTGCGTTTAAGCCAGAGCATGTGAGTCAGCTTCACCTGTATCAGGCTGTTATTGACGACCAGATGCGCCACGAAACCGATCAGCCCACCATCGGCTTACTGTTAGTGAAAGAGAAAAACAACCTGGTGGTTGAATACGCTCTGTCGGGTTACAACAACCCCATTGGTGTCGCCAACTGGCAACAGACGATGACCCAACAGTTACCTGAAAACCTGCGATCCAGTTTGCCCACCATTGAAGAGCTGGAGCAAGAGTTATCCGCCGTTTTGGAGGCATCAAGTCATGATGAATAAAAATGGTGCGACACTGTTGCACCTTTCTTTTCTGCCGGTTTATTTTGTGCAACGCAGCGTTGCACAATTGGTATGGTGTTGTGGCGTGTTGTTATCTGAGCGGGTGGATTTGGAAGTGGAAATGGCGGGCTACCTGAAGGAGTTGGGTTATGGCGCCTGAAGATTGGATTGATGGTCGTGTTGGTGATTTGATTCAAGGCTTAGAATCGGGAGTCAGTGTCAACGGGGAAGACCGTGCTCTTAAAAATGCTGAGAAAGGTGTGCTGAAAGTCAGCGCTGTTTCTTACGGTTACTTTGACCCTAGTGCTGTTAAGGCAATTACTTCAAGCACTGAGCTAGAGAGAGCCAAGACCGTCCCTCAAAAAGGGCAAATAATAATTAGTCGTAGCAATACCGAAGCGTTAGTGGGTGCAAGTGCATATATAGCTGAAGATTACTTTGATCTCTTTTTGCCGGATAAGCTTTGGCAGACAGTCCCTAAACAAAATACCGATATGAAATGGCTAAGCTACATCCTTGCTTCAGACCATTCACGGTATGTGTTATCGAACCTTTCCACTGGTACAAGTGGTTCGATGAAAAACATCACCAAGGGTGAGCTTTTAGGACTGAAAATTGCTATTCCCCCACTCCCAGAACAGCGAAAAATCGCCAAAATCCTTGGCACTTGGGATAAAGCCATTGCGACCACAGAAAATCTGATCGAAGCCAGCAAGCAGCAGAAAAAAGCCCTGATGCAGCAGTTGCTGACAGGGAAGAAGCGCTTTGCTGGGTTTGAGGGAGAATGGGAAGAGATACCTTTGGGAAAAATTTCTGAGTCAGTAACCAGCGGCTCTAGAGATTGGGCGAAGTATTATTCTAATTCTGGGAGTAAATTCATTCGTATGACCAACTTGCCACGAGATAATATTAACTTAAAGCTGGATGACCTTAAGTTTGTTGATGTTCAGTGTGGTTCCTCTGATGGAAGACGTACTTCTCTACAATATGGCGACATCTTAATTTCCATTACTGCTGAACTTGGTAAGATTGGTTGGGTGCCAGATGATTTAGGTGAGGCATATATCAACCAGCATGTCGCCTTAGTTCGCATAAGGCATGAGCTCTCATACTCCAAATTTATTGCGTTTCAATTATCATCCAAAGCGATGAACTATCGCATTAATCGTTTGAATGATTCTGGTGCCAAGGCTGGATTAAACCTGTCAACGATTAGATCTATTTATATAAAAATACCAGAAATAGCCGAACAGAAAAAAGTATCAACAGTTCTGGTTGCTGCTGACTTAGAAATCAAAAAACACCAAACCAAACTCACCCATCTCAAACAAGAAAAAAAAGCCCTGATGCAACAACTGCTAACAGGCAAACGCCGAGTCAAAGTGGAACCCAAGGAAGCCGCCTGATGAGCGAAATCGAGACGCACTGCGTCTCAAATTAAAGTGAGACTCTGTGTCACGAATTATCATGGAGTCACAGTGCCATCGCCAACCCGCGAAGCAAACAACGGAACAGAAGAGGCGCGACTAATGACAGATAATATCCCCATGGCTCCCCAGGGCGAATTTGTCCTTTTCCAGAGTGAAGATGGCAGAACCCGTGTGGAATGTCGTTTTGAAGCGGAAACCCTGTGGCTGTCTCAGGCCATGATCTGTGACCTGTACGGTAAGGCCAAAGCCACCATCAGCGAACACATCAGTAATATCCTGATGGAAGGGGAGCTGGAGGAAGATTCAGTTGTTCGGTTTTACCGAACAACTGCCTCAGACGGCAAACCCTACAATGTTAAATACTTCAGCCTGCCCATGGTGATTGCTGTTGGCTATCGAGTGCGTTCTTCACGTGGCACCCAGTTTCGCAAGTGGGCAACACAGACCCTGCAGGAGTATCTGATCAAGGGTTTTGCCATGGACGATGAGCGTCTGAAAAACCCTCCTGTGGGCGATTCACAGGTGCCAGACTATTTCTCGGAAATGCTGGAACGTATCCGGGACATTCGTGCAAGCGAACGCCGGGTTTATCTGCGAGTCAAAGAGATTTTTGTGATGGCGGCAGACTATGAACCCTCCAACCGGGAAACCAACCGTTTTTTCCAAACTATACAAAACAAACTCCACTTTGCCTGCACCCACATGACGGCAGCTGAGTTGATTGCCAGTCGTGCGGATGCCTCTCTGTTGAATATGGGGCTGACCAGCTTTAAAGGTGAGAGTGTCCGCAAAACTGATGTCACCATCGCCAAAAACTATTTGAAAGAAGATGAGATCAAAGAACTGAATCGTATTATCAATATGTGGCTGGATTTTGCAGAAGATCAGGCATTGCGGCGCAAGCAGGTTTTCTTGCAGGACTGGTCAGAAAAACTCGATCAGTTTTTAAGTTTCAATGATCGTGATGTATTGGATAACGCTGGAAAAATAACAAAAAAAGCAGCGGACGAAAAAGCAAAGCAGATGTTTGATCAGTTTGCAGAACAACGCCGCCGGTTGAAAGAAGCAGAAGGTGCTCAAGCCAATATCGAAGCGCTGCATGCCCTGATAAAGGATAAAGAAGAGTGATCGATGTATTACCCAGCTTCAAGGAAGAGCAAAGTGCAAAAATCCCTGCCCTGACTCTGCTCACTAACCTGGGCTATCAGTTTATTCCACCCAGTGAATGCCTGGCACAAAGAGGCAACCCCTCCACAGTTTTACTGCCTGAAGTGCTGCGAAGCCTGCTAGCCAAAAAGACGTTCCCTTTTATGGGCAAAGAACACCCATTATCAACAGCAGCTATCGACAAAATCGTCCATGAGCTTTCCAACCCTGCTATGAATGAGGGCTTGAGAGCCGCTAATGAAAAGCTCTACAACGCCCTGACCTACGGTATTGGTGTGACTGAGTTTGTGGATGGGAAAAAAGCGAACCCTACCATCCAGATTATTGATTGGGGAACCCCGGAGAATAACGTTTTCCACTTCACCGAAGAGCTGGAAGTGGAGAATAGCCAGGGCACAGGCAAACGGATTCCCGATATTGTCTGCTTTGTGAATGGTCTGCCTTGGGTGGTGATTGAAGCGAAACGGCCTGACTCTTCAACGGAAGGAAAACCTACGGTCTCAGAAGGCATTTCCCAGAATATTCGCAATCAGAAAGTGGATGAGATTCCCCATCTATTCGCCTATAGCCAGCTTTTGCTTTCGATAAACGGAAATGATGGTCTGTACGGTACCTGCGGTACACGAGACAAGTTCTGGGCGAAATGGAAAGAAGAAGAGATTACCGATACAACGTTTTCTCGCTTAAAGAACACACCACTCACAGACGAAAAACTTGATGCCATTTTTAATCATCGCCCCAAGGCTATGGGTAAGGAGTATCAGTCGCTGATGTCTGGTGGTGATTTGGTGGTAACAGACCAGGATCGTTTACTGGTGTCCCTTCTCCGCCCTGATCGTTTGCTGGAAATGACTCGTCTGTTTACCCTGTTCGACAACAAAGCAGGCAAAATTGTTGCCCGTTACCAGCAAGTATTTGGCATTAAAGCTTTGGTTGAACGGATCACGTCTTTTGATGATAAGGGCGCTCGAAATGGTGGTGTCATCTGGCATACCACTGGCTCTGGCAAGTCCTTCACCATGGTATTTCTGTCGAAAGCCCTGATCTGGTTGAAAGAACTCGCTAAGTGTCGGGTGGTGGTTGTGACGGACAGGGTCGATCTGGAAGATCAGCTTGCCAGAACTTTTGCCTCTGGTGGCGCATTGTCCAGTAAGGATAAGAAAGATGCCATGGCAACCACAGGCAAACGATTGGCTGAACAGATAGGCAAAGGTAATGAACGGATTATCTTTTCCATCATCAATAAGTTCGGTACAGCAGTAAATCTGCCTGAATGTTACAACGATAGCCCGGATATGATTGTTCTCGTAGATGAAGGGCATCGTAGCCAAAATGGTGAGAACAATGTCCGTATGCAGCAAGCTCTACCCAGGGCTGCTTTTATCGCCTTTACCGGTACACCTTTACTGCAAGGCGACAAGACAGAGAATAAGTTCGGCAAAATCATACACTCCTACACTATGCAGCAGGCTGTAGAAGATAAAACTGTTACTCCTCTGTTGTATGAAGAGCGAATTCCTGAACTCAGTACCAACGATAAAGCCATTGATGCCTGGTTTGATCGCATTACCGACAAACTGACGGAAAAACAGCGTACCGACCTGAAGAAGAAATTTGCCCAAAAAGGCCAGATTTACCAGACCGAAGGGCGCTTGGAGCTTATCGCTCATGATATTTCCGATCACTTTCAGAACTTCAAACAGCAAGGCTTGAAGGGACAACTGGCATGTGACTCTAAAGCCTCGGCTATTCAGTATAAAAAGTTACTGGACGACATTGGCAAAGTGACATCAGTGGTTGCCATGTCTCCACCTGACACCCGTGAAGGACATGATTCGGTTGATAAGGAAAGCACCGATATTGTCCAGAACTGGTGGAAGGAGAATGTTGCTGATGCGGGGTACGGACAGGACGAAAAAGGTTATACCAAGCATATCATTGCAGAGTTTGGCAAGGATGAAGGCCCTGATCTGATGATCGTGGTTGATAAACTGCTGACCGGATTTGATGAGCCAAAAAATACCGTGCTCTATATCGATAAACCTTTGAAGCAGCATAACCTGATTCAGGCTATTGCACGGGTTAACCGCCTCCATAACAAGAAACAGTTTGGCTACCTGATCGATTACCGGGGCATTCTGAAAGAGCTGGATGCAACCATTGAGAAGTATCAGGACCTGGCTGAACGTACCCAGGGCGGGTTTGATATTGATGACCTGAAAGGTCTCTATAACCGGATGGATACGGAATATAAAAAGCTTCCCGGTCTTTACGCTGAGTTGTGGGCTATTTTTGATGGCGTGAAAAACAAACAGGATGGGCAGGCGTTACGTCAGGTTCTTGCACCAAAAATCGATACTGTGGATGGTCAACTCGCAGATACCAATTTGAAAAAACGGGATGAGTTCTATGCAGCTCTCACTGATTACACCAACTGCCTGAAGGTTGCCCTGCAATCTGCCACATACTTTGAAGACAAGAGCTTCGATGACAAGCGTCAGCTCTATAAGAACACTTTGAAAATGATGTCTCAGCTGCGTAAACAAGTGAAGGAAGATGCAGAGGAGACTGTTGACTACGATGAGTACTCTGACGACATCCGAGCGCTGTTGGATAAGCATATTGGTGGTGTTGAGGTTAAGGAGTCACAGGGAGCATATCTGGTTGGCAATATGGGAAAAGAGGCCAAACCGGAGCAGATGACCGACGATGAAGCGCGAAACAAAAAAGACAAGATTACAGGTCGAGTCACTAAAATGATCGAACAGGATCTGGCTGACGATCCTTACGCTCAGGAATACTTCTCAAAGCTTCTCAAGCAAGCCATCGAAAAAACCAAAGAGATGTTTGATGCACCCGTTAAACAGTACATGCTGTTTGCGGACTTTGAAGAGCAGGTGAAAGAGCGAAAGGTGGAAGGTATCCCTACAGATCGCTTTAATGAGCTTGACCCCAAGATCAAACACCATGTGCAGGCTTACTATGGGTTATTCCTGAAACATCTCGGTGAACCTCTTCCCTCTGAAGAGCAAGGAACACTGACAGAGGAGCAATGCTTCAACTATGCCATTAAGATTGATGCTGTGGTGAGAAAGTCAGTGGCTGAGTTCTCCATTAACCCTCAGGAAATCGAGAACCAGATTACTATTGGTCTGCTGCCCTTGTTATTTGGAGACTTGGGTATTGAAAAAGCACAGGCTGTTATTACAGATATTGTTCAAATTACCCGTTTGGGTTTGTCGAGCTTGAATAAATAATGGCATCAGTGAGTTCAAACGAGCACACGAAAGAAGGGTGCACGAAAGAAGAGTACAGCTTTGTCTATGGTGACGAAGCTGTCTCTTATGAGGTTGTTCGAAAACATTTGCCTGAAGGTAAGGCAAAGAAAATCACTATACGAGTACACCCTGACTGCGAAGTTGTTGTCACCGCTCCAGATGATGCTGAGAATACCGATATTCACGAAGCTGTGATGAAGCGAGCTAAATGGGTTTGGGATGCCATTGTCGATTTCCGTAGCCATCAGAAATATGTTCAGAGCAAGAACTACGTCAGCGGCGAGATGCAGTTTTATCTTGGCAGGCGTTATGTTCTGAAAGTTGTTGAAAACAAGGAATCTACCGCCTCTGTGAAAATGGACAGAGGCAAAATTCTCGTCACGCTTCCAAGGTTCGACAAGCGAAAAACCAGTTTAACCAAGGGACTGGTGAACGACTGGTACAAGTATCGTTCCGAACGTATTTTCCATGAGCGGCTGCAATACCTACTGCCTCAAGCCTCATGGGTGAAAGGGATTCCCAGCTTCCGAATTCTTCCCATGCAAAAGCAGTGGGGGAGTTGTTCAGCCAAGGGAACCCTGATGCTTAACCCTCACTTGGTGAAAGCCCCGAAAGAATGTATCGATTACGTAATACTTCATGAGCTTTGTCATATTGCTGAGCATAATCACAGTGAACGATTCTGGCGTTTGCTGACTCAGGTTATGCCCCACTGGAAAGAAGTGAAGAGTCGCTTGGATGGCATGGCTGAGTTGTATTTGAACGAATAACCTTCAAAAAATTCTGACCAAAAGTAACCCTGTAGGTAATGTGCTGGAGAGGTTTACCTGTAGGGTGTTGTCACTTTTGTAGTACTCCTCTTGGAGAGGGGAAAGCTGTTTGGGTTGACCCGGATCAGCGGTCACAAATGGTGGAAGATTTAATGTTGTTCTCGATTAGGCACCCTGATCTTTTAGAGGCTCACTTCTCCCTGGATTCGAGTATTGAGGGGGAGAGTTCTGGTTGATTGAGTGAACCAGAATTAAAGGATTCTATTGATAGCGATGTGGGTGATTTATGAAACTCATGTCGCGTACATGTCAATCGAGTGTCACAGAGTCGTACAAAAAAGAGGGAGTCTAAAACCAAAAAAAACAGCCCTAAGTGGCTGTTTTTAAAGTGGTACCAGTGGTCGGACTCGAACCGACACGCCCGTGAAGGCAACGGATTTTGAATCCGTCATGTCTACCAATTCCATCACACTGGCGACTCAAGATGGGCGCAGTATAACATTTGCGAATAAGCATGCAAGATCCTTCCGTTCTGGCCGATAAAAAATACAATTGTTATTGATTTCAGAGGGTTGGCTATGAAACCTACGGAAGGCAACGGAGCAGTGCAACCTCCCGAACCTCCACCGCTACCTTCTCCTCTAACAGAAGAGGAGAAGAAGCAGGGAATTACAAACATTTTTGATAGGAAGAGGAGTTGTAATGCCAAGCTGGCACCTTCTGCTGCTGTTTCCCACCCTTCTGGCCGTGATGTCTCCACGAAGGAGGGTGTTGACTCTCATCTAAACCGGCTGGCAGAGTCAGATTCTGGAGACCATTCACTGACTGAATCACACCCTTTACAGCGCAGTCGCTCTGAAAGTGAGGATTCAGTTTCTTCGGGATATTCCGGTTCCCACGGCAGTGTGGAGTTTGAGCCTCCGTCCCTTGAGGAGCGCACAGTAGAAACTGTGGATGGGTTTGATCCAACAGTTACAAAAATGACTGACGAAGGTGTCAATCTGGAGCAAAGGCGCAAGACCTTACAAGTGCGTGAAAACATCATCCAAGGCATCCGTAAAGACAAAGCTGAACTGTGGATGCATGAAAACGTTAATAAAATGCTGCGCTGGATTGGTGATGAAGGTTTTGCGGAAGAAGAGGAGGTAAAAGTTATTTTGGTTGTGGGAGGGAAGTCGGTTCAGATTGTGCCACCACTACTGGGGCAGGGGGTATCTGACGAAAAAATAAAGCTTTACACCGATTACGTTTATTCCTCGGTCGCCAATGCTAGAAAAGATTTGAAGCCAGTAAAAGAGCTCAAACAGAGAGTGAAAACTTCTGAAAAGCAGCTAGAGAAAGTTAATAAAAAACTGACCAAAGAATACGGCATGGCTATTAATGGTAAAGCCGAGAAAAAGTGGATACAAAACACCCGTATTCTCCTGATCTTGGAAAATGGTACCGGCAGGGTAGAAGGTGGGCGCCAGCGTTCTTCTTATATCCCTGAGGAAGCGACTCACCAAAAACAGCCGCACCATCTCAAGCCGGACGCGCTGGTTGTTCACACCGATGCGGATTCTTTCGGAGAGTTGCCTGACCCGACAGGACAAAGAAAGCCACGTTATGCAGACAAGTATTTGAACCGTGATGATAGTGATCCAGGGTATTCAGATAACAATGAGAGTGTTTATCCACATTCTTTAAGCAGCCTTTCTGAAAGCGCAGGCAAAAAATGGATGCTCAATCGCTTTCAGGCCTCAAGCTCCTTGAGCTCCTCAGAGGAAGACAGTAACTGGAGCGACGATGAGGAACCACCTTTCCACCAGAACCCTCATCGCCGTCTTTCCAGTGTGGATGAATCACTGGCTTCCTCGACAGCTACTGGTAATACGGTGGTGACCAATCAAGATTATCATGACGTGGATGATGCAAGCTCTACATCAACCTTAAGACACGACTCCGACCATGATGCTGACTCGGAAATGGGCGATGATGACGATATAACAGACCCGTAAACATAAAACCTCTCAGGTTGTTCTGTTAGGTTGTTCTGTTTCCCTCTGAACAACCTGACATTTCTCCTGTCTTTCGGTATCCTTCCCGCCCATTTTCATGCTGTGTGAGGCTGTAGCGGCAAATGCGCGTCAGCGATTTTCATTTTGACCTTCCCGATGAACTGATTGCCCGTTATCCCATGCCGGAGCGGAGCGCCAGCCGTTTGCTGGTGGTTAATGGTGAAAGCGGCAAGCCGGAACACAAAACATTTCGGGATGTTGTTGACTATCTGGAGCCTGGTGATCTTCTGGTTCTGAATAACACTCAGGTTATTCCTGCGCGGGTTTTCGGCCAGAAAGAAACGGGCGGAAAAATTGAAGTTCTGGTAGAGCGTGTACTGGATGAGCGAATGGTTTTGGCGCAGGTTCGGGCCAGTAAATCTCCCAAGCCAGGTGCCCGGCTGTTGCTGGAAGGTGGTATGGAGGCAGAAATGGTTGAGCGTCAGGACGCGATGTTCCTGTTGCGCTTTGCCGGTGAAGAGCCTGTGGTGCAAATGCTGGAAAAGCATGGCCATATGCCACTGCCACCCTATATTACCCGTGAAGATGAGCTGGAAGACCGAGAGCGTTATCAGACCGTTTATGGTTCCAGAAAAGGGGCTGTTGCAGCTCCTACTGCGGGTTTGCACTTTGATGATGAGTTGTTTGCTGCGATTGAAGCCAAGGGCATCGAAAAAGTATTCGTAACCCTGCATGTGGGTGCCGGAACTTATCAGCCTGTCCGGGTTGATCGTATCGAAGATCACCACATGCATTCTGAATATCTGGAAGTTCCTCAGGATGTTGTGGATGCGGTGAATCGTACCCGCGCTCGAGGTGGAAGGATTGTGGCGGTAGGTACAACATCTGTTCGCAGTCTGGAAACAGCTGCCCGGGATGGTGAACTCAAACCGTTTGCTGGTGAAACGGATATTTTTATCTTCCCCGGCTTTAAATATCAGATTGTGGATGCGCTGATTACCAACTTCCATCTGCCAGAATCAACCCTGTTGATGATGGTATCTGCCTTTGCCGGCTTCGAAGAAGTAATGAATGCATACCGGGAAGCGATTGACGAACGCTATCGTTTTTTCAGTTACGGCGACTCTATGCTGCTTACCCGGAAAGCCCCTTAAAGCTCTTATAAAGAGCATTAAGACGAAAACATCATTGAGATAACTATTTTGGGCAGCCATCAGGCTGCCCAAGCTATTCAGGAGACTGCGCCATGCGTCAGGAATGTTTCATGTCATTCGACAAGCTGGGCGAAGATGGCTTGGCCCGCCGTGGTCGGGTGACTTTCCCACGTGGCACTATTGAAACCCCCTGCTTTATGCCAGTGGGAACCTACGGCACTGTGAAAGGTATGCTGCCGCGGGATATTCACGAAATCGGTGCCGAAATTATTCTGGGGAATACGTTTCATCTGATGCTGCGTCCGGGTACAGAGGTCATCAAAGAACATGGCACTTTGCACGATTTTAATGGTTGGAATAAGCCGATCTTGACTGACTCTGGCGGTTTCCAGGTATTTAGTCTGGGTGAAATGCGCAAGATTACAGAAGAAGGAGTTGCCTTCCGTTCACCCGTTGATGGTTCCAAGGTTTTCATGAGCCCGGAATCTTCCATGCAGGTTCAGCGTGATCTGGGTTCCGATATCGTCATGATCTTCGATGAGTGCACCCCCGGTGATGCCGACGGAGAGCGGGCTCGCACTTCCATGGAAATGTCTTTGCGCTGGGCCAAGCGCAGCCGTGAAGCCCATGGCGATAGCCCATCTTCCCTGTTCGGTATTATTCAGGGTGGCATGTTTGAAGATCAGCGTGCCCGTTCTCTGGACGGTCTTCTGGAAATTGGTTTTGATGGCTATGCCATTGGCGGGCTGTCTGTTGGTGAATCCAAAGACGATATGTACCGGATTCTTTCCCACACGCCTCGTCGCATCCCTGAAGAATACCCTCGTTATCTGATGGGTGTTGGTACTCCGGAAGATATTGTTGAAGCTGTTCGTCGTGGTGTGGACATGTTCGACTGTGTGATGCCAACCCGAAATGCCCGGAACGGACATCTGTTTACGGCTGCGGGCACTGTAAAGATTCGTAACGCCAAGCATCGTCATGCAGAAGAGCCTCTTGAGCCGGGTTGTGACTGCTACACTTGCCGCAATTTCACACGAGCGTACCTGCATCATTTGGATAAATGTAACGAGATGCTTGGCTCAATGCTGAATACGATTCATAACCTTCGTTACTACCAGCGTTTGATGGCTGGATTGCGGCAGGCTATTGAACAGGGTAAATTGAGCGACTTTGTTGACGAGTTCTACGCAGCGCGTGGTCAGATTGCCACTCCGTTGAGCATCTGATCAAAAGTTGAACAGAAACCGGGCTAAAGCCCGGCTTTTGTATGTAGTGAATGTTCTGGATTTTGTTACTCATTAATAGGGAGTATGGATATGAGCTTGATCAGTCAGGCTTTTGCAGCTGGTGAGACAGCAGGTGCGGCTGGCCCAGGTATGGTAGGGCAGTTGGTAATGCTGGGCGGTTTTGTTTTGATTTTCTGGCTGCTGATCTGGCGTCCACAGAGCAAGCGCGCCAAGGAGCACAAAACCCTGCTGGAAAGCATCAGTAAAGGTGATGAAGTGGTAACCACCGGCGGTATTGTCGGAAAGGTTGTTGGTGTTGCTGACGACTTTGTTACTCTCCAGGTAAGCAGTAATGTTGAGTTGAAATTCCAGAAAAGCTCTGTTGCAGCCACTCTGCCTAAGGGCACGATGAAGGCAATTAACTGAACGGGATTACAAATGGCCTGTCTCTTTGAGAAACAGGCCATTTTTATTTAAGAGGAACCTGAGGGTCCCATGAATCGATACCCTTTGTGGAAGTATTTTTCAATCTTTCTGTTTGTGGCGATAGGTGCATTCTATGCCCTGCCTAACCTTTATCCGGATGACCCGGCTATTCAGATTTCTGGTGCCAGCACATCTACCCGTGTTGGTGAGCCTCTTCTGAAAAAAGCCGTTGGTGCTCTGAAGGCAGCAGGGATTGCAGTGAAATCCTCGGAAGCTGGTGAGAAAGGTGATTCCGTACTTATCCGGCTGACAGATAATGAAGATCAGTTGCCGGCTAAGGCGATTGTCAAGGAATTGCTTGGCTACGACTATGTAGTGGCACTGAATCTGGCGCCTACAACTCCAGAGTGGCTGACTTCCATGGGGGCAAAGCCCATGAAGCTTGGTCTTGACCTGTCTGGTGGTGTTCACTTCCTGCTGGAAGTTGATAGCCTGAAGGCTGTTGAGACACGCATGGATGTTTATGCTGGTGAAATGCGTACGGCTCTGCGTAAAGAGCGTCTGCGTTATCGCACAGTTCAGAGCGGCAACCCCATTGTTCGTGAACTGGCCTTCGTTGATGAGGCAACACGTGACAAGGCTCGTAGCCTGATTATTAAAGAATTCCCCGATTTAACAGTGACAGACCGTGAAGTGAATGGCCGCTTTATTGTGTCTACCACTCTTGGTGAGCAGCAGATTCGTGATCTGGAAGATTACGCGATCAAACAGAACCTCACCACTGTCCGCAATCGTGTGAACGAGCTGGGTGTGTCCGAGCCTCTGGTTCAGCGTCAGGGCAGAAAGCATATTGTTGTAGAACTGCCTGGTGTTCAGGATACCGCAGAAGCCAAACGTATTCTTGGTAAGACTGCGAACCTGGAATTCCGTTTGGCAGCCGGTTTCGATGCGGCTCCCGGCACCTATGAAACTTTCGAATTCCGTTCCAATACCGGCCGTACTGCAAACCTGCAACGTGACATCATCATGACAGGTGATCAGGTTGCTAATGCCCGCTCCAATGTTGATATCCAGACAGGTAGCCCTGAAGTAAATATCAGCCTTGATAATCGTGGTGGCGAGCTGATGAAGCGCGCAACCCGAAATAATGTTGGTCAGGGTATGGCGGTTCTGTTCATTGAGCAGAAGTTTATGGGCAACCGCACGGAAACCCGTACCGTGAAAGGTGAGCAGGTAGAAGTCAGCGTTCCGGTTTACCGTGAAGAGAAGCGCATTATCAGCCTGGCAACCATTCAGGCGGTATTGGGCAGTAACTTCCGGATTACCGGTTTGGATTCCCGTGCGGAATCTTCTGAACTGGCATTGCTTCTACGTGCAGGCTCTCTGGCCGCACCTATGCACTTTGTTGAAGAGCGAACGGTTGGTCCAAGCCTGGGTAAAGAAAATATCCGCATGGGTATTAATTCCACTCTGGTAGGTCTGGCTCTGATCGTTCTGTTTATGCTGGTGGTTTACCGGTTCTTTGGTGTAGTGGCAAATATTGCCCTGGCCCTGAACCTGTTGCTATTGCTGGGGATGATGTCCATTCTTGGAGCAACTCTGACTATGCCGGGTATTGCCGGTATTGTGTTGACACTGGGTATGGCGGTAGATGCCAATGTGCTGATTTTCTCCCGTATTCGTGAGGAAATTAAGAGCGGTAAGTTGCCTCATAAAGCCATTGCCGAAGGTTTTGATCGGGCATTTGTATCGATCTTTGATGCTAACATCACCACGCTGATTGTGGGTGTGATTCTGTACGCTATTGGTACCGGACCAGTGAAAGGCTTTGCCGTAACACTGTCTCTGGGTATCCTGACGTCCATGTTTACCGCGGTGTTGGTCAGCCGGGCTATTGTTAATCTGACGTACGGTCGCCGTCGTCAACTTAAGAAGCTTTCTATCTAAGCCGAGGAGGATTGAGCTATGTCTAATGATGGTTCAAAACCAGAAGCGGCTTCCAGCGTGAATGCTTCTGGCAAGAAAATGTTTGGCCATACCCGGGTCATAGATTTCATGAGGCTCCGGACCATGGCAACAGTGTTGTCTGTGCTGTTGCTATTGGGTTCTGTGGGTACGCTGGCTGTTAATGGTATTAACTTTGGTCTCGACTTTACCGGCGGTACACTGGTTGAGCTGTCTTACGATAGCCCTGCCAATGTAGCAGGAGTGCGTAACCAGTTGGATGAGATGGGTTATGGTGAGGCTATTGCTCAGGAGTATGGTTCAGCCAACGATGTGCTGATTCGTATACCTGGCGGCGAAACTGACGTGACCCTTGGGGATCGTGTAGCTCGCCAGCTGGGCGCAGCCTACGAAGGTGAAATCAAGGTTAAGCGGGTTGAGTTTGTTGGGCCGCAGGTAGGTGAACAGCTCCGTGATCAGGGTGGCCTGGGAATGATGCTGGCATTGGCTCTGGTTATGCTCTACATCGCTTTCCGGTTCCAGTATAAGTTCTCTCTGGGGGCGGTTGTTGCCCTGGCACACGACAGCTTGATTGTTCTGGGTGTGTTCTCACTGTTTAACCTGCAGTTTGACCTTACTGTGCTGGCAGCCATTCTGGCGGTTGTGGGTTACTCCCTGAACGACACCATCATTGTTTATGACCGTGTGCGGGAAAACTTCCGTAAGGTTCGCCGTGGTACGCCTGCTGAGATTATCAATATCTCCCTGAGTCAGACCCTTGGTCGTACTTTGGCAACATCGGGTACAACGATCATGGTGCTGTTGTCTCTGTTCTTCCTTGGCGGAGACATGATTCATGGTTTTGCAACAGCGTTGCTGGTGGGTGTGGGTGTGGGTACTTACTCATCTATCTACATCGCTTCTAATATGCTGCTGTACATGAATGTAAATCGCGAAGACTTGATTGTTCCGGTTCGTGAAGACGAAGTTGACGATATGCCTTAAGAGCTAATTGTAAACTTAATAAAAAGCCCGGACTTATTGTGAGTTCGGGCTTTTTTGTTGGAACTACTTTTAGGCTCTTGGAAAGTTAATTGAGAGTGGGGCATATTGTGAGAGTGCGTATAGCGAAGCAGTCAGATTTGCCCAAGCTAGTTGAGACTCTTGTTCAAACTTTTGCCTCGGAACCATTGTTTCGCTGGATGTACCCGGACGATAGTGATTACTTCCGTATTGTTCCTGGCCTGTTTCGAGCCACTGTTAAACCAGCTTTGGGGCAGGGAACTGTTTATGTCTCAGCTGGTTGTCGGGTTGTATCTGTCTGGGTGCCGGATTTCGACCCGTCAGTTGAGGTTGGCTTGATGTCGGATGAGAAGCTGCAATGGCATAGGGAATATATTCCATCGGTGATGTTGCGTGAGCCTGATTGCCGGGCAGGGCTGAGCGGGTAATTCTCACTTCTGTTCAGGTTAAGGTGGGGTGAGAAATTTACTGGCGATGAAGTAGGCGATCTATTAAGGAGCGTTTAGTGTGGTGAGTCCTTATGCCTTTCTTGATCATATGGGGTGCGTAAGCCATATCGTCTTCAAGAATATGGTGGGTTAACCAGTTTTTAAGAAAGTGCAGTAGTTCAACGCTGATGGGCGTGCCGTTGACAACTTTTTCCTGAAATTCATTCAGTTGATCTGCCAGTAGCTTGTGCTGGTATTTGTGTTTTTCGTATTCGGGATAGCCCGTGATGCTCATCAGACTTTCTTCAACAGTAAAATGTATGCGGGTATAGGTGGCAAGTTCACAAAGCGTGTTTGTTGCTTCCTTGTTGCCATGATGTTCCCGAATGGCTACATAAAGATTGTTCAGCAGGTCGACAAGGGTTTTGTGCTGCTCATCTATCTCCTGAATGCCAACGCTGAATTCGTCGGTCCAGGTGATCAGTTCTCTGTTGTTGTTTGAAAGCACTTAAGTGGCCGTATGACTGTTTTGCAGCTTTCTTATCGCATATCTGCTGGTGTTGGGAGAGTGTGGCAAGTACGTAATCGTAAAGGAGTATAGTGTGCGTAAGGAGGGGCGGCGCCCGGGGTTGCCGGGCGCAACATTATTTACTTTATTTACTTTATTTACTTCATGTCTTCAGTCAGGAAAGGCTGAATCTTAGTCAGAACCTCCTTGAAAACTCGTGGTGCGCCACAAACAATCTGACCTTTTTCCAGATGCTTGTTACCACCGCGGAAGTCGGCAACCAGACCACCGGCTTCTGTAACCAATAGGCTGCCAGCAGCCATATCCCATTCCTTCAGGCCGAACTCCCAGAAGCCATCGTAACGTCCGGCAGCAACATAGGCCAGGTCCAGGGCGGCTGCGCCAGGGCGGCGAATACCGGCAGTTTCACCAACCAGGCTGCGGAACATGCTCATATAGTTATTCATGTGGGCCAGTTGACCTTCACGGAACGGGAATCCGGTACCAAGCAGGGCGCCTTGCAGACCCGTGCGGCTGGTTACGCGGAGGCGTCGGCCATTCAGGGCTGCGCCATGACCGCGACTGGCCGTAAATTCTTCGAGGCGCATGGGGTCGAATACAACGGCGTGTTCAATGCGGCCACGATACTGGCAGGCAATGGATACTGCAAACTGAGGCAGGCCGTGAATGAAGTTAGTGGTGCCGTCCAGTGGATCAATGATCCACAGATAGTCTTCGCCTTCACCGGAGCCAGGCTGGTGGCCAGACTCTTCTCCGAGGAAACCGTGATCTGGATAGGCCTTTTTCAAGGTGGAGATAATGGCGCGTTCAGCGGCTTTGTCGATTTCTGTAACGTAATCATTGGCTTCTTTCTTCTGAACCTTGATGACGTCCAGCTGCTCGTAGCCCTGAACAATAATCTCGCCAGCCGTACGCGCAGCGCGCAGGGCAATAGTAACCATCGGTTGCATATCGGGATGTGTATTCTGTGAGGTAAAAGAACATTATTAACCGGCGGATTATATCAGCTGTTTGTGGTTTGCGCAGTGTGTTCGGTGTGAAATAGGTGTATTGACGGTTTTATACAGGGCTGGGGTAGGTGATGGTGCTTGGCTGGTTATGGGTTGGCAATGGATTTTGGCAGAATTTTCACTCACGCATTCTGATAGAATGCGTACATCTTTTTACTTGATGGGCCTTTCTTTCGAAAGGGTGACTGGTTGTTATTGATGTCTTCTGAACAAAATCCCTGCAAAAATATTCGGGTCGTGCTTGTTAATACCACTCATCCCGGCAATATTGGGTCGGCGGCCAGAGCCATGAAAACCATGGGGCAGTCCTCTCTGTATCTTGTTGATCCGGTTGATTTTCCTTCTGGTGAGGCAAGGGCTTTGTCATCCGGTGCTACTGACCTTCTCGAAAATGCCGTTGTCACCAGTACTCTTGAAGAGGCTATTGCCGATTGTGAACTGGTTGTTGGTGCCAGTGCCAGGGTAAGAGGGATTTCTCTTTCTCTGACTGATCCGCGGGATACGGCTCAAGATGTTGTGGCAGAGGCGAAAGACGGTGCAAAAGTGGCGCTGGTTTTTGGTCGTGAAGATCGTGGTTTGACTAATGAAGAGTTGCGTTTGTGTCACCGTCAGGTGCATATTCCATCTGTTGCGGAATTCAGTTCCCTGAATCTCGCCGCGTCTGTTCAGGTTTTGAGTTATGAGTTGCGAATGGCTGTTCTGGCTCAGGAAGGCTCCAGTAAGGTGCCTGAGGTAAGAGAGCATGCGCCAGCATCCTCTGAGCAGATGGAGGGGTATTACAAGCACCTGAGAGAAACTCTGGAAGATGTTGGTTTCTTTAAGAGTTGTAATCCAGAAAAAATCATGACGAAGCTGCGTCGCCTCTATGCCCGCAGCCGTCCAGATCGGGTTGAGTACAATATTCTTCGGGGTATTCTCTCCGAGACGCAGGTGGCCCTTCGTAGTCTGCGTAAATAGTTGTTGGTGCGCAAAGAACTGTGCAAAAGTGGGTCTTGCGCAACTTATCTACTTTAAATAAAACGTTACTCTACTTTAAATAAAACGTTACTTTGGAAATAGAGTCTGGCGCCATTCGGTAAGATGGTGTCGTACAACAATAGGAATGTGTAGTCATGTTTGAAAGAATTCGTGAAGATGTTCGCAGTGTGTTGGATAGGGATCCCGCAGCGCGTAACACTTTTGAAGTTCTGACCAACTATCCGGGGCTGCATGCACTGTTATTACATCGTTTTGCCCACCCTCTCTGGTGTAGAGACTGGAAGTGGCTGGCGAGGGTGATATCGACATTCTCTCGCTGGTTTACTGGGATTGAGATTCATCCGGGAGCAACCATTGGGCGACGCTTTTTTATCGACCACGGTATGGGAGTGGTTATCGGGGAGACTTCCGAGATTGGTGATGATGTCACTCTTTATCAAGGGGTGACTCTCGGTGGTACCAGTCTTGATGGTGGTAAGCGTCACCCAACTTTGGGAAATGGTGTCGTTGTTGGTGCTGGAGCTAAAGTGCTGGGGCCGTTCACTGTGGGTGAGGGGGCTAAAATCGGCTCTAACGCGGTAGCGGTAAAAGAGGTGCCGCCGGGTGCAACGGTTGTTGGTGTTCCTGGTCGCATTGTCAGACGCCAGTCTCCAGTAGGGGAAGAGCATCAGGCCATGGCGGAAAAGATTGGCTTCGATGCTTACGCAATCACTAAAGAAATGCCTGACCCGACTGTGCATGCTATCAACGCCATGCTTGAGCATATTCAGGTTGTAGATTCTCGTTTCGAGGCGCTTTGCTGTGCGCTGAAAGACAAGGGGATAGATTGCGGCGATATATCCTTGCCAGAGTTGAATGCAGAAGATTTTGCTGTGATGGCGGAAGAAGATACTCCCGATAATGTTAAGGCTTCTTAGCAATCAGTTATGCCCTTTAACTTTTGAGAAGCCGCCTTGTGCGGCTTTTCTGTTTCAGTCGAACTTTCCTCTGTGTTTGGAGACTAAGTAAGGGAAGTTGTGTGATGAACTTAAACTGATTCAGGTGACAAGGAGTTTGCTATGAGTATGGGAGTTGGGGTATACGGTGTTAATGGTGGCAAAGATGTTCCAGGGGCGGATGCTGCCTCTAACTCTAGAGGGGGATCGCAGTTTTCAGGGTTTGGGGGATATCTCGTAAGGGGTTGTTTTGCTTCAGTGCAATCTTTTGTTCATTACCAAACAAGAAACTTCTTTCGTTCTTTTGAGGAGCTCTTTAATGCAGTTGGCCATCTGTCATTGCGTCAGCGTGAAGTTGATCCCTTGCATGTTGAGTTTCTTCAGTTCAAACGTGGAACTGTTAAAAGCGCACCAGAGCTGGTTGGTGCGGTAAAGCCTCATGTTAATGCGCTTGTGTTGATACTTTGGGGATGCAGTAGCCAGGTTGAAGGGGTGGAGCGGGGTAAAAAGGTGAAAGAGCTCCTGTTACTAATGAAAAATCTAGAAAACCGTCCTGATGCTTATTTTGCTTTGTTGAAAGAGGTGGTCTCAGAGGCGGTAAATCGTGCAGGAACGGAGGGTGAATTTCTGCGTGAGAGTTTGAGGATGTTGCATAGTGTTTGTTCGCAATTGACCTCCGGAGAAGGGCAGTATGATAGGAATGCAGTTTCCTCGAATGTAAGCTCATCTCTTGATTTCATAGTGGCGAATGCAGATAAGTTTAGAAACCCACAAGACGTTTAAGTGAGGAGGGTAAGGGATTTTCTTCTCTTCGGTTTCGACCTTCTGTCTCCGGTTTCGACTTTCTGATTGTGGTGCTTGATCTTTGCCGGCAAGCGCTGCAATCAAATCACAACCCCCTAGTAACCTTCGGTTATTTCTCCCTTGTTTGTTATACTCCCCGGCACTAAATACATGTCAGGCATAGCTGTTCTATTAGTTGACTAAAATGGTCGGTTATTAGATAATTCAGCTCATGCGCCCAAATACCACCTTTCATAAGAAAAAAGGTGTTTTGAACCGGTGGTTTGAGGCTTCTTTCTTTTTGTGCTGAGTAAGCGCTTCCGGGTAGGTTAAGCGGTATGCGTCTGACTACAAAAGGCCGTTATGCGGTCACTGCCATGCTTGATCTGGTGCTGCATTCCAATAGCGGCCCTGTGGCGTTGGCCGACATTTCTGAGCGTCAGGGGATTTCCCTGTCCTACCTTGAGCAGCTGTTTGCCAAGCTGCGTCGTAGAAATCTTGTAACCAGTGTTCGTGGCCCCGGTGGCGGCTACCGCCTCGGCGATGCCGGTGAGAACGTTGGTATCGCAGAAGTGATTGATGCAGTGGATGAATCCGTTGATGCGACTCGCTGTCATGGAACTGAAGGCTGCCAACAGGGTGATGTGTGCCTGACCCATCATCTCTGGTGTGATCTCAGTCAACAGATACATGGATTCTTGAGTGGTATCACTCTTGCTGATCTGGTGAAGCGGAAGGAAGTCCGCTCCGTTGCCGAACGACAAGATCGGGAGCAGGAAGAATCCCGATTGCTGGAAACTGAGGAAAAAGGGCGTCGCATAGTTGTTGAGTCGCTCTGACCTGTTGTCCCCGTGTTTAAAATAAGGTTGCCACAAATCAAGGCGCTTTAAACGACGGGCTGAAAATACTTGGGAGAAAACAGAACATGAAACTGCCGATTTATCTCGATTACGCCGCGACAGCGCCGGTTGATGCACGAGTGGCAGAAAAAATGGTGCAGTGTCTGACTACTGAAGGTAACTTCGGAAATCCTGCATCTCGCTCCCATGTATTCGGCTGGAAAGCAGAAGAAGCGGCTGAGAATGCCCGTCTGCAAGTGGCTGAGCTGATTAATGCCGATTCCCGTGAGATTGTCTGGACTTCTGGCGCTACAGAGTCTGACAATCTGGCTATCAAGGGTGTTGCCCACTTCTATAAAAAGAATGGTAAGCACATCATTACTTCCAAGCTGGAACACAAGGCTGTTCTCGACACTTGTCGTCAGCTGGAGCGTGAAGGTTACGAGGTGACTTACCTTGAGCCAGGTTCTGATGGCATCATTACGCCAGAGCTGGTTGAAAGCGCGATGCGTGAAGACACAATCCTTGTGTCCCTGATGCATGTAAACAATGAAATTGGCACAGTGACAGACATCGCAGCTATTGGTGAGCTGACCCGTTCCCGCAAGATTATTTTCCACGTTGACGCTGCCCAAAGTCTGGCACGCCTGCCAATCGACATGCAGGAAATGAAGGTGGATCTGATGTCCTTCTCCGGGCATAAAATCTATGGTCCTAAAGGTATTGGTGCTCTGTTTGTACGCCGTAAGCCACGTATTCGTCTGGAAGCCCAGATGCACGGTGGCGGTCATGAACGCGGCATGCGCTCCGGTACTCTGGCAACTCACCAGATTGTTGGTATGGGTGAAGCCTGCGCAATTATTAAAAATGAGCTTCAGGCCAACACAGATCATGCAGAAAGCTTGAAGCAACGTTTCATGTCTCATTTTGCTGATATGGAAGAAGTCCACGTAAATGGTTCCGCTACTCAGCGCGTACCTGGTGTTCTTAATGTCAGCTTTGCCTTTGTAGAAGGCGAATCTCTGATTATGTCTCTGAGGGATATTGCTGTTTCCTCAGGTTCTGCCTGCACATCTGCCAGCCTTGAGCCTTCTTATGTTCTGCGGGCTCTTGGCTTGAATGATGAGCTGGCTCACAGCTCCCTGCGTTTCAGCTTTGGTCGCTTCACCACAGAAGAAGAAGTTGACCATGCCGCTGATCAGGTGAAAGCAGCGGTAGAAAAGCTGCGTGAACTCTCTCCGCTTTGGGATATGTACAAAGACGGAGTTGATCTCAATAAGGTTGAATGGGTTGCCCACTGATCTGTTGAGTCAGGCAAATATGTACACGTTCTCTGAAAGCAGAGACGCCGCTGAATAGAGAATGCCTGTTGTTGAGTGCAGCGGGCAGGAGGAATGAGTCATGGCTTACAGTGAAAAAGTAATCGACCACTACGAGAATCCTCGTAACGTTGGCAAGATGGACGACGAAGACCCATCTGTTGGCACCGGTATGGTGGGGGCGCCCGCCTGTGGTGATGTTATGCGCCTGCAGATCAAGGTTGATGGTGAAGGCGTTATTGAAGACGCCAAGTTTAAAACCTATGGTTGCGGCTCTGCGATTGCCTCCAGCTCTCTGGCTACAGAGTGGATGAAAGGACGCACTCTTGATGAGGCGGCTGAAATCCGTAATACCGAAATCGCGCAGGAGCTGGCTCTGCCTCCGGTAAAAATCCACTGCTCAGTATTGGCAGAGGATGCTATCAAGGCGGCTATCGAAGACTATCGCACCAAGCAAAACGATAGTGCAGCCTGAGTGAAATTACTCAAGGCAGTTAACGTTTAATATTTACGGCAGGTATTTATTGAAATGATAATGCCTGCCGAGACATGTCATCAGGATTATTCATGGCAGTAACAATGACTGAAGCCGCTGCAGGCCACATTCGTCGGCAGCTAAATGGACGGGGCAAGGGCTTGGGTATTCGTCTCGGTGTAAAAACCAGCGGTTGCTCCGGTATGGCGTATGTTCTGGAATTTGTGGATGAGGCGAACCCTGAAGACCAGGAGTTTGAGTTCCACGGCGAAAAAGTCTTTGTTGATCCCAAAAGTCTTGTTTACCTCGATGGCACTGAACTGGACTTCGTGAAAGAAGGCTTGAATGAAGGCTTCCAGTTCAACAATCCAAACATTTCCAGTGAATGTGGCTGCGGCGAAAGTTTTAATGTCTGATCACGCCTCTTTGCAGGGTCTTCTCGAAGGGGTTGATCTGCGAGCCAGTTATTTTGAGTTGTTTGGCATTGAGGCTGGCTACGATGTTGATTTAAATGCCATTCAAGGGCGCTACCTTGACCTTCAGCGTGTAGTGCATCCAGATCGCTTTGCTGGAATGGGCGAGCGGGGGCAACGTATGGCTGTACAATGCGCGGCCTTCGTGAATGAAGCCTATGATACCCTGCGCTCTCCACTGAAGCGCGCACTCTATTTGCTTGAATATTCCGGCCACCCTGTAGATATCGAAACCAATACGGTGATGGATGCTGGCTTCTTAATGGAGCAGATGTCTCTGAGAGAAGATCTGGGCGATGTGCGTGAAAGCAGTGATTCGGAAGCTGCTGTAGCTGAAGTTGTGGAGCGTGCGGAAGCTCTGATGAGCAACATGCAGCAGGGTTTTGTTTCTGCGTGGCAGGAGCAAACCGAAGGTGGTTATAAAAAGGCTGCCGATTTTGCCCGCAAAATGCATTTTGTTGAAAAGTTGATCTCTGAAGCTGAACAGCTGGAAGAAGAGCTTCTCGACGATTGACTTTCATTTTCAGGATAAGTCAGCCCTTAATATCAGCATCAAGCAGCCATGAGCCGACAGCGCGAACAACAGGCTGATAGAATGCGGATGATGCAGATTAACCGGCTGTTTAGGACAAATCATGTTACTGCAGATATCCGAGCCTGGGCAAAGCCCTGACCCTCATCAGCGAAAGCTGGCTGTTGGTATTGATCTTGGAACAACCAACTCTTTAGTTGCTACTGTACGCAGTGGTAGTGCAGAAACTCTCCCCGATGCTGGCGGAGAGCATATCCTTCCTTCTGTTGTTCATTATGGTGCCGAATGCACTATGACCGGTGTTGAGGCGCGCCGCCTTGCTGCGGAAGATCCTCTCAATACTATTATTTCCGTAAAACGCTTTATGGGGCGTGGTGTCGATGATATTCGTGCACTGGGCGATGTGCTGCCTTATCGTTTTACCCGTGCAGATCAGGGGATGCCGTTTATTGAAACGGTTCAGGGAGAAAAGAGCCCTGTTCAGGTTTCAGCAGAAATCCTGAAGTCCCTGCGTCGCCGCGCAGAGGAATCCCTGGGGGGGGATCTTCTCGGTGCTGTGATCACAGTGCCTGCCTACTTTGATGATGCCCAACGTCAGGCGACAAAAGATGCTGCCCGCCTTGCAGGGCTTGAGGTTCTTCGTCTTCTGAATGAGCCAACTGCGGCAGCTGTCGCCTATGGTCTGGATCAGCAGGGTGAAGGGATTATCGCTGTTTATGATCTGGGTGGTGGTACTTTCGATATTTCCATACTTCGTCTGCACCGTGGTGTTTTTGAAGTGCTGGCCACTGGTGGTGATACTGCTCTGGGTGGCGATGATTTTGATCAGGTGGTCGCGGGCTGGATTCTGGAGCAGGCAGGAATGGAAATGTCTGCCCTGACACCGGAGCAGCAACGAAAGCTTCTTGATTCTGCCTGCGCTGCCAAAGAATCTCTGACTGATGCAGACTCAACTGAAGTGAGCTTCGAAGGCTGGGTTGGAACAATTGGCCGTGAAACCTTTGATGCTTTGGTTGATCCACTGATTGACCGCACACTTAAGAGTGTTAAGAAATCCCTGCGCGATGCCAAACTGAAAGCGGCAGATGTTCAGGAGGTGGTCATGGTAGGTGGTTCCACCCGTGTGCCAAGAGTGCGTGAACGTGTAGCGGAACTGATTGGTAAACAACCAATGACGGGTATCGACCCTGATCGTGTCGTTGCTGTTGGCGCTGCTTTACAGGCGGATGTGTTGGCAGGAAATAAGCCTGCCGATGATCTCCTGCTTCTGGATGTTATTCCGCTGTCTCTTGGTTTGGAAACCATGGGTGGGCTGATGGAAAAGGTTATCCACCGGAACACAACTATTCCTGTTGCCAGAGCTCAGGAGTTCACTACCTTCAAAGATGGCCAGACAGCTATGGCTATCCATGTTCTCCAAGGTGAGCGAGAAGTTATTGATGTGAACCGCTCATTGGCTCGCTTTGTTCTTAATGGTATTCCTCCAATGCCTGCTGGCATGGCCCGGATTCGGGTAACATTTCAGGTGGATGCGGACGGTTTGCTGAGTGTCAGTGCTACCGAACAGTCTACCGGTGTTGCTGCCAGTATAGAGATCAAGCCTTCTTATGGTCTTTCTGAAGGTCAGATTACCGATATGTTGCAGTCTTCTTATACCCATGCTCAGGAAGACCGCGAAGCCCGTAAGCTTCTGGAAGCACGGGTTGAAGCCGAACGTATTTTTGAAGCTCTTGAGAGTGCGTTGCGTAAGGATGGTGATATTCTTCTCAGCAAAGAAGAGCAGGTGCATCTTGCTGGAGAGGCTCGCCGCCTTGCAGAAGCAACCAAGAGTACAGATTCGGCATTTGTTGTGAAGGTGACCGAAGAGGTGGCCAAAGCATCAGAAGTATTTGCTGCACGCCGTATGAATGAAGGTATCCGGGCGGCCTTGTCCGGACAGGCGGTGGAATATTTTGAGCCTGATAATAGTCAGAATGACAGGCCTGAGGAGTAAACATGTCTGAGAAAACCCGGGTTGTCTTTCTACCCAATGAAGAGTTGTGCCCAGAGGGGGCGGTGGTTGAAGTAGAGCCCGGCACCACTGTTTTGGACGCAGCTCTGTCTGAAGGGATAGAGATTGAGCATGCCTGCGAGAAATCCTGTGCCTGCACAACTTGTCATGTCATTGTCCGCGAAGGGTTTGACTCGTTAGGAGAGTCTGACGAACTGGAAGATGACATGCTGGATAAGGCCTGGGGTCTTGAGCCCGAGTCCCGTCTCGGGTGTCAGGCGGTAGTGGGCAACGAAGAACTGGTTGTAGAGGTTCCTCGTTATACCATTAACCAGGTGTCGGAGAAGCACTGATGAGATGGTCTGATATTCAGGATATCGCTATAGAATTGGCTGACGGAAAGCAGGATGTTGATCCCCGTTACGTAAACTTTGTTGATTTGCGTAAATGGGTAATAGATTTGGAAGGCTTTGATGATGATCCAGATCGCTGTGGTGAGAAGGTTCTGGAAGCTATTCAGGCTGCCTGGATTGAAGAAGTGGATTGATTTTCCTGGCCTTGCGTTTCAAGTCTCAAATAACCCCTTGCAGTAATCTGTGAGGGGTTTTCTCTCTAGGGTGTATTCACCGACTCGGTGGCACTCAGAGCCACCGGGGGCAACCCTCAAGGCTAGATGATTCGATCGTCTTATGATGCCAGCGGTGGTGTTTATGGTTCCCTCGTGTTTTTCTGGATTTAAGGGTTCGTCCACTGAATCGTGGGCAGTCCATCAGTCATGTAGATAACGAAACTCTGATACAGGCACAAAAACACCCCGAGGATTGTCGTGGGTTGATCGTGCGGGTTGCGGGTTACAGTGCTCTCTTTGTTGGGTTGTGCAAAGAAGTACAGGGCGAAATCATCAATCGCACAGCGCTGGGAGAAGAATAGTAGCGTGTGATGTTTGTATGAGGGAGTGTGTCTTATGCCAAATCTACGGTTTTACGCATAAATATGGCCTATTTTCGTGATCGGGCGTACAATGCGCGCCCTTTTATAACGCTGTTCAGCAATCCTGTTCGCTGGTCAGCTTATGCCAGTTCCCCATGTAGTAGCCCTGTGCGGCAGGTGGTTCATGAAGTTTCCCGGCCAGCGGAAAATTAAACATTATTTTCCTGTAAATGCAGATAACCGTTTTGATCGCGAAAGTGTCACCTTCGGTCACGTAAATACCTATGTCACAGGTATCGATCAGAATATTGTGGATGTTACTGCCCGGATAGATGAGAGCGTGTTGCATGACTTCGGTCTGAAGAAAGGTGCTTCACAGTTATTGTCCGATGATGCAGCTGCCCAAAGACTTTATGCCTACCTGCTTGAAAACGAGCTTATAGAAGAGGAATTTGCTGGCGGTACTATCGGCAACACCCTGCACAATTATTCTGTTTTGGCAGACGACAGCTCCGTTCAATTTGGAGTGATGAGTGAAAATATCGTTATTGGTACATCCGCTTATCGCTATCTGTGCAATACCAGCAGTAAAGTTGATCTGACTTATTTGCAGCCTGTTCCTGGGGCCATTGGTCGTGCCTTTGCCCTGATTACTCCAGATGGTGAACGCACGTTTGGTATCAGCTCCGGTGCAATGAACCAATTAAGCGCGGACTTTATTCCAGAAGATAAAGTGGCCAGCAGTTCTGCTTTGTTGCTGTGCGCTTACACTCTGGCTAATCCAGATCTGCCTATTTATGGAGCCACCATAAAGGCTGCTCAGGTTGCTAAAGCTAATGACGTTCCTGTCATTCTGACTCTTGGTTCTCATTTACTGGTGGAAGCGCGTAAGAAAGAGCTTAGAGAATTTATCGCTGAGTACGTGAATGTTGCCGCTATGAACGAAGAAGAGGCGGCTGCTCTGACCGGTCACAGTGATCTATTGTTGGCCAACGAAGAATTGTTGAATATGACCGATATGATTCTTTTGACCGCTGGGCCAGAAGGTTTGTATCTGAGTGGTTATGCGGATAAAGACGTTCTTCGTCAAACCAGTAACCCAATTCGCTCTGGGTCGATCAGCGACTTTAATCGCTTTGAATTCAGTCGTCCGATGGCGCGTAAGGCCTGCCAGAACCCGGTCAAGGTTTATGCGCAGATTGACCCTTATATGGGTGGGCCAAAGCGTATCAGTAACACCAATGGCGCAGGTGATGGTGCGCTGGCTGCCGTTGTTCACGATCTGGCGGCGAATGCGTTTCATGCCAAGGTGTTGCCGACTTCTGGAAAACATATCCGCTCTTATCTTACGTATTCGTCCTTTGCCCAAGTTTGTAAGTATGCCAACCGTGTGAGTTACCAGGTTCTTGCCCAAAGTTCTCCGCGTTTATCTCGTGGTTTGCCAGAGCGTGAGGATAGCCTTGAAGAGGCGTATTGGAGTCGTTAACTGTATTGTTGACGGAAAATCCGCATAGAGTTGAAAGAACTCAGTTTCTAGAATGTCGCAAATTTTTTATTACCCTGCCGTTTCGCTCCGGCAGGGTTTTTGTCATCCAGACCATCAAATATCAGGAAACCGCCATGGCTGAAGGCGCATACCATCAGGAATTACATATTTCCTGGGAAGAGTTTCACCGCGATACCCGTGAGTTGGGTGCAAAATTAAAGGATCGGGAGTGGAAAGGCATGCTGGCCATTACCCGTGGTGGTCTTGGCCCTGCGACTGTTTTGTCTCGGGAGTTGGATATTTCCCATGTCGATACAGTCTGTATTGCCAGCTACGACGGTCAAGACCAGGGCGAACTTCAACTGCTTAAGAGTATATCTCTTGAAGATGGTGGTGATGGCTGGTTAGTTGTGGATGATCTGGTTGATACTGGAAAAACCATTCGCTTAGTACGAGAGATGCTGCCACAGGCTCACGTGACTACTATTTATGCCAAACCTGCTGGTTTGGATATGGTTGACACATGGCTGAAGAAAGTGGATCAGGATTGCTGGGTATTTTTCCCCTGGGAAGAGTAAGTGGCGATCGGCTCTAGGTAGGTGTTTGTCCTGATGTTTGCTCGCTAATAGGAGGGGCTTCGGTTAGAATCGCCCCGAATAAAAAGTCAGCAAGATCTGGGTTCTGAAATCAGTATTCGGAGCTAGCTGTAACAAGCAAATGTCAGGAGAAAGCAAATGGCCGTAGAGCGTACATTATCCATTATTAAGCCGGATGCTGTTGCCAAAAATGTTGTTGGCAAAATTTACAGCCGTTTTGAGAAAGCCGGTCTTAAAATTATTGCGGGTAAGATGCAGCACCTCTCTCAGGAGAAGGCTGAAGGTTTTTACGCAGAGCATAAAGAGCGCCCTTTCTTTGGTGATCTGGTGTCATTTATGACCTCCGGTCCGGTGGTTGTATCTGTACTGGAAGGCGAAAATGCTGTTGCTCTTCATCGTGAATTGATGGGCGCAACCAACCCTAAAGAAGCAGCAGAAGGCACTATTCGTGCCGATTTTGCTGAAACTATTGATGAAAATGCTGTTCACGGGTCTGATGCCCCTGAATCTGCAGCCCGGGAAGTGGCTTACTTCTTCGAGGACAGCGAAATCTGTCCACGTACCCGCTAACTCTTTGTAAAAGCAAGATAGCGAGTGCGGTTTGATACCGAGGTGATGAGATCGATGAGTGTTGAGAAAGTTAATCTACTGGGGCTGACAAAGGATAAGCTTGCCGCTTTCTTTAAGGAAATTGGTGAGAAGCCTTTTCGTGCCCAGCAGGTTATGAAGTGGATCCATCACTTCGGTGTCGAAGATTTTGACGCTATGACCAATGTCAGTAAGGCCTTGCGTGCCAAGCTGAAAGAGGTGGCCGAAGTTCGTGGCCCGGAAGTTGTTTCCTACAAGATTTCCGAAGATGGTACCCGCAAGTGGGTAGTGCGTGTTGCCAGCGGCAGTAGCGTGGAAACTGTTTATATTCCGGATGGCAAGCGCGGAACTCTGTGTGTGTCTTCTCAGGCCGGCTGTGCTCTGGATTGCAGTTTTTGCTCTACCGGAAAACAGGGCTTTAATTCTGATCTGACCGTCGCTGAAATTATTGGTCAGGTATGGATGGCGGTGAAATCCTTTGGATTTCCGTCTTCCAGTGAAGAGCGTTCCGTAACCAATGTTGTGATGATGGGCATGGGTGAACCTCTGCTCAACTTTGAGAACGTAATGGATTCTATGGAACTGATGATGGACGATTTTGGTTATGGTCTGTCCAAACGCCGGGTAACCTTAAGTACCTCTGGCGTAGTTCCAAACCTGCGTAAAATGATTGGTCGTACCGATGTATCGTTAGCCGTTTCCCTGCATGCGCCTAACGACGAGCTGCGTAATGAGTTGGTGCCGATCAACAAAAAATACAATCTGAAAGAGCTACTGACTGCCATTGATGAATATATGGCCAGTCTTCCGGATACCTCACGGGTTGTTACCATTGAATACACGTTGATGGCTGGTGTGAATGACCAGCCTGAGCATGCCAGACAGACGATCAGCCTGCTGAAAGATGTACCCTGTAAGATTAACCTGATACCCTTCAATCCATTCCCTCATTCGGGATATGAGCGTCCCAGCAATAATGCGATTCGACGTTTCCAGGTTGCGTTGATGGATGCCGGCTTTAACACTACAGTTCGTAAGACACGTGGTGATGATATTGATGCAGCTTGTGGACAACTGGTTGGATCGGTCATGGATAAAACCCGTCGCAGCGCCCGTTACGAGGCTATGCGACAGGAAGCCGCCCAGCAACCGGAAGTTGTGAGAGTCATAGATAGAGCTTCCTGAAAATAGCATGGATAGACCCATACATTACTTGTTGAAGGTCCTCATTTTTGGCGTAGTGCTGTCTGTATCCGGGTGCGTGAGCACTTTGCCGGATGAGAAAGCTACACGCGATCCTGCAGTGTATGAGCAGAAGAACCTGGGGATTGCCTTTGGTTTTCTCCAGCAGGGCTATCCTGCGCGTGCTATTGGGCGACTTGAGGAAATTCTGAAGGTTAACAGTAATTCCGCACGGGCTTATGGCATGTTAGGTGTCGTTTATCAGTCCCAGGGGGAATATGATCTGGCCGTCAAGAATTTCTCCCGTTCTCTCAGTATTGATTCCTCAGCCTCGGATGTGCGGAATAATTATGGGGTACTGCTCTATGAAACAGGCAAGTACACTCAGGCACGCACCCAGTTTGAGAAGGTTACAGAGGACGTTTATTACCAGCAGCGAAGCCGGGCTTTTGAAAATCTTGGTTTTGTTGCACTGAAAATGAGTGATTCGGAGCAGGCAAAAAAACAGTTTGAACGAGCTTTGCGCCTTGATCGGAATCTTCCAAAAGCCAGTCTTGAAATGACTGACCTTCTCATTGAAAGCGGCAACTATGTAGAAGCAGAGCGTTTTTTTGAAAACTATCAACGGTTGAGTGATAGTCGACCTGAAGCGCGTGGTTTATGGCTGGGAATTAAGCTGGCTCGGGTTTTCAAAAAATATGATCAGTTGGATGAATACGCAGACCAGCTGACTCGTTTTTACCCGGGGTCACAGGAATATCGCAATTATCGGGCTTCATTGCGGAATGACTGAAGAAAATTTTGCACAATCAGAAGGCTCTGAAGATAACTTTCAGAGAGCAGGGCAAGCACTGGCTGAGGCCAGAAAAAACAAAGGGCTGAGTCTGGAAGATGTATCAGCTCGTTTGAAAATTTCCCTTCCTTACCTCCGGGCACTGGAATGCTGTGATTATGACCAGCTGCCAGGAACGGCATTTATTCGAGGTTATCTGCGCAGTTACGCGCGTCTGGTAGAGTTGGACGAAACTCATATCCTGGGTCTTTATGGCGAAACTGTGCAGGCTGATGAACAGGTTGCTCGGCTACTTCAGGAAAAGCCTCTCGACAATCATGGTTTCCCCGGAGGCAAGTGGCTGGCTATTGTTTCACTGCTTCTGCTAATCGCTTTTATGGCAGGCAGTGTGTTTTGGTGGAATAATCAAGCGAAACCTGATGTACCGGAGCCGGTCAGCAGTCTGTCAGTTCCTGTGCAGGAACTGACAGAAGCAGAGGAGCCTGTTGAAACTGTTATTCAGGCCGCGCCGGAAATCAGTGTTCAGGAAACAGATATTCAGGAGTTGGCTCCTCAGATTGTTGAAGAACCAGAGATTCCCGCAGTTGTGGATGTTGAGCCTGTTGTTATTGAACCTGCTGTTATTGAGCCTGCTGTTATTGAGCCTGTTGTTATTGAAGAACCAGCGGTAGACACTCCCGACATTCAGCTTTCAGCGCCTGTAGCCACGATTGAACAAAGTCAGCCCACAGAAGAGCCTCTGGCTTCTTCTGGAAAAAATGAACTGTTGGTTCGCTTCAGTAATGAATGTTGGGTTGAGGTTCGGGGTGCTGATGGCCATATTCTTTTTTCTGGCCTGAAACCCGCTAACAGTGAACTAACATTGACCGGTGATGGCCCCCTGAATATCAAATTTGGCAATGTCGACTCCGTAGCCGAGGTTGTCTTTAATGGGAAGCCTGTAACACAGGATATACCGGCTTCCAGCCGAGGCATTGGTCGGCTGACGCTTGGCTAAAGCATCCGGCCTCTAACTATTTTTTGAGTAACAAGTAAGGACAGTACGTTGGCGAAACAGCTGCAAGCCATTCGCGGCATGAATGACATTCTCCCTGAGCAAACCCCCACTTGGGGCTGGCTGGAAGAGCATGTTCGCCATACTCTGGCTCAATACGGCTACCGTGAAATGCGGGTGCCGATTGTTGAATTTACCAGCCTTTTTGCCCGTGGTATTGGTGAAAACACCGATGTTGTGGAAAAGGAAATGTATACCTTTGAGGATCGTGGCGGCGACAGCCTGACCCTGCGCCCTGAAGCGACTGCCTGCTGTGTACGCGCAGGTATTCAGAATAGTCTGTTTCATAACCAGCAGCAGCGGATCTGGACCTCCGGCCCCATGTTCCGCTACGAGCGTCCACAGAAAGGCCGCTACCGCCAGTTTCACCAAGTGAGTGTGGAAACTTTCGGTATGGATGGCCCGGATATTGATGCTGAACTGATTCTGTTGACCTGGTCTCTGTGGCAAAAGTTGGGTCTGGATAAGCATGTCACTCTGGAGCTGAATACTCTGGGTGATCTAGAATCCCGCAAGAAGTATCGTGAAGCCCTGATTGCTTACCTTGAGCAGCACAAGGACAGTCTGGACGAAGACAGCAAGCGCCGTATGTACGCCAATCCGCTGCGGGTTCTGGATAGCAAAGACAGAGGTACCCAGTCTGTTCTCGGTGATGCTCCCAAGCTGCATGATTACATAGATGATGAGTCCCGTGAACATTTTGTAAAATTGTGCGCCATCCTTGATGATGCCGGGGTAAAGTATATTGTTAACCAGCGTCTGGTTCGGGGGCTGGATTACTACAACCGAACCGTGTTTGAATGGATCACTTCCGCCCTGGGTTCCCAGGGAACTGTCTGTGGTGGCGGTCGCTACGACGGCCTGGTTGAACAGTTAGGCGGAAAGCCGGTCAAAGCCTGTGGTTTTGCCATGGGAGTAGAGCGCCTGATCCTGCTTCTGGAAACCTGTAACCTGGTTCCGGAAGGTGTGAACAAAACAGTTGATGCTGCGCTGGTTACATTCGGTGAGGTGGGTACTTATGGCATGGTGTTGGCGGAGCGGCTGCGTGAAGCCTGCCCAAATTTGCGTCTTCAAGTGAGTTGTGGCGGTGGCAGTGTGAAAAGCCAGATGAAGCGCGCCGACAAATCCGGTGCAGCTATCGCTCTGGTGGTTGGTGAAGACGAAAAACAAAATGGTACAGTGACAGTAAAATTCCTGCGGGAAGACAAACCTCAGCTGACCTGTACTTTTGACGAACTGGTCGCCCGCGAGGAGCTGGCGGGTTAAGAAGTCCGGAGATGGTTCTGCGGATTTCAGTAGCGGATACTGATAGAAAGAATTCGGGAGTTTAGAGTGGATAGTTTGCGTACCGAAGAGGAACAGGTCGCGGCCCTCAAGCAGTTCTGGAAGGATTATGGTTCAGCCATCCTTTTGGGTATTCTGTTGTCTCTGGGGGCAGTGTACGGCTGGAAAGCCTGGAAGAGTAATCAGCTGGAACAGGCCCAGCTGTCTTCAGGTATTTATCAGGAAATACTGGATCTGTCTCTGCGTCAGGCCGGCCAGCCGCTGAGCGAAGATCAGCAGGCTTCTTTTGATAACCTGATGGAAACTCTTCAGACTGATTACAACGATACTGTGTATATGCAACTGTCTGCTCTGCTCAAGGCTGGTAAAGCTGTTCAGTCTGACGATTTGAACACGGCTCGCAATCAACTGGAGTGGGTGCTGTTACAAAATCCTGGCCCTGAAATTGAGATTATTGCCCGTATGCGTCTGGCTCGGGTTCTGCTGTCTCAATCTGGCGGCGATATTAAAGCCAACGCAGAAGAAGCTCTCGTACTGTTAAACCAGATTGACCAAGCAGGTTCTTTCAAAGCATCCTATGAGGATGTTAGAGGTGATGTGCTACTGGCGCTAGGGCGCCGCGATGAAGCTCGTGAGGCTTATCAGCGGGCAATTGATGTAGCTACTGAATTTGGCGAACAACGTCCACTGGTCTCAATCAAGCTGGATGATCTGACCAAAGCTAAGGGAATATAATTAGTCATGCTGAATCCTGTCGCCCGGAACAAGAAAACTTTCGTATCAGCTGTTATCGGAATGGCTCTGCTGGGGCTTGCCGGTTGTAGCAGTGACGGTGAAGAGGCTATAGAGCCTAATCCGCTTCCTGACTTTAATCAGGAGGTGAAGGTTCATAAAGTCTGGGATAAAGGCGTTGGTAGTGGTCAGAAAGATTCCTGGCTGCACCTGACCCCTGTGGTTTCCGGTGACAGGATTTTTGCTGCCAGTGCGTCCGGCCGGGTGACAGCCCTGAGCAGCGCTACAGGTAAAGAGAAGTGGGAAGTAGACCTTGAGACCCGCATTACCGGCGGTGTTGGCGCAGGTGAGGGTCTCGTCCTGGTTGGTACTCGAGATGGGCAGGTTATTGCTCTGAGCGAGCGCGATGGCAAGCAGCTTTGGAAAGCCCCTGTAACCAGCGAAGTTCTTGCCGCTCCTCAGGTGGAGCGTGGAGTTGTGATTGTTCAGGCTATAGATGCCAAGCTGATTGGTCTCGATGCGAAAGATGGCGAAAAACTCTGGCAGCAGGAAGTTCTGCAACCTGTTCTGACTTTACGTGGTACTTCAACTCCTCGCATCAGTGACGGTGTTGTATACGCAGGTTTCTCCAATGGCGAAGCCAGAGCTTACCGGCTTGATACCGGTATCCAGTTGTGGGATGCCAAGGTATCCGTACCTCGCGGTTCTTCTGAGCTGGAGAGAATGGTTGATGTTGATGCCGAGCCGCTGATCAGCAGTGACCGTCTCTACATGGTCAGCTATCAGGGTAATGTTGTTGGGTTGGATCGCGACAGTGGTCGTGTACTCTGGGCCCGTGAATCTTCCAGCTATGAGAGCATGACCGAAGGATTCGGTAACCTTTACCTGAGCGATGCAGGTAGCGTGGTTTCCGCTGTTGATCAGCGTACAGGCTCTATCGTCTGGAGTCAGAAAGACTTTGCTCATCGTAGCCTTTCTGGTCCGGCAGCATTTGGCAGTTATGTTGTAGCTGGTGATTTTGAAGGTTACTTGCACGTAATCTCTCAGGTGGATGGTCGTATTGTTGGCCGTACAAAGGTTGATTCTTCCGGTATTCGTTCCCGCCCTGTGGTTGTTGATGACATGATTTATGTCTACACCAATGGCGGCGATCTGACGGCTTTGACTATCAAATAAGTCGCCAGCAAACAGCTTTTACGCAGGTTCGCCTGCGAAGTTTAAGTCAAGGACGGCTGCCGTAAGGTGGCCGTTTCCTGTTTTCTGCCTGCAGGTCTGGTTTGTCCTGCGGCCTGATTTTTGGATAGATATAGAATGCTTCCCGTCATTGCCCTGGTAGGGCGACCCAACGTTGGCAAGTCAACGCTTTTTAATCAGCTGACCCGCAGTCGGGATGCGCTGGTAGCCGATTACTCTGGTTTGACCCGTGACCGTAAGTACGGCGAAGGTCGTTTGGGTGAGCGTGAATATATTGTTATTGATACTGGCGGTATCAGTGGTGATGAAGAGGGTATTGATTCCCATATGGCGGAACAGTCTCTGGCGGCCATAGAAGAAGCTGATATGGTTCTGTTCCTGGTGGATGCACGTTCCGGGATGACAGCGGCTGATGAGATGATTGCTGATCACCTGCGTCGCAGCCAGAAAAAGGCCTGGTTAGTTCTGAACAAAACTGATGGCATTGATGCCGATAGCGCTGCGGCTGAGTTTTACAGTATGGGTATGGGGCAGCCGCTTCCTATTGCCGCTGCTCACAGTAAAGGTGTTCGCCAGCTTGTTGACCTGATTATGGAAGAATTTCCTGAGGTCGAGGAAGAATATGATCAGGAGCCTGAAGAAGCTGGAATTAAAATGGCCATTGTTGGGCGCCCCAACGTTGGTAAATCTACACTCGTTAATCGAATGCTGGGTGAAGACCGGGTCGTTGTTTTTGATCAGGCCGGTACAACCCGGGATAGCATTTACATTCCCTACGAGCGCTTGGAAAAACGTTACACTCTCATTGATACAGCGGGCGTTCGTCGCCGTGGCAAGGTTCATGAAACAGTAGAAAAGTTCTCTGTTATCAAAACCCTGCAGGCCATGGAAGATTCCAATGTTGTGATTCTGGTGCTGGATGCCCGTGAAGGTATTGTTGAGCAGGATCTGCATCTGTTGGGCTTTGTCCTCGACAGTGGCCGTTCTCTAGTTATTGCTGTGAATAAATGGGATGGTATGACCAGTGATGAGCGTGAAGATGTGAAGCGGGAGTTGGAGCGTCGTCTTGGATTTGTGAACTTTGCCAATATCCACTTTATTTCTGCCATGCATGGTACCAATGTTGGTCATCTGTATGAATCTGTGGAGGAAGCTTACGAGTCGGCCATGGGGCGTTGGTCATCTAACCAGTTGACCCGAATCCTGGAAGATGCTGTTGCCAGTCACCAGCCGCCAATGGTTCGTGGGCACCGTATTAAACTGCGTTACTGTCATATGGGTGGTAACAACCCACCAGTTCTCGTTGTGCATGGTAACCAGGTGGATTCTGTTCCTGCTTCTTATGCCCGTTATCTGGAAAATACTTTCCGTACTGTGCTGAAGCTGATGGGGACGCCCCTGAAGATTGAATTCAAAGGAAGCGATAACCCTTATGCAGATCGCCAGAAGCCTGTAAAAGCGCAAAATGCCAAGCGTCGTCAGCTGGATAATCGTGAAAAGAAAATGCAGCGTCGCGGTGATGAAATGAAGGCGAAAAACCCAAAGAAAAAAATCAAGCAGGCCGGACCGAATAAAAACAAGCTGAAGAATAAAGCTCGTACTATTTGATAACGCTTCATAAATTTCTTAAGGCTTGTTGGAGTTTTTCTCCAGCAAGCTTTTTACCTCCTCAAACTCAAATTTCTTTTTGAGTTTGAGCTCTTCTATAGCAGCCACTTTTTTTCGGTTGTTTCTTTGTAGTCGATCCCGTGCCAAGGTTAGCGTTTGCCTTAAATCATCAATGGCAAACTTGTTCTGGAAACGTTTCATCAAACCCCAACTGATCATAACTGTAACCGCTGCTGCCTGAAGAAGATGTTTTCCCATGTCCAAATGATCAACTGCAGTCAGGTAGTATTTGTGGGCAGGTGCAATTCGATTCAGCATTGCTGTGGTGCTTGAGAAAAATGGGGTTACTTCCTGTCTGCGCCACAAAAGTGTTTTTACTCTTAAAAAAAGAACACCGTATAAAGTCGCGACCCCGGTAGCTATTGCTGCTATATGAGTTGCAGAATCATAAACTGGCAGAGAGGGAAGGGATGCTCCGTTACCACTGAACCAAGCGGCGATACCCATGGCTAGTGCTGGTGCATGGCCATGTTCGAACGTATAGCTGAGATAGTGTTTCAGAATGTCCTTTACATCATTTTTATTGTTGAGAGGGCGGCCATACAGGTAGCTTGGGCTGTAATAGGCGATCATGCCCGAGTGAACAAGTTCCAGAGCAATGTCCAGAAGAGCCACTGCTCCAAAAGTGAGAAGTTTGTCGTTAAAGGAGTTTTCTTTTTCTAGTTTTTGTATGTGGAAACTGAGTTTTTCGTAATCCCGCTGGAGGGGGGTTATTGGGGCGATATCCCCATAAGGTTCTTCCTGAGCAAATCCACAGGAAATGTAGAGGGTTGGAGTGGCGAACAGGAAAAGTAGAGTAAGAAGCCAGATTTGATGTTTTACATAACCCACTGATGCCCGGCTCCCAAAGGCTTGTATTGTTGGAAAGCGACAAGCCTAGTGGAATTGAACAGAAGTGCCAGTGAGTGAATGAGTCATTCTATAATGACCTTATCCACAGTACATTCAAGGTGACCTCTGGAGAGACGGGCCTTTAATTTGTCCCCAGGAGAGATCTGGGAAGCATCAGAGGCAACTTTCTCATCCGCAGTCTGAACAATTGCATAACCACGTGACAAGGTTGAAAGAGGGCTGTAGGCATCCAGCTCAGCAATGGATGAAGCCAGCTTTTGCTTGTGTTTGTTCAAGTTGGCAGTAATTGCCTGTGTTAAGCGCTGATCAAGCTGTTTCTGAAGAGTGCTAAATCTGGCCACAGTGTTCAGTGGTGTGTGTTGGTAAAGCTTTTCTCTGTTGTTATCAAGGCGTGCAGTTACCTTGTGAAGGTGAAGCTCCATAGCTTTGCGCAAGCGGATATCAAGATCATCAAGTCGCTGGCTTTGCTCTCGCAGGCGCTCTCCGGGATGCCGGAGGCGGTTGCACAGGTGTGAAAGTTGTTGCTGGTTGTTCTGCAGGCGATGGTTGATCAAGCGGGTCAACATCTGCTGATAACCCAGCAAGGTATTGTGCAGCTCTACCTGATCCGGGCTCAGTAGTTCTGCAGCAGCAGAAGGCGTTGGTGCTCTGTGGTCAGCGGTAAAGTCGGCAATGGTAAAGTCTACTTCGTGGCCCACAGCGCTGACTACCGGGATTGAACATTGGGCAATAGCCCGGGCAACGGTTTCTTCGTTGAAAGGCCATAAGTCTTCCATTGAGCCACCACCTCGCCCGGCAATTATTGCGTCTACCCCTGGAATTTTCTCGGCGAGAGACAGGGCGTGGACAATCTGCGGAGCAGCCTCATTACCTTGAACGGCTGTTGGGATAACGGTCACTTTCAAAGCCGGGAAACGCCGTTGAAAAACGGTTAAGACATCCCGGATTGCTGCGCCTGTCGGGGAGGTTACAACAGCCACATGTTTTGGCATGGCGGGCAAAGGCTTTTTGTTTTCAGCATTAAAAAGCCCTTCCTGTGCCAGCCGGTTTTTCAGCTCTTCAAAGGCTCTCTGGAGCGCCCCTGCACCAGCTTCCTCCATATGTTCGGCAATCAGCTGATAATCGCCCCGGCCTTCATAGAGGCTGACTTTTGCACGAATCAGAACCTGCTGGCCTTCTGCCGGCTGGAAACGAACTCCCAGATTGGCACCACGAAACATAGCGCAGCGCACCTGTGCCCCGGCGTCTTTGAGGGTGAAGTACCAGTGGCCGGAGCGGGGGCGGGCAACATTGGAGAGTTCACCTTCAACCCAAATAGAAGGAAAGGACACCTCAAGCAACCGTTTGGCTTGGCGGTTCAGATCACTGACCGAGAGGATTTTTCTCTCGCCGGGTGTTTGAGGGGAATAAGCTAAAGGATCGAAGTGGTTGTGCATGAGGCACCTGAATAGATTCGGTTCTTGCTCATCCAGGCTGTTGCCTGAGCACCCGAGGTAAAGCAATTAAAGGCTTTTGCACAGGCAAACTGCGTTATTATCCCTGAAAAAAACAGAAAATATAAGAATTGTCGAGTGGTTTCAGGGGTTTTATAATTGAACGAATTTACCTCGCTTAACTGCTCTTTTGGTGTTTCCCAGCGCGATAAGAGCAGTTCTGGTGTATGTTTTACGGTTATCTGTCGGGATGATGGGTAATAAATAGAATGAACACTGGTTTTTACACCCAGCTTTTCCTTAACCGGACGGCAAACAAAAATGTTACGTATCGCTCAAGAAGCTCTCACATTTGATGATGTTCTTCTCGTACCCGGCTACTCGGAAGTTTTGCCCAAGTCGGTGTCCTTGAAAACCCGCCTCACCCGCGGAATTGAATTAAATATTCCTCTGTTGTCCGCTGCAATGGATACAGTCACCGAAGCTCGCCTGGCTATTGCCATGGCGCAGGAAGGTGGCATCGGTATTATTCATAAGAATATGACCCCTGAAGAACAGGCAGCTGAAGTGCGCAAAGTTAAAAAGCACGAAAGCGGTATTGTGCGTGATCCAATAACCATTGAAGCAAATGCGACTATTCGTGAACTGATGGTTTTGCGTCAGCAACATAATATTTCCGGTGTGCCAGTTATTGAACAGGGCAACCTTGTCGGAATTATTACCAGCCGCGATGTGCGCTTTGAAACAAATCTGGATAAAACTGTCACGGCTTTGATGACTCCTCTTGATCGTCTGGTCACAGTTCTGGAGGGTACCAGCCAGACTGAAGTTCAGAGTCTTCTACAGAAACATCGCATTGAAAAAGTGTTGGTAGTTGATAAGAACGGCGTTCTGAAAGGCATGATGACCGTTAAGGATATCCAGAAAAACCAGGACTATCCCAACGCTTGTAAAGACGAAAGCGGAAGTCTTCGTGTTGGCGCTGCTGTTGGTACTGGCCCAGAAACTCCTGATCGTGTTGCTGCTCTGGTTGATGCCGGTGTTGATGTGATTATTGTTGATACTGCCCATGGTCACTCTAAAGGCGTTATTGACCGTGTTGCCTGGGTAAAGAAACATTACCCGAATGTTCAGGTTATTGGTGGCAATATCGCTACGGCTGAAGCTGCCAAGGCTCTGGCGGAAGCTGGTGCGGATGGCGTGAAAGTGGGCATTGGGCCTGGCTCCATCTGTACAACCCGTATTGTGACCGGTATTGGTGTTCCACAGATTTCTGCTGTTTCCAATGTAGCTGAAGCTCTTAAAGGCACAGGTATACCTGTCATTGCTGATGGTGGTATTCGTTATTCCGGCGACCTTGCTAAAGCCGTTGTTGCCGGGGCGAATGTGGTGATGATTGGCAGTATGCTGGCAGGTACTGATGAAGCTCCTGGTGAAATTATTCTGTATCAGGGACGAAGCTATAAGAGTTACCGTGGTATGGGTTCTCTCGGAGCCATGGCGCAAAGTCAGGGTTCCAGCGATCGTTACTTCCAGGATGCTAATGCTGGTGCCGATAAGCTGGTTCCAGAGGGTATTGAGGGTCGTGTACCCTATAAGGGCCCGATTAGTGCGATTGTTCATCAAATGATGGGTGGCTTACGTGCCTCTATGGGTTACACCGGTTCCGCAGATATTGAAACCATGCGTAGCCGTCCGGAGTTTGTTCGAGTGACAAATGCCGGCATGCGTGAGTCCCATGTTCACGATGTAACAATTACTAAGGAAGCACCAAATTACAGAGCTGGTTGATAGCTCTGTTCTTGGTCGTTAATAAATAGCCGCTAAATAACCGACTGCTGTCTTTCACCCGGGCAGCAGTCATTGCAGGTGTCAGGACGCTCATGAGCCAGGATATTCATTCCCAGCGTATTCTTATTCTCGATTTTGGTTCCCAGTACACCCAGCTGATTGCCCGGCGTGTGCGGGAGATCGGGGTTTATTGTGAAATTCGTGCTTTCGATATGGATGAACAATCCATACGTGAGTTTGCTCCCAAGGCTGTTATTCTTTCCGGCGGCCCTGAGTCAGTGACCGGAGACGACACTCCTCGTGCTCCAGACGTAGTGTTTGATCTGGGTATTCCTGTATTGGGTATCTGTTATGGCATGCAGACCATGGCTGAGCAGCTGGGCGGAAGTGTCAGCACTTCTGATTTGCATGAGTTTGGTTATGCCAATGTCAATGTTGGTGAAACCTCTGCCCTTCTTCACGATATACAGGATCATGTAGCCGACGGTGGTCAAACCAGTCTTGATGTCTGGATGAGTCATGGTGATAAGGTTGCTTCTCTTCCGGAAGGCTTTGTGCGTATGGCCTGGACGGACAGCTGTCCGTTTGCCGGTATGGCCGATGAAAAACGCAGATTTTACGGTGTTCAGTTTCACCCGGAAGTGACCCATACCAAGCAGGGTGGGCGCGTTCTTGAACGTTTTATCTGTGACATTGCTGGCTGTGAAAAACTCTGGACAGCCGCTGGGATTATTGACGACGCCATTGCTCGTGTGCAAAAGCAGGTTGGTAATAAAACCGTTTTGTTAGGGTTGTCCGGCGGGGTTGATTCCAGCGTAGTTGCGGCACTTTTGCATAAGGCTATAGGCGATCAACTGGTTTGTGTTTTTGTTGATAACGGTCTGCTTCGCAAGAATGAAGGTGATCAGGTTATGGCCATGTTTGCAGAAAACATGGGCGTAAAAGTTATTCGTGTTGATGCTGAAGAAAAATTCCTTTCCCGTTTGGGAGATGTGAACGATCCGGAGCAGAAGCGAAAAATTATTGGTAACACCTTTATTGAAGTATTTGATGAAGAATCAAGTCGCCTCAATGGCGTCAGCTTCCTTGCCCAGGGAACAATTTATCCTGATGTGATTGAATCGGCTGCCAGTAAAACCGGCAAAGCTCATGTGATTAAATCCCACCATAATGTTGGTGGCTTGCCTGATGATATGGCTATGGAACTGGTTGAGCCGTTACGCGAACTGTTTAAGGATGAAGTGCGTAAAATTGGTCTTGAACTTGGTCTGCCTTACGACATGGTTTATCGTCATCCTTTCCCTGGCCCGGGTTTGGGGGTGCGGATTCTTGGTGAGGTTAAACGGGAATATGCTGATATTCTTCGTGAAGCTGATGCGATCTTTATTGAAGAGCTGTATAACGCTGACCTGTACCATAAAACCAGTCAGGCATTCGCCGTATTCCTGCCAGTCAAGTCTGTCGGTGTTGTGGGAGATGGGCGCCGTTATGAATACGTGATTGCTCTGCGAGCGGTAGAAACAATTGACTTTATGACGGCTCGTTGGGCTCATCTGCCTTATGAGTTTCTGGAAAAGGTTTCCAGCCGGATTATTAATGAAATCTCCAAGGTTTCTCGAGTGACTTACGATATCTCAAGTAAACCACCTGCGACTATTGAGTGGGAATAACCCCTCAACCTATCGTTGTGCTTAAGAAATGCCGCCAGGAAACTCTGGCGGCATTTTTTTATCTGTATGTATGGCAGGCAGCTTTCCGATTTGTTGCTACATTTCTATCCAGTGGTTAGTGGATATGACAGATTTGTCATTGTGGTAATGGCTTATTAGGGTGTGGAATGTGCGTGTTTTGTTGAGTGTTGCATTGTGGGTGCGGTTTTCCGTGGGCATAATGCGAACAGGTTTCGAATGGTAGAGGCGCGAAATTCATCAGTCCCTGTTTCTGGAGTAACGTCTACGAGAAACGGTAAAAGGGGATTTCGCCGAAGCTGGCAGAAGGTTAAAACTGCTGGCTGGGGTGTCGCCGAATAGGTGTCACACTGTCACGGTGTTGTTGGATAACAGTTGTCAGATGACGACTTGTTATTGGCAGTACATTCGCCATCTGGGCTTGCCCGGGATGTTGTGATAACACACTTGGGGCAACCGTGGAGTGCTACCAAATCTTGAAAGAAACCTCACAGCCGCAAAGTGCCGAGTTAGGTGTGGGTGGCTGTTCGGTTTTTTTCATATTTGCGCTCCTGATCGTCTAATGTCAGGACGTTACCAGCTGAGTGTTTTCGCTGGTTCTGATCCTGCTCTGATAAATAGAGATCAGTAGTATGGAATTAACAAGCTTTTCTTTTTCCCCTCTTTCGCTTTTGGCACCGGCGGTGGCCATTGGCCTTGCAGTGCTTACCCGTAAAACTCTTCTTTCTCTTGGTGCTGGTATTGTTGTTGGCGCTCTACTGCTGACGGGCTTTTCGCCAATGAATACTGTGCAGTATCTGGTTGATGCTCTGGTTTCCGTGTTCTGGAATGACGGAATCAATACCGGCAGTGTCTTTATTCTTCTGTTCCTGATCAGCCTTGGAATTATGACTAGCTTCATTTCTCTTGCTGGTGGAACCCGGGCCTTTGGTGACTGGGCTCGAAGAAGAATCAAGACTGCCAAGGGGTCTCAGCTGCTTACAGTACTTCTTGGGGTAATTATCTTTATCGATGATTACTTCAATGCACTGGCTGTGGGGAATATTTGTCGACCACTGACAGACCGCAACCGGGTTTCCCGAGCCAAGCTGGCTTACCTGATTGATTCAACGGCTGCTCCTGTGTGCGTGATTACACCGATTTCCAGCTGGGGTGCATATATTATCGCTCTGATCGGAACAATTTTAGCGACTCATGAAGTGACCGACATCACTGCTTTCTCAGCGTTTGTCTCCATGATTCCCATGAACCTGTACGCCATCTTTGCACTGGCAATGGTGATTGCAGCAGCGGCTATGGATTTGAATGTTGGTCCAATGCGCACTCACGCAGACCGGGCAATGCAGGGTGAGTTGTTTGATAGCAGTCGTGGTCAGCCTATGGGAGCCAGTGAAATCGAAGATACTGGCAAAGGCTCAGTTGCTGACCTTGTTGTTCCTGTAGTTGTCCTGGTGTTGTCGACTGTGGCAGCGCTGATTGGTACTGGTGCAGAAGCTCTGGCTTCCGCCGGACAGCCTTTCTCTGTACTTGGTGCCTTTGAAAATACCAATGTTGCTAACTCCCTGCTGTTTGGTGGTTTGGTGGGCCTGATTGTCAGTTTTGTCATGCTGGCCCGTCAGCGAGTAGCTGGCAGTCGGGTTATGGATGCTCTGACTGCGGGCGTGAAGTCCATGATGGGAGCGATCTACATTCTGATCTTTGCTTGGGTACTGGTGGATGTTATTGGTAATCTGGAGGCTGGTAAGTATCTGGCCAGCCTGGTGGGGGACACTATTAGTACTTCCTGGCTGCCTGCACTGGTGTTCCTGATTGCGGGTGCCATGGCTTTTGCAACCGGAACTAGCTGGGGAACCTTCGGTATTATGCTGCCAATTGCTGGAGATATGGCTGCAGCCACTGACCTGATGCTGATCATGCCAATGATGGGAGCTGTACTTGCTGGAGCGGTGTTTGGTGATCATTGTTCACCAATTTCAGATACCACGATTCTTTCCTCTACCGGGGCATCTTGCCACCATATTGATCACGTAATGACTCAGCTTCCTTACTGTACCACTGTGGCTGCTATCTGTTTTGTGGGTTATCTGGTGATTGGTACTACAGCTTCCGTTGCTCTCGGTGTTCTTACTAGCGCTGTACTGTTTGTGCTGGTATTGCTGGTTTTCCGTAAGCTCTCGTTTATGGGTAAGAAAGTACAGACACAAACCTTTGCCTGATTCTCAACTAATTTGATCCGATAGCTAAGCCCGCAATTCTGCGGGCTTTTTACTTTGCAGTCCTGACGATTTCGGCCGACATTTAAGAAGAGCCTGGCAGGGATGCAACAGATGAATCTTGATGAGTTAATAACCAAATTTTCAAGAAATAATGGTATTGATAAACTCGAAAATAATAATGGCCGTTACCTTATAGAAATGGAGGGAGTGGATGTCTCCTGCTATGAGGATGGTGGTAAATATTATCTGCTATCTGACCTTGGGCCTTTGTCTAAAGCGACAGGGCAGAGACAGAGTGACACCCGCCTGTTATTGGACAAAAGCCTTGGCCTGATTCGTGACCAACGCAGTAGCTTGACTTTGGATGAGGCTGCCGGTGTTTATCAGCTCTATCAGCGCCTGCCCTCGGATGTGCTTATCGAAGACTTTCAGGAAGCGATAGAAAGCTTTGGTGGTTGTTGTCTTTATTATCAGGGGCTTCTTGGGCAAAACTCAGGGAGCGGCGGCGTAGTTCCCCCCGCTGGCGGTATGATGCTCTGATGGCTCTTTTCGGAACAGTTCTCCCTGCAGATAAAGGTGTTCTGGATGGTTATATCAATGGCCTGCGTGAAGCTAACAGCAGTTTTCTGATTTCGTTGATCCGTTATTCTGATTTCTTTGATCAATTTCATTTCTTTGCTGCAGAGGGCGATGTTGAAGCCCGGCAAATGTGTTGGGATCAGTGGCTGGAAACGGAACAGTTAGAAAAAACAGTTCAAGTATTCCCCGTTGAACTGCTACCCGCCAGTTTTGCGGCTTCAAATTACGATCTGTTTTACTCTGGTGATCCTTACCTGAGCTACCTCCTGGAATTAAGAGATGCTTTCGCTTCGCAACCCTTCCCTATTGTTGGGCGTACTCATGCGTTAAGTCAGGATATTACTCTTGGTGTATGGAAAAACTTGCTTCTCTCTCCTTCACAATCTTATGACTCGATTTTGTGCAGCAGCCAGGCATCTATTCGTGTTGTTGGAAACTTGCTAGAAGAGGCTGGAGTAAGGGTTGGAAAAGAATTTCATGGAAGCCTGAAAAAAATGCCTCTTGGTGTGGAGGCTCTTGATTCTTCAGTAGGTCAAAACAGGGCACGGGAAGCTCTTGGTTTGCCTGAAGGTGGAATAATTATCCTGTGCCTGGGAAGGCTGTCACCTGTAGATAAGTCTGATCTTCATCCTCTTCTCAGGGCATTTGCTGATCTTTATGACCGCTATGGGCAGGAAAACTGCTATCTCTATATCTGTGGGCAGGCCAGTGCAGATGATGACTATGTTACTTCTTTGGTTAATCTTGCGGGACAATTAGCGATTGAGTCCCAAGTGTTGTTTAACTTTGATTTAGCCCATGAAGATAAACATCTTGCATTTAATGCCGCGGATATTTTTGTTTCGCTGGCAGACTCTGTTCAAGAAAGTTTCGGTATTGCGCCAGTTGAAGCCATGTCTGCAGGTATTCCAGTCGTATTGTCTGACTGGAATGGTTATCGTGAGTTGATAACTCACAGTCAGGAAGGCTTGTTAGTACCAACAGTATGGGGAGATGTTGATGGTTTGATTGCTCCCGGAGCTTATTTTGAGCCTGGGAAAGCCCAGTTGGCTCAAGCTCAGTCGGTAGCAATATGTGTTAGTTCGCTATCCGCAAACCTTAACACTTTAGTAAGTGACTCTTCCCTCAGGAAAAAAATGGGAGTCTGTGGGCAAGAAAGATATAAACAAAACTATGCCTGTAAAAATGTTATCCGTGAGTTTGACGTTTTTAGTCGTGAGTTAGCTACGCAAGCTCGTGAGGATGTTGTTCAGCCAAGTGGGAAGTTGAAATCTCTGCATTACGGTCGAGTTTTCAAAGGTTATGAATATGAAGAAATAAACAGTGGTCAATTATTGAAAACCTCTCTGGCTGGCCGGCAGATGCTTTCTGGGATTGTTGCACCTGTTTGTCTGGATGCTTTGGGAATGATTTTGCCGGTTCAGCATTTGCCCTTTGTATTGAAGGCTTGTCTGACAGGTTGCGCTGTTGAAACTGTGCGAAGCTCCAGTGGTATGGCTCGAGCCCAGACAGATATGTTGATTCTTTGGGCACTTAAACACGACCTGTTAGTAAGGCGGGATTCACCTGAGCTTTCTGGTGCGGCATTACAGGTTAGGTACCAGAAGAGTAGAAATATTTATGTTGTCCGTGTGCTGAATAATATTTATCGGCGTGTGCTGGAGTGCCGTACAAGGTTCTCTTCAGTGTTCGGTATTCAGGGAGCGCTCAGCACAATAAAGCCTCTATCGGAAAAGGGTTATGGGGGAGCGTGCCGTATCTCCTTTAGCTGTGGTGGGAATCTCGTTTACAAACCTGTAGATATGCGGTTGGAGGAAGCTCTTGTTAAAAAGTCGGGGCTGAGCGGGCTTTTTAATAGCGGGGTGGGAAGGCCGGTTTTTGCAGAAGGAGGCGAGATTCTCTTCGAGAAGGATCGAAGAGGGAGGTATGGATTTCGTCGTTACCTCGCTGGAGATAAGATCTCACCTTCTACTGATATGAAAGCTTTGGGGTATTTGTCAGCTTTTGTATTGTTGACGGGGATGTCTGATGCTCATTTGGATAATTTTTTGGTTTGTGAAGATAAGATTCACCTTCTTGATGCCGAAATGGTGTGTTATCCGGAGGTTCTGGAGCGCTTATCTGCTGAATTGTCTAATAATATCCTTCCGGAAAGCTGGTTACAGTCCAGCCTTTCTTTGACTCGCATTGAAATTCTTTGGGATAACATTCTGGCTCAAGGGTGGATGCCAGAAGGTTCTGATGTAGATGCTGTTATCTCAGGATTTGAACAGGGGCTTAGAGTCTTCCAGTGTGTATCGGATCAGTGGCGTGAAAGTATGCTCCGGTTTGCAGAGTTACCCTGTCGCATTGACCCTGTGCCCTTCAACTCCGCAGATCCAATTATTGAGCAGGTGAAAGCTCTAGATTTGCAGGCACTCAATTCGTTGTCAGAGCTTAAGGCCGATATTCGTGTTCAAGCTCGGAGAGTGCTGCGACAGTTAGGCGTTGGGGCTGAGCAGCAGACAATTGAAAGGTTGGTGAGAAGCTGGATGAAAGGTCAGCATTTGGTTGATTATCTTGTGCCTGACTCGAAAGTGAAGGAACGAATCCGCAGCATCTCTTCAGCTATGTCTGATGAAAGGTCTCCTGATACAAGTTTTGCCATAGGGTCGTCCTGGTTGGCAGTACTATACCGGGAGTGGCTTATGGAAAGGTGTGGCCTTGACTGAAAATCAGTGAAGGCCGGGAGCAGCAGGTTTCTTATTGGCGTGCTGGCGAAGTTCGGAAAGAAGGTTCGATGCCAGAGATGCGGCCAGCGTATCATCACTGTCGGTAATTCCATTCAAACAGCGTTCGCTTTCACTGCTTCTGCCTAGAAGCATCAGGGCCATCCCCATAAATGCCTGAACAGTGGCATTGTCTGGTTCCAGTTTCAGAGCTTTTTTCTCAAGTGTGTCGAGAGCTTCCTGGTGCATATTCAGGTTCATATAGTTCAGGGCTGACCCGATATGAGGTAGAACACTGTCTGGTCTGGCAAGTTCAATGGCATCGAACAGGGCTCTTGCCTGCTTGGAAAAGCCGCCGCTTGTTGCCATAAAACCGATATCGGCCAGGAGTCTGAGTGTTTCTGCGCTTACCATTTTGGGCTTCCCTGCTCAGATGCTTTTAGTCGTTAGTTGATTTTCTGAATGATGCTTTGTCCAGTGTCCTTAATGGACTTGATCACACCACTCTCGAGGCTGTACATCATAGTCAGCTTATTAATCTCTTGTTGGAACTGAATCAGGTCTGCCATGTTGCTGGGATCCAGGTTTTCCATTCGGGCTTCAACTTGGCTTTCAAAATCTTTCAGCTTGTCGTTAAGGCGTGCGGTAGTCTCATTAAAACTGAGATTTGCAGAACCTGCTGCGCCATAATCTTGTCCTGACATATCCTTCTCCCTTCAGGGTCATAAATCAGTTTAGCTGCTTCAGCCTGGTAAATAATTTAGTGCTGCTTTTCTGGCATATGGTGCTTAAACCAAGTCAATTCTATAACCTTGATTGCATGTTCTATGGCGCCGATCAGAGCTTCGGTGCTGGCAAACTGGTCGGGAGAAAGCCCGGAATTCTTTTTGCTCTTCAGTGTTTCGGTATCAGCGTTCAACTGGTCAATCAGTTGGTTCTTGTAGCTGCCATCTGAATCTGTTGCCAAGCGATCTTCCGTAACTGACAGAGAAACAAACTCATTGTCCGCCATTGCCCCCTCCTATGAAGTACTTAATTCGTTCCTGACCTAACTTGAGGGTCAGATATTCCAGATTGATATTTTCAAGTATATATCCGTTTTTCAGCTTCGCCCCCCGCAGATACTTCTCCCCGTTATCAAGGATGACATAGGGAATTCGCCCCAAGCTGACACTTTTAATTTTTAGAAGTGGCTGCATGGTGGCCAGATCTGTAGCCGGTAGGGTGACATCAATTACCAGTTGAGGGCGATTACTGTACTTTTCTCGGAAATTCTGGACGATTTCCTTCAGGTAGTAACCCTGCGAAGCATCGCCAAGACGCCCTTTCAAAATGACTTTGCCCGGAGTTTCCAGCAAGCGGATTTTCTGGGATAAGCCTCTCTCTTTTAGCATGGTGCGAAGGGTTTTCAGGCGAGTGACTTGATATTCTACCTGGTCGACGATTGAAACCAGTCCATGGACTTCCTGCTGCAGAACTTCACGAATTCGACCCACTTCCTTGGGGTTGGCTGCGTAACCACTGAGGACAAGAGAGCCTGGGGTTGTATCGAGTTCAATGCTCATCTGCTTAAAGTCATACTGTTCGAGAACTGCTGCGGCGTTTGCCCGCATTTCGTTCATTACTACCGCTTGAAAGGTGTAGGGAACCTGGGCATCGTTAAGGGCTTTTTGCAGGCCATCTTTCACATTGTTGTCTGCGACATAACCTGAAATGATGACCGAACCATCAGGCAGTTTCTTTAAAGACACATCCTGGATATTCATTTGTGTGATGATGACTTCAGCGGTTTGTGCTGGAGTGATGTTTTCAAGGGCTGTCTTTTCGGGATCGGTCATCGTCCATAGCCAGAAGAAGCCACCAATCAAAATAGAGAAGAAACCACCCAGTGCCATACCGCCTAAAACAAAGGGGTGTCGCTTGCACCAGCCAAAGAAATCAAAACTTACCGAAGCACTGTTCATTGAGTTGAATAAAGATGAAAACACCCCCGGTTTACTTCTGGCTGCTTTTTCTTTCAGGCCTCTCTCTTCTTCAAGATCTGAAAGCTCATCGTCATCAACTTGATCGTCAATGATGGGAATATTGTCTTCGAGCACGATTTCTTCAGGGGCACTGGCAGTATGTGAAGTAGCAGTGGGTTTTGCGGGCTGTTGAGGCGTTAAGGTTGCTGGTGGGCCAGAAAGGCTCAGCTCGGGCCATGGCTGGCCAATAGCCCCCACGGCAAAGTAGAGGCTGCCAGCCATAACCACAGTGTGAGGTTGCAGGGCGAAACTGTCGGGCTGAGGTTCTCCAGAGAGGTAAATACTCTGTCCCTGAGCCAGATTAGTCACCTGAACTTCTTCAGGGCTTATATTCAACTCAATATGGCGCTCGGCAAGAGTGTCATCGGTTAAAACGAGGTCGCACTCTTCATGCCGGCCAAGTGTCCAGGTACCGGAATCAAGGGGTATCTCAGCCCCTACATGGGGGCCGGAAAGAATTTTCAGAGCCCAGACTTCTGCCATTTCCGTTATCCGTAACGTGCTGACGTGGCAAACTATTCCTTAGTTATCGGCTAGGTGGCGCTCCTGCTGATAGACCACTCCCGATTAAAAAAGGTTATGTGAGAGAAGTGGATATTTCCACTGGTAATAAATATTGGCGTTAATAAAGGGGAAATAGGCTCGCAAAAGCGAGCCTTGTGAAGATAATTAAAACCGTATCTGCTTGCTGTTGATCTGTTGATACATATCGCCAGTCAGAGGCTGATAGCGATTATCTTCTGGAAGCAGAGCCAACACTGGCTCATTGATAGCTTCAATATCATAAGCTTCTTTTTTTAGATCACCCTTCTGGGCTTTAAAGGTTGAGGTGATCTGCTGCTGTTCCCTGATGCGAAGGAACAATGGAATGGCATAGCCGGGCAGTTCGTTACGAACGTAGCTGGTAAGGTCGCTCAGGCACAGTTCGGCAATTGTGCAGTCCAGTGTCAGGGCAGCCATTCCTGCGCGGCCATCAGCGCCGGGGACGCTAACCCCGTAAACAACAGCATGTTCAACCCCCGGAAATTTATTCAACACACCTTCGACTTCAGCTGTTGCCACATTCTCGCCTTTCCATCGGAAGGTATCTCCAAGACGGTCGGCAAAGTCGATATGCATCCAGCCCTGTTTAACAACCAAGTCTCCGGTATTGATAAAGCAATCGCCCTTCTTGAACACATTACGGAATAGTTTGTTTTCAGTGGCGTCACTGGATGTGTAACCATCGAATGGGCTTTTGTCCGTCACCTTGGCCAGTAGCAGGCCTTTTTCACCGGTCTTAACCTTGATCATATGACCTTTCCTGTTAAGAAACGGTTTGTCGTTTTCCACATCCCATTTGATAATTGCGTGGGGGAGTGGGCAGCAGCCGGTTGTACAGTCCAGGTTCATAGCGTTGGTGAACAGCAGGTTTACCTCACTGGCACCATAAAACTCGTTAATATGCTTAATGCCAAAGCGTTGTTTGAACTCCATCCAGATATCAGGCCTCAGGCCATTACCGAGAATGATCCTGACGTTGTTCACATTGTTATCGGGTTGTTCTGGCTGGTTGTAGAGGTAGCGGCACAGCTCTCCGATATAGCAGAATGCAGTGGCCTGATATTTACGAACATCCTGCCAAAAACGGGAAACGCTGAACTTCCTGGCTATCGCCAGACAGGCACCATTCCCCAGAACTGCTGAAAGAGTCAGTGTCAGGGCATTGTTGTGATAGAGGGGCAGGGAGCAATAAAAAACATCATCTTCACGGATACGCATAGATGCCATACCGATACCTGCCATCGCCTTGAACCAGCGATAGTGGCTCATGATTGAGGCTTTAGGCATGCCGGTGGTTCCGGAGGTGAAAACGTAGAACGCTCTTTGGTGCAGCTGGATATTTCCGGTTGTCCCCGGGTTTTCGTCAGGCTCTATCTTTACCTTCCGTGCTAAGTCTTTGTAGTTATCTGGAGCAGATTTACTGCTGTTGTCAGCAACAAACCAAAGGTTTTTAGCCACATTTTCAGGAAGCTTTTCGTGCACTTCATCAACGGCGTGGGTCAGTTCTTCACCAACAATAATGGCGCTCGGAGAAGTAATGCGCACACTGTGTAACAATACTTCCTGACGTTGGCTGGTGTTCATCATGGTAGCGATGCCACCCAGTTTCAGCGTGGCAAGGGCGGTCAGCAGTAATTCCGTCCTGTTCTCCAGCAGCAGACCAACAACATCTCCCGTGCCGATTCCATTTTTCTGGAGGACGTGAGCTATACGGTTTGTTTCCCGGTTAGCTTCATCGTATGTCAGGGTGCGAGTTTCATCTCTCAGGAATGGTCTGTTCGGGTAACGCTGCGCCTGTTGCTCCATAAGTAAGCCAATAGACTTCTTCTGTGTTGGCTTCAGGGTGGCGAGATGGAACAAACCCTTCGCGATCTTGGGTATGTCACCAATCAATCCAAACTGGGATTTGAAAATATTAAATAGGTTGACATGTCTCGGGGCCGGTTTTGCGGCCGTTGTTTTTATTGTTGTCATGAGAGTTAACCTGTTACATCGTGAATAAATAGTTATTTACTTCAATTCAGCCGACGTTTTTTCCAGTACTCGCCTGGCGATTATCAGCTTTTGTATTTGTTGTGTCCCCTCAAATATGTCAAGGATTTTGGAATCTCTTGCCCATTTTTCCAGTAATTCATCCTCAAGATAACCGCTGGTGCCACATAAGGCTGCACAATCCAGAGTAACCTTGTTGGCAACTCGGCCGGCTTTGGCTTTTGCCATAGACGCTTCTTTAGAGTTCGGTTGCCCGTTATCCGCCATCCATGCGGCTTTCAAGGTTAGCAGCCGTGCAGATTCCAGGTTGGCTTCCATATCTAAAAGAGCTGCTTCAATAGCGCTCTGATCCTGGCTGGCTTTAGTATAAGAAAGCTTATTGTTAAGCAGAAGCTCACGGCTTTTTTCCAGTGAGGCTCTGGCAACACCTATGGCCATAGCTGCAACAACGGGACGGGTATTGTCGAAAGTCTGCATCACTCCGCCAAACCCTTTCTGGGTATCGATTTCTGGATTTCCGAGAAGGTTCGATTTTGGAATACGGCAGTCGGTGAAATTAATGGCTGCTGTATCTGAGGCCTTGATGCCAAGCTTTTTTTCAAGGCGGACCACTTCCATCCCGGGGGTTCCTTTTTCAACAACAAAGGACTTGATAGCCGCGCGTCCAAGAGATAAGTCAAGGCTGGCCCACACAACAACTGCTTCAGCCCGTTCACCACTGGTCACATAAATTTTTTCACCGTTGAGGATGTATTCGTCACCATCCTCAACCGCAGTGGTTCGAATCGCTGCAGAATCTGAACCTGCTGAAGGTTCAGTAATTGCCATGGCAGACCACTTGTGACCAAAACGAGCCATCTGCTCATCGTTTGCGACCGCAGCAATAGCTGCGTTACCCAGTCCCTGGCGGGGCAGGCTAAGGGCTAAACCGGTATCTCCCCAGCACAACTCTGTGAGGCCAAGAACAGTAGACATATTGGTGCCGTTACGGACACCTTCACCATGCTGCTGCTGGCTGAGTTTTCCGGCTCCGGCAGCACCACCGGTGGCATCATTCATGGCATCTAAAAGAGAGGCCAGCATATCCAACTCTACCGGATAAGTGTGTTCTGCCCGGTCATATTTACGGGAAATAGGGCGAAACACTGCCTGGGCGACTTGATTGGCCTGATTGATCAGGCCTTTGAATTTTTTGGGAACTTCCAGATACATGGCTTTTGTTCTCTACCTTTCCGTTCTAAATAATTAGACTGCCAGCGAGCAGGGGAATAGCGCGTAAGTCTCGATACCAGCGTTCAACAGGGTGTTCCTGAATAAAGCCATGGCCACCAAGAAGCTGTACGCCGTCGGTACCTATCTCCATACCTTTGGTGCAGCAGAGGTAATGAGCCAGGCGGGCTTCCCGGGTGCAGCTATCTCCACGTTCAGCCCGGCTTGCTGCTCGTGTGGTAAGCAGGCGCATGCCTTCAAGCTCTGTGGCTATATCCGCAATCATAAAAGCCACAGATTGGCGATGACTGATGGGCTCACCAAAAGCCTCACGCTCATTGCAGTAGGGCACTGTGTAATCAAGAACAGCCTGAGAGGTTCCGCAGGCAAGTGCAGAAGCGGCTATCTGGCTGAGAGAAAGCCACTGCTGAAAGCAAAAGCTGTTAGCATTCAGCTGGTGGTCTTTGGGGATATCAACATTCTTAAGAGTCAGTGAGCCGGTGTCCGCACTGTGCAAACCCATTGCCGGAGTTGGAGATACCGTCAGCCCTTTGCTGTTTCTGGGGATAAGAAATAAGCCATTTTCCTTTGTTGAAAGTGCAGCAGTGACCAGGAAAAACTCAGCAGTGGAGCTCAGTGCAACAAGGGTTTTGGTTCCATTAAGTCGGTAACCGGATGATTTAGCTTTGGCTATACAGTTCAGGGAAGCTTGCGTTTGTGTTGTGCCTGGCTCTTGGTGAGCCAGTGTCCCTTGAATACGCCCACTTTCAGCCAGTTTGTCCAGCCAGTGTTTTTTCAAGGATGGCTGCCCCCAGCGGGTAATGCATAGCGCTGCAGAAACAGGGGAAAGAAGTGCTAACGCCTGCCCCATATCTCCACGGGCAAGTTCTTCAGTGAGCAGTTGCCAGGTTTCTGAAGCGTGAGCCATTTCCATGCCTTCGAAGGATTCTGGCAGCACGAAATATCCCATGCCCAGCTCATCGCTTTCCTGCCAGGTTTGTTCGCTGGGCTGACGTGCTTTCGCAGCACTTTCTGCATTTGTTCGCAGGTTTTCGGCCAGTCGTTCAGCGTTATCGCGAATCATAAGCTGTTCGTCTGAGAGATTCAGATCGAACAAAAGAGAACTTCTGCTCTCGGCTTTTTGCGGATTGCTGCTGGAAGAATTTTTACGCTTGTTTTTGAGCGTTTCCTGCCCTTTGATAAGAGCTGTGAATCCCTGCTTGGTAACTGTATAAGCTAGCTTTTCTGCAGGTTTTCTTAGACCCAGGCGACTCACAAGCGGAGAGCCAGCAAACCGGTTTGTAAGGTTAAGAGCGAAACCAATGGCATTCATAAATAGGCGTGTTTCTGTTTTTTATTGGTAAAAATACGAACAATCTTAGAATTAATGCTTAATTGTCGCTATCATACGCACGTCGTTTGTCAGCCCATTAGGCTGGCAGACAGTCAGGGGGCAACCAATGACTGCCGGGCAGGGGGATGTTGGCACTGGTGTCAATCACTTTGAGAGTGATTGCCAGGCTGACTTGACTCGTTTCGGGTCACTACCGGTGGGATGCGGGGTTGCCGCGAAATGATAAATAACAAAAAAAGTGATTCGCTTATGGATGCTCAGTTCTGGAATGGCAAGCGTGCTCCGGGCGTTCAGGATGCCATAAACCCTGATGAGTACTCTTCAATCCTTGAAGTGTTTGAGGAGTCAGTAAAGAAACATGCGTCCAGACCAGCGTTTACTGGTATTGGCCACACTCTGACTTATCGTGAAATCGATGAGTTAAGTACTCAATTTGCGATTTATCTGCAAAATTACACAGATCTCAAACCTGGAGATCGAATTGCTATTCAGATGCCAAACCTGCTGCAATTTCCAATTGCAGTTTATGGGGCGTTAAAAACCGGCCTTGTTATCGTGAATACCAATCCGCTCTACACTGCCCGGGAGATGCATCACCAGTTCAATGATTCCGGAGCCAGAGCTCTGGTATTCATGGATGTATTCGGACATATGGTGGAAGAGATCATTGCGGATACGCCTGTTGAACATCTTATTGTCACCAGTATTGCGGACTGTCTTCCCGCTCCCAAGCGGCCTTTAATTAATTTTGCAGCCAAGCATGTGAAGAAAATGGTTCAGCCATTCAACCTTCCCGTGGCAGTGAAATTCCGTAAAGCGCTGAACCTGGGTGGCAAAAAAACCTATGTTCGCCCACCCTCTGCACAATCCAGTGATATCGCCGTGCTGCAGTACACTGGTGGTACGACAGGCGTGGCTAAAGGTGCGATGCTGACTCATCGTAATATTATTGCCAATATGCAGCAGGCTAAGGCGCATCTTTCCCAGCTGGATCATGATGGCAACCGGATTAACGAGCCGGGTAAAGAGACTATCGTGGCACCGTTGCCCCTTTATCACATCTACGCTTTTACAGTGCACTTGATGGCGATGGTGGAAGAAGGTAATCACAGTATCCTGATTGCCAACCCTCGTGATACTGGCATGTTTATCAAGATGATTAAGCCTTGGCAGTTCACAGCCTTTATTGGTTTGAACACATTGTTTGTCAGCCTGATGAATCACCCTGAATTCAAGAAGCTGGACTTCAGCAAGCTCAAGCTGACTCTTTCTGGTGGTACTGCCCTGCAGGGAGATACAGGTACTCGTTGGAAGGAGGCAACAGGAACTGTTGTATCTGAGGCCTATGGTCTGACTGAGTGTTCTCCGGCAGTAACAATCAACCCTGTCCTGGATCTGGCTCAGCCTGGCACGGTTGGTCTGCCTGTTCCAAGTACAGCGTTAAAAACTGTTGATGCTGACGGCAATGAAACACCTGTTGGTGAGCGTGGTGAACTGTGCGTGAAAGGCCCTCAGGTTATGAAGGGTTACTGGAAGCGCCCAGATGCTACTGCTGAAATCTTCGATGAAGATGGCTGGCTTAAAACTGGTGATGTGGCTGTTATCGCTGAAGATGGTTTTGTGAAAATCGTAGACCGAATCAAGGATATGGTTCTTGTTTCCGGGTTTAACGTTTATCCAAACGAAATCGAAGATATTGTGGTTGCACATCAGGGGGTTGAGAACTGCGCAGTTATCGGGATTCCAGATGACAAAACCGGCGAAGCTGTGAAACTGTTCGTAATACCTTCTGACAAGTCTCTTACCGAAGCAGCGGTTAAAGAGTACTGCAAGATAAATCTGACTGCGTACAAGGTACCCAAGCAGATTGAGTTCCGTGATGAGTTGCCCATGACCCCAGTTGGTAAGATTCTGCGCAAAGATTTGCGCGCAGAGGAGCTGGCTAAACAGGCAGGTTAATATTGATCGGTGGGCGCCAGCAGATGCTGGCGCCCATTGGTCGATAGCCCAAAATCCTCTCGCCTATGGCTCCCTAGCCAATACAAGTTGTTCCCCCCTTTTCCACAATGCTTGCGTCTGAGTTAGCCCTTTGTTCTGGGCTGTACACCGTTAAGGAGATGCAAAGCATGCCTGAGTACAAAGCGCCCCTAAGGGATATGAAGTTTCTGATGGATGATGTTCTTGATATGGACTCCCATTACAAAACACTTCCCTCTGCGGATGAAATGAGCCCGGATCTGATTGAGGCCATTCTCAATGAAGGGGCCAGGTTTTCCGAGAATGTTCTTTCGCCACTGAATCAGACAGGTGATGAGGAAGGTTGTCACTGGGAAAACACAGAAGTTCGTACTCCCAAAGGTTTTAAAGAAGCCTATCAGCAGTATGTTGATGGTGGTTGGCAGTCGTTGGCTCATCCTCCTGAGTATGGCGGTCAGGGGCTGCCGTTGTCTCTGGGTATGATGGTTTCAGAAATGGTGGGAACCGCTAACTGGTCCTGGGGTATGTATCCTGGTTTGACCCTTGGCGCCATGAATACTGTGTATCTCCATGGTTCGGAGGAGCAGAAGCAGACTTACCTTACCAAAATGACCTCTGGTGAATGGGCGGGCACCATGTGTCTGACTGAACCTCAGTGTGGTACAGACCTTGGTCAAGTGAAAACCAAGGCTGAGCCCCAGGAAGACAGTTCCTATCTTATTACTGGAACCAAGATCTTTATTTCTGCTGGTGAGCACGATCTGACAGATAATATTGTCCACATTGTTCTAGCCCGGTTGCCCAATGCTCCTAAAGGAACTCGTGGTATTTCCTTGTTTATTGTTCCCAAATTTAATGTCGCTGAGGATGGTGGCGTTGGCGAGCGTAACGGTGTTAGTTGTGGTTCTCTCGAAAAGAAGATGGGAATCAAGGCTTCTGCGACCTGTGTTAT
>NZ_CAMZOG010000015.1 GCF_947331445.1 Parendozoicomonas sp. Alg238-R29 | reverse complement strand
CGGGTCATACACCGTATGAAGCTTTATGCCGCCTTTGGTTTTTCGGAAATGCGCCCACTCAAACTGGTTCAAATTTAAGTCAATGGTCGTGGAATCAATCAGGCGAACCATATCACTGGCCGCTCCCCGAGGCAGATGGCTTCTGACCTTTTGTAATAGAAAGAAAAAGGTTTCTGAGAAAATGCCAACCGCCCGGGTGCTGTTAGCATCTGACAATGAAGAACGCTTTATGCGAGAGACACCCAAATGATAATGGTGATTGTGGCAGGTATTAAAATTCTCAACCAGATCCCGAATGGAAACCCGGCTGGCCAGTTGAGCAAACATCATGGCAACGAGCTGAGTCCAGCATGACAGAGTCCTGATGCGATGATCCCCGTTGTGGCGATCAACGACCTTCTGAAACTGGTGACGTGGGATTGTTTTGAGTAACTGTTGGAAAACGCTGTTATGATGCTTCATGTCTGTCTTTTTTGTTTTGTGAAATAGCTGTCTCGACAACCGCTATTTTACCGCAAACCACTAAAGACAGACATCTCACGCCTTTCTCGATTTTTTTAACCGGACAGCAGTGGCTGTTTATAGGTTTTACTGGCATCCTCGCCACAAAGTGATGGGCTCCTTAAAACATCAGGAGCCCATTTCCGGCCAGCAGTGGAGTTGACCGTATGGAGATGGGCTCGTGCTTCTGCTGCTATTTTCAGGTTTGGTTGTATTCTAGTGAGAAGTTGTTGCCTCTGCTTTCTCAGCTGTGTTCTTTCTGTGTCTGGTAAGTCAGGGTTGGCCATGTCTTGCCAGAGTTGTTGGGCAGTATTTATATCTCGCTCTAATTGTGGGATGTTGAGGCGAGTTAATAGACCTTTCGCAGCAGTAAAGGCTGGGCCAGTCTGGCCGGTGAGAATATCCGATTGCAGACGAGCCATCACCTTGTTGTAGAGGGGTGAATGGGGTGAAAATATGCCTAATACGTGAAGATTTTGGGCAGTAAAATAATCCGGTCTGTCTCCAGTCGCCGAGTGTTGTTGATCGACTCTTCTTTCCATATCCATTACATAAGCAACTATTAATGGATAGTTTCTGGGAGTTGCGAGGTACCCTTGCTGAACTTGATGAAATTCATCAGGTAAGTGTTCTTCAAACTGTTCAGAAGCTCGGTTGTTATATCGATTCCGGTTTGGTCATACAGGCGTTTTTGCTGAGTGCTGGTAAAGTGTTGCTCCAGCATAGTGTTAAATGCTTCGAATTCCTGTACAGAATCTGGATCTTGCAGGGCGCAGCTTTGAGTGGCCCTCATATACAGCTTGGTATCAGAAACACTTACCGATGGGTACTTGGCCTTTAAACGATTCATTTCCTCTCTGGCCATTGCAAGGGATTGTTCGTGCTTGAGTTCCAACGCTATCAGAGACTGTTTCGGTTTTACATGAATGGTGTCGGTGTCATCCGGCAAGGGACGTTCTTCCACGGGAGGGATACCACTGGGTTCAGGAGAGAGGTTATCAGGCCTGTTAAGGGGAGAGGGCCAGTGCTGTGTTAGAGGAGGGGTTTGCCTTGATGCCAGAGTGAACAGTGAACGTCTTTCCCGCTTGGAAAGAAAAGGGAATGTTCCATCCTGAATGACATAAACCAAACGCAGTTTTAAATCCTGAGAGGCTGTATGGCTGGTAAGGGTTTCCCGGGCCTGCTCATGAAGAGATCTATGAGCTTTCCGATTGAAAAGTGTGTTTTTTAGCCAGAGTTTCAGGCTCCAGCGCTGTGCGACAGTGACAACTGTTTGACCCTTCTGGTTTTTGACCTTCAGACGTCCTTTTGACCGGCCAGCTCTGGAAAAGGCTTCTAGATTTCGTGCCACCAGATCATAATGACCAGCACCTTCTGTTCCTAACATGGCTACACTCCCGGTAATCATTCATCCTTAACCAGAAAGTGTATACACAAATGCATGGGTGATTGCCTGAGCGGCAGGAGAACATCGAATCAGGTTCTGTGATTAGTGTGACAATCATCGTTTCGCCATATCTCTGAAATATTTGCCTGCCAGAATGGCTGTGGATCGCGAAAAAGGATATTGCGTGTGTTCACTGACCAGAATGATGATAACCCTTCGGCCTTAAGAGCGCTCAAGCAGAGTGGGGACAGTGCTTGGCTTCAGCTTTTTCCTGAATCTGCTGATGCTCACGGTACCGCTTTATATGCTGCAGGTTTACGACAGGGTTTTAACGGCAGGCAGCGTGCCGACGCTGATAGCCCTTACCGTTGTCGCTGTAGGGCTCGTTGCTATGGCCAGTCTACTGGAATGGGTTCGAAGCCGCCTGCTGGTAAGGCTTGCTGGATTTCTGGAAGGTTTTCTGGAAAAACCTCTTCTTCAGCTCCTCCAAGGCAAGAGTGACCGGGAAGGCAAGCAGAAGCTTTCTGATATGGATCGGGTATCAGGTTTTCTCGGCGGGAGCGGCTTTCTTGCGCTGTGTGATGCACCATGGTTACCGGTTTATCTTCTTGTTATTGGTTTTCTTCATCCTGTGCTCGGCATTATCGCAGCCTGTGGTGCCATTATTCTGGCAGCTGTCGCGTTGTTGTCGGAACGTGTGACTCACGTCCATTGACCACGGCCACGAGATTACGAGGTCATGCCAGTTCTTTTGCCGATCAGGCTTTGACGAATGTAGATGTTGCCCGTGCCATGGGGATGGCTGATGGTCTGGTCAGGCATTGGCAGGAAAAACGTTATCAGGCGGGTTTGAGTCACCACCATGCCAGTGATCTTGGGGAGGACTTTCAGGCTTTAGGGCAATTTCTCAGACCAGCCTTGCAGGTGGCGATGTTATGCGCTGGTGCTGAACCAGCAGATGACCGCCGGGGCAAAGCGCTTCAAGGAAAAGCACTTTGGCAAGACTATTGACTGGGGTATGGGAACCATCATCCGGAGCGGTGCGACTTGATGGTGGAGATGTCAGCCGCTGGGGTCGGAGTGAACTTGGTCCCTGGATGGGTTATTTGCTCCAGAATGTTGAGCTGTTCCCCGGAACTATCAGCGACAATATCGTCAGGTTTGGCAATGTCGATGCTGAAGCTGTGGTAGCTGCTGCCCGGCAGGCAGATATTCATGAGTTAATCCTGTCGTTGCCTGATGGGTATGAAACCGTGATTGGTACCGACGGTTATCACCTCTTCGGTGGCCAAAAGCAACGTGTTGCTTTGGCCAGGGCGATCTATGGACAGCCTTGCCTGGTGGTGCTTGATGAACCCGATGCCAATCTTGATCAGCAGTGGTTGCACTGATTAATGTGCTGGAACAATTGAGGCGACAGGAAGCAACTGTCGTTATCGTGACTCATCGTTCTGCATTAGTTGACTGTGTCGATAAGGTTCTGGTTCTCAAGAAGGGTTGCATTGAGCATTTTGGCGATGGGAATCGGAAATCAACCAGAGAATCGCAGCAAAGCAAGGACGTTATCGCATGACTGTGAGTAATTCCTATAGTGCACCATCACGTTATATTTGGATTGGCACAGCTGTTGTACTGGCCACGTTTGTTGGTTTTCTTGGCCAGTCAGCACTGGCAAGTTTGGATAGTGCTGTATTGAGTAGTGGAAAGGTCACAGTGCATAGCCAACGTAAAGCCATACAGAGCCTGCAACCAGGAAGAGTTGGTGATATTCAGGTTGCTAATGGTGATGTGGTGAAAAAGGGTGATGTCCTTGTTCGTCTGGATGATATCCGTGCTAAAGCTGGTTTGGCTACTCTCGAAGACAGCCTGTTTTATGCTCAGGCGACAAAGGTTCGGGTTCAGGCTGAAATTGAGAATAATCCAGCAGTGAGTTTTCCGGAGTCTCTGCAGGAGAAGGCGCGTGCCCGTGTACACCTGTCTGATGCGTTATTGCTGCAGGCGCGGTTGTTTCATGAACGGCAGCAGTCTTATAAAGGTAAAGTATCAATAGTTGAGCAGAGAATAGAAAAAATAGGTGAGCAGATTGTTGGCTTACAAGGCCTCCGTAAAGCCAGTGGGAGACGTCTGAATGTCGTTCAGGAAGAGCTGGTAGGGCTGAATAAACTGCTGGACCAGGGCTACATTCAAAAAATGACTGTGAATGCATCTCTCAAAGAAGAAGCTGATCTTGAAGGGAAGGTCAGTGAATATCTGGCAGATATTGCAGGGGAGGAGACCAGTATCACCGAGGCCCAGCTAGAAATTCTGCAAATGAAACAGGATTGCCGGGAAGCATTGGTCAGTGATCTAAACAGCACTGTTGCCCAGATTAATGACCTCACCGAAAGGGTGGGGGCTTCTCGATATATGTTGGAACACTTTGATGTTTTGGCTCCTGCGGATGGGATCATCGTTGATAGACAGATCCATACTGTTGGCGGAGTAGTGAAAGCGGGCGAAACCTTGATGGAATTAGTGCCAGAGCATGATGCACTCATCATTGAAGCTCGTATGAATCCTATGGATGTGGATGAGGTGCATGTTGGTCAACCTGCTCGGGTACAGCTAACAGCTTTTCCTCAGCGAACAACACCGCAGTTAAATGGACGTGTGATTTATGCTATCTGCAGATAGCCTGATCGATGATGCCACACAGGAGCCTTACTATCTGGTTCAGATAGAGGTATCTGTCGATGAAATTCATCGATTGCAAGGGAAAGCCTTCAGCCTGGAATGCCAGCAGATATTATGATTTCTACGGGAACCCGTACGGCATTGGAATATCTTACTCAACTTTTAAGGGACTCTTTTAATAAGGCTTGGCGTGAGTCGTAATTTCGTTTTTATTTGGAATCTGTCGTCAATTACTTATCTGGTTTCGTGGAATGCCTTCTGTTTAGAACTATAGATAATAGTGGGCTAAACCAGAGGTGTTGATGATGAAGTGTGCCAATAATAATTATTTTGATGGTGTTTCCATTGAGCCAATGGGGTTCGTCTCTGTGTATCCCGGTTTTTCTGGTTACGATGAACGATTGACAGATGTTCTTACCAAAGAGCATACAAAATTATTAGCAAATTATATTGAGCTTTCTTTAGGCATCCAGAGAAGAGCTGCTGATGTGCAGGTTCAGCTAGATCAATTTCTGACAGAACTGGAAAATCACTTTGTGCTTGAGGATTCAAAACTGTATCCCCAGTTAATTAAGGGGCTGACGGAGTGTCCTTTTTCACAAACGATAATCTCCAGTATCAGTGTTCGCATGCATGAAACCAGTCAAAGAATTTCTTCGTTTGTCCAGGCAGCGAAAACAAAGGGTCTTGACCACAAAGATAATCACTTTGCTGCGCGCTTTTCATCAATAGGACAGACTTTGAGGGAACGAATTGAGCTGGAAGAGAATGTTTTGTACCCGATTTATCGAGATCTGGCGAACTAAACTAATGGAGCATTAGCAGGCAGTGGCATCTCTGCCTGCTTCGTCTTCGCTAATTACCAATCGATGTTCGAACCATCGTAGTTGAAGAACTGGCCTGAGTTCTCTGCATTCAGGTTTTCAATAACTTTCCGTAAACCGGTAACTGATGTCTGGGTATCGATTAACGCATCAGGGCCGCCCATATTGGTTCTTACCCAGCCAGGGTGGCAGATAACAACAGAGAGGCCTTTGTCTGCAAGATCATGGGACAGGCTTTTGCCAACAGCGTTAACCGCGGCTTTGGAGGAGCGGTAGATATAGCTGCAGCCACTGGTGTTATCGCTTATGCTACCCATTTTGCTGCTGATCAGGGCGATCTTTGCACCTGCGGGCAGCAAATCCACCAGGGCTTGAGTCACCATCAACGGAGCTATGGTGTTGACCTGCAAAACCCGCATCCACTCCTCTTGATTGACCTCACCAAAGGGCAATCGCTCACCGTAAATACCCGCATTGTTAATTAGAAGATCTATGAGTTGTCCCTGAAGCTGCCTATGAAGCCGGTGTAAATCTTCCTGCTGTGTAACATCCGCCGTAATAAGGGTGAGGGTATCGGGGTATTTCTCAGAGAGAGTGTGAAGCTGCCCAGATGGTGTACTGCTTCTTAGTACGGCAAAAACAGTTTCCCCTGCTGCAAGGTACTGTTGGCAAAATTCCAGTCCTATACCACGGTTTGCCCCGGTAATTACAATGGTCTTTGGCATGCTGTGTCCCCCGTTAATATTCACAAGAGTTTAACTGCCGTTTGTTGTTAATGCCCATTGTCTTGAAGTTGTTTGTTTGAGGGTAGAAACAAAAACCGCCCCTGGAGGTTGGGGCGGCTGTCAGTGATGTGCTGGATTTAAGCGGTGCTGTCAGTCTCCGAAATCGGAGTGTCAGCATTTACCTTTTCTGAGATCAGCGCCAGATCTTTTCTCAGATTGTTCTCAACAATCTTTACCTGTTTCAAATTATCTAGAAGCGAATTCATCTTATCGAGCTGCTTCTTCAAGCTCTGTAAAGCTTTCAGCTTACTTTTATCTCTCTTGCTTGGGTTTTCGAGAGCAGACATGGCTGTAATGTTCTTCTCCAGGTGTTCTTCAAGCCCGCTGGTATGGGTTAACAGTGTTGGTTGAAGGTAGTCGACACCAAAGCCCATGTTTTTCTGTGCTTTCAGAAACAGGCCATCAGTGCGGTTCGCGGCCTTCGTATAAGCTATCTGAGCCTTCTTCACATTCGCGGCTGCATCATTAATTTTATCCTGTAGAAGCGTTTGTGGAGTCAGGCTGCGAATAGTCCTGATACCTTTAATTGCGCCAACCGTTCCACCAATGCCTGTCCCGGCAGCAAGACCAACTATTACGCCTGCAGGGATTGCTGCGATATGCATGGAAAACGCGGCTGTTACTGTTCCACCGATAAGTCCTGTAATGCCACCAATCTTGGCTCCTTTTACCGCGCCACGATAAGTGTGCTTGAGGAATAACTTAACTTTCTTTTTCCAGGTGATTTTGTAGTCATCCAGCAGCTTCTGCTTTTTAAAAGCCGGAACATCGGAGTTATCTGACTTTCGCGTCATGGGCTCCACGTTGGACAAACGCTGTACTGGTGAAGTGTTTTCAGCGGTTGCTGCTTCAGGTGTGCTCACCCTTAATGGGTCGGCAAATGGATGCTGAATAGACTCTGAGCGTGATAACATGGCGATCTCTCCCTGTAGGAATCAAATTGAATTTGTATTGTTATGTTTGAAGTATTGTCAGGGCCCGGGAGAGCTGCCATAGACCTTTGGTCGCAGGTAGTACTTAGGTCTTAGGCGCCTGGGGAGCTTTTTGGTGCTTTAATTTCAGTGGTTGATAAAAGACAAATGGACTTGCTTCCTGACCTTCGCCGATAATAAAGAGTAATAATCTCCAGCCACCCTTTGGCTTGGGCAAACAGGAATCTCGTAAAAACTTCCGGCATTTATGGAACAATTCAAACATATAGGGGTTATAGGGCGTCAGGGCAGTGTTGAGGTAGTGGACACGCTTAAACGCTTGAAAAGCTTTCTGCTTTCCCGGGATCTCCATGTCATTCTTGAAGAGCCCATGGCGCAGTTGTTGCCCGGGCATGGCCTCCAGGTCAGCAGTCGTAAGATGATGGGAGAGATCTGTGATCTGGTGATCGTTATTGGCGGAGATGGCAGCCTTCTGGGTGCAGCCCGGGCATTGGCGCGCCACAATGTTCCGGTGCTTGGTGTTAACCGTGGTAGTCTGGGATTCCTGACTGACATTCAGCCAGATCATCTGGAAGAGCAGGTGGGCGATGTTCTTGATGGTAAATATGTTGTCGAGAGCCGTTTCCTTCTGGAAGCCACAGTGAAACGTAATGGCGAGCCTATAGGTCATGCTGATGCGTTAAATGAAGTGGTGCTGCATCCTGGTAAGGCTACACGGATGATTGAATTTGAACTGTTTATTGAAGGACAGTTTGTTTACAGTCAGCGCTCCGATGGTTTGATTATTTCCACGCCGACAGGTTCTACCGCATATGCACTGTCTGGCGGTGGGCCCATTATGCATCCCCGTCTGGATGCTTTGGTGCTGGTGCCAATGTTCCCCCATACATTGAGCAGTCGTCCACTGGTGATTGATGGTAATAGCGAAATCAAGATTGTTATCGGTCGCAAGAATCCCACTTACCCGCAGCTTTCCTGTGATGGTCAGGTGCATATTACGGCGGCACCGGGAGATACTCTCTCCATCCACAAAAAACCATTTAAATTGAGATTGATTCACCCACTTAATCATAATTACTACGAAGTCTGCCGATCCAAGCTAGGCTGGGGTAACCGTCTCGATACCTGATTTTTTCTCTGCTGCTGTTGTCTACGGTGGCAGAGCTTTTCTGAATTGAACTGCTTTTTCTGAATTGAACTACTTTTGGCTCTGTTTTGCGCCGACTTTTCTGGAGGCGCAGTATTAACAGAGTTTTGATCCAGGACTTATGGATATGATCCGGGTTTTTGACCTTCCTTCTGAAGATGATCTTCTACCGTTCTCGGCTTTTCTCTGGAAGCAGAGTATTCCCCATCGTATTACCGAGAAAAGAGGGCGGCAGGTGCTCTGGATAGAGCATCCTGAGCATATGTCGCAGGTATTGTCATTCTATCAGGAATGGAAAGCCGGGATGTTGCAGCTGGGCAAAGTGAAAGTGTCCTGGAAGTCCTCGGCCGGGCTGGTAACAGGGCCGCTGGCCAACTGGAAGAAAATGCCGGCGACTTTGCTGTTTATGCTGTGCTGCCTGGTTGTGGCTGTTGTCACCCGACTTGGGGGTAACGAAACACTGGTTGCTCTGTTTACCATGGCAGATTATCGAATCGCTGGTGGTTACATTCATTACGCAAGTTTGACTGCGATGCTGGAGCAGGGGCAATTCTGGCGATTGGTTTCTCCCATATTTCTTCATTTCGGTATTTTCCACTTCCTGTTCAATATGCTTTGGCTGATGGACTTTGGCTACAGAATAGAAAGCCGTCATAAAACACCGTTCTTAATATTGCTGGTCTTGGGTGCCGGGCTGATTTCTAACATTGTTCAGTTTGTGGCTATGGATGGTTATCCGCTATTTGGCGGCATGTCGGGAGTGATTTATGGTCTGCTGGGTTTCTGCTGGATTCGAGAAAAGCAGGAGCCGGGTTTGTATGGCGTTCCTTCAGGTATTTATCTGTTTATGTTGCTGTGGCTGGTGATCGGTGCCACTGGGATGCTGGATATTTTCGGGTTTGGAAAGATTGCCAACGCTGCTCATACCGGAGGATTGTTATCCGGTGTTGCCGCGGGCTGGCTGTTCAACCGATTTGCTGGTAGAAAGGCAGGATAATTCAAAAAGGGGGTAATCATGGATTTTGAACAGCTGTTGTCCACCCTGACACCAGAAATTGTTGCCAGTATGAAGCGCGCTGTTGAACTGGGGAAGTGGCCTGATGGTCGTGTTTTAACTCAGGAGCAACGGGAGCAGAGCTTGCAAGCTGTGCTGGCCTGGGAAGCCCGCAACCTGCCAGAAGAGCAGCGTATTGGTTATATGCCTCAGACCTGTAAAAGCTCAGAACAAAAACAGGAAACTGAGCCAACCATTCTTCGTTTTCAGGATGCCTGATGTCCACTGCCGTGAATGACACAATTGAACTGACCGGAACAGTCTCCAAAATGCATACCGAGCTGGGCGAAAACGGCCAGCCAGTTTCTTACCGATTACCAGTGGGTGATGAGAGTGTTTCCCTGAATGATGTTCTGGGTAGAAAAATGCGCTTGGAGCATACCGGTAATATTTTCTGTACCCATTGTAATCGCAAAACCAAAAAGAGTTTTAGCCAGGGTTTTTGCTGGCCTTGTTTTCAAAAGCTGGCTTGCTGTGACAGCTGCATAATGAGCCCGGAGAAATGCCACTATCACAATGGCACCTGCCGTGAGCCAGAGTGGGGCGAAAAGTTCTGTATGACCGGGCACGTTGTTTATCTTGCTAACTCGTCTGGGTTAAAGGTTGGCATTACCCGTGCCAATCAGGTTCCTACCCGTTGGATTGACCAGGGTGCGGTTCAGGCTTTACCCATTCTGCGCGTGGCTACCAGGCAGTTGTCGGGGTTTGTTGAAGATATGCTGCGTCAAGATGTCAATGACAGAACCAACTGGCGCGCTATGTTGAAAGGGCAGGCGGCAGAGATCGATCTTGAACAGGAGCGTGAGCTGCTGCTGGATAAGTATGCCGATGGTATTGATTCCTTATTGCAGGAGCATGGTTTGCAGGCGGTTCAACCGGTGAGCGATGTAGCGCCTGTAAATATTCACTATCCTGTTACTGAGTATCCAACCAAAGTAACCTCGTTCAACCTTGATAAGAACCCTGTTGCGGAAGGTGTTCTGATGGGCATCAAGGGTCAGTATCTGATTTTCGATACCGGCGTAATCAACATCCGCAAATACACCGCTTATGAACTGGCGGTAGCGATTCACTAAAAGTGACATGAGTCAAATGCAAAGCCACAAGTTTTGCATTTGGCGTTAAGGAGAGAGCATGAAAGACGCGCAACCCCGGGCTATCTATCTAAAAGATTATCAGCAGCCTGACTATTGGATAGATACCTCCGCGCTGACTTTTGAACTCGGTGAAGAATCGACGCTGGTCACGTCGACTCTGAACTTTCATTTGAACGATTCCAGGCAGCACGACACTCTGCCACCTCTACCTCTGCATGGTCAGGAGATGGAACTGGTCAGTGTTGCTATTGATGGTGAGGTGATTCCTGCGGACCAGTATCAGGTTGATAAGGAACAATTGGTACTGCAGCCAAAATCCGACAGGTTTGAAACCACTATCGTGACCCGCATCAAGCCCCAGGAAAATACCTCTCTTGAGGGCTTGTACCGTTCCAGCAGTATGTACTGTACCCAGTGTGAAGCCGAAGGCTTCCGCAAGATTACCTACTATCTGGATCGCCCGGATGTGATGTCTGTATTCACCACCACGGTGATTGCCGACAAAGAAAAATATCCTGTTCTGCTTTCTAACGGCAATGCTGTTGATCGTCAGGATTTGGATAATGGCCGTCATCTGGTGACCTGGAACGATCCGTTTAAAAAGCCCGCTTACTTGTTCGCGCTGGTGGCCGGCAACCTGGATTTTATTGAAGATAAATTCACGACTATGAGCGGCCGGGAAGTCACTCTGCAGATCTTTACCGAATCCCACAATATCACCAAGTGTGATCACGCTATGCGCTCTCTCAAAAAATCCATGAAATGGGATGAGGACGTGTATGGCCGGGAATACGATCTCGATATCTTTATGATCGTGGCGGTAGATGACTTTAATATGGGAGCAATGGAGAATAAAGGTCTTAATATCTTTAATTCCTCTGCTGTGCTGGCTCGTCAGGATACTGCTACTGATGCCGCCTTCCAGCGTATAGAGGCGATTGTAGCCCACGAATATTTCCACAACTGGTCTGGTAACCGAGTGACCTGCCGCGACTGGTTCCAGCTGAGCTTGAAAGAAGGTTTTACTGTTTTCCGGGATGCCGAGTTCTCTGCGGATATGAACTCTCGCACAGTGAAGCGTGTGGAAGATGTCAACCTGCTGCGTAGCCATCAGTTTGTCGAAGATGCTGGCCCAATGGCTCATCCCATTCGCCCGGATTCCTTCATTGAAATTAACAACTTCTACACCCTGACGGTTTATGAGAAGGGCGCGGAAGTTGTGCGGATGATTCATAACATTGTCGGCAAAGACGGTTTCCGCAAAGGTACTGATCTGTACTTTGATCGTCATGATGGTCAGGCCGTTACAACAGAAGACTTTGTAACGGCTATGGAAGATGCCAATGGCGTTGACCTCACCCAGTTCAAGCGCTGGTACTCTCAGGCTGGTACACCGGTGCTGGATGTGACCGACGACTATGATGAAGAGAAGCAGGAATATCGCCTCACTATTCGCCAGAGCTGCCCGGCCACTCCAGGGCAAAAAACAAAACTGCCTTTCCATATTCCAGTAGAAGTCGGCCTGTTGGATGGCGAAGGGGAACCCATGCCGGTTACCTCAGAAGGAAAAACAACTCTGATCCTTGATCTTAAAGACGAAGAACAGACTTTTGTCTTTACCGGTATGGATGAGCGTCCTCTGCCGTCTTTGCTACGTGGTTTCTCTGCTCCGGTTCGTCTGAACTATGACTACAGCCGTGAAGAGCTGATCTTCCTTATGAGTAATGATGAAGACGGCTTTAATCGGTGGGACAGTTGTCAGCGTTTGGCTATTGATGTTTTGCTGGAGTTGGTTGCTGCTGTTCAGGAAGGGAGAGAGCTGGTTGTCGATGAAAGTCTGATCAATGCTTATCGTCAAGTGTTGTCTGACACGTCTCTTGATAAGGCAATGGTGGCCGAAATGTTGAACCTGCCATCAGAAACTTATCTGGCTGAGCAGATGGATGTGATTGACGTTGATGCTATCCATCGGGCGCGGGAGTTTGTGAAGCAGCAGGTAGCCGTTGGGCTGCAAGATCAGTTATTGGCAACCTACCAGCGTCTCAACATCGAAAAACTTTATCGCCCGGAAGCTGAAGATATTGCTGAGCGAGTGCTCAAAAATACCTGTATGGCTTATCTGGTTGAGCTGGATGATGTTGTGGGTGTTGAGCTGGCCAAGAGTCAGTACGCTGCAGCCACCAATATGACTGACACCATGGCCGCGTTAAACTGCCTGATTCACGCGACTCATGAAAGTGCTGCGCCAATAGTGGGAAAAGCTCTGGCTGAATTCGCTGAGAAGTGGATCGGCGACAACAATGTGATGGATATGTGGTTTGCTGCTCAGGCGGGTAGTCCACGCACGGGTAAGCTGGAAAAGATCAAAGAGCTGATGGAGCACAAGGCGTTCGATAAAAAGAACCCTAACAAAATGCGCTCTGTTGTTTCTGTGTTCTGTGGCCGTAATTTAGTGAACTTCCATGACTTGTCTGGATCAGGTTATGAATTCCTGGCCGATGAGGTTATTCGTGTGGATACGTTGAACCCTCAGTTGGCAGCAAGGCTGATCAATCCGATGACGCGCTGGAAGCGTTATGATGAAAAGCGTAGGGAGCTGATGCAGAAAGCTCTTAAGCGCATTCAGAGCCATGATCTTTCTGCCGATATCTTTGAAGTGGTGAGTAAGTCTCTGGCATAAAGTGCCAACTATATTGACGAAAGAAACCGGCTGAACAGGCCGGTTTTTTTATGGTTTGTGTCGTGTATAAAACATCACGAATTTGTACGTCGAAATACCTATAAAGGCTATACAAAACCGAAAAATCAGGATAAATTGACCCCAGCCCGAAACTTGATGGTCAAAGAAGTCAATCACGGTGAAGCCGCAGGGGGGAAGCTGTTGCTCACTTTAATCCTCACGGGCACTAAAAATAACAACGCCACAAGGTGATAATAATAATGAAACTGCGCAGGATTTCTGTTTCTACTCCCATGCATATTGCACCGGCTCGCGCTGGGTTTGCCTTAGCTAGTATTCTGGCTGTGGCTCCGGTTCAGGCCGTTGAGTTCGACCTGATGGATGGCGATGTTTCTGGTTCCCTTGATTCTACTGTTTCCTATGGCGCTATGTGGCGTGTGCAAGGTCAGGACAAGAATAACGACGGTGTTAACGGTAACGACGGTAACCGTAACTACGACACTGGTATTGTTTCACAGGTTTATAAAATCACTTCCGATCTGGAGCTGAACTACGAAAACTACGGTCTGTTTGCCCGTGGTACGGCTTTTTATGATTCCGAATTAAGTGGCAAGACAAACTTCGGTGAAGAATCTTGGCACGCAAGCCAGCCAAGCCAGGCAGGTATGAATGGCTCTAAGCCAAATAACCGTTTCACCAACGATGCCAAAGATATTTCCGGTAAAGATGCCCAGCTTCTTGATGCCTATATCTACGGCAGCTGGGATATAATGGATCGCCCGGTTGATGCCCGTTTAGGCAAGCAGGTGCTGAGCTGGGGTGAAGGTATTTTCTACCGTAATGGTGTGAATACAACCAACCCGATTGATGCCGCCAAGTTCCGTTTGCCAGGTTCCGAGCTGAAAGAAGCTCTGATTCCAGTTGAGACTTTCGCATTGAGTGTTGGTCTGACTGATAACCTGTCTATGGATGCATTCTATCAGTACAACTTCCGCAAAACTCAGATTGATCCGGTCGGTACTTACTTCGCGGAAACAGATTTGTTTTCGGAAGGTGGTCACACTGCGTACAATAAAACGCCTGCTGGTTTAACAGGTTTTAAAGCATTGATGCAGGCTCCGGTAGGATTAGGCCCTAATGGTAGCGGCTTAGGGTTGAGTCAACAGTATTTTGAGCAAGATGCTTTTAAGGTTGCATCTATCGGTTCTGATATTAATGCTAAAGATGACGGACAGTTTGGTATTTCTTTCCGCTACGTAGCAGAAGAGCTGAATGATACTGAGTTTGGCTTTTATTTCGTTAATTACCACAACAAAGAGCCTGTTATTTTTGCAAGTGTCGATGATGGTTATTACGGATTTACAGGTCAGGGTACGAACGGCAGTGCCACACTTGCAAATGTATTTCAAACTGTCGCGACAGGTGTAAATGGGCTCCTGGGTAGTTCCTATACAGCTGCAGATGTTCAAACGGCACTAGGTCTTGCTGCTGCAGGTCAACCTCTGGATGCTGGGCAGCAGACCCTTGTTAATTCTGCCGGTGGTATTACCGCAGTTGATCTTGGTAATAGTTTGACCGGTAATCGTAAGTACCTTGAAGATATTCGTATGTATGGCTTCTCATTTAGCACTACATATGGAAATACTTCATTTGCTGGTGAGATTGCATACCGCCCTAATATGCCTGTCACGATATCAGCAACAGATGATCTTATTGGTGATGTTCTTCTACAAGCGACTACTTTATCTTCTGGAGGTAATGCTCAGGTCGCAGGTCAGGATATCAATTATGGGCAGCTGAGAACTTTGGACAATTATGAGCGGGTTGAATCCTATAACCTCTCATTGTCTGCTATTCACAACTTTGGACCTGTACTCAGCTTTGATTCGCTGTTTGGTATCGTAGAAGTTGCCTCTGAGCATTTGCGAGGATCTGATCTGAGCTATACCGCTTATAATTCAGAAACTCGGAATGTTGATCAGGTGCGTAAATATGCAGGCCGCGGTGACTGCGAATACGGCTCCTTCGATGAAGGCGAGTGCAACGAAGACGACCAAGTCTCCAAAAATGCCTGGGGCTACAGCGCTGTACTGGCTGGTACCTGGAACGATGTCTACGCTGGTGTCACTCTGAACCCTTACCTGAAGTGGAGTCAGGACATCAAGGGTAACTCCCACCGTACAGGTAACTTCCTGGAAGGGGCTAACTCCATGACTGTGGGTATGACCGCGCAGTATCTGGATATGGAAGCTGAGATCCAGTACACCGAGTTTACTGGTCCAAGCACTTACGGTTCCCGTGACCGTGACAACATTGCCATCGGTGTGAAGTACTCCTTCTAATTGTTGGTTGTTGCTCTGAAACGGGGGCTGGCATCAGCCAGCCCCTTTATTATTAACCTTTTAAATGTTTACTTTTTGCTCAGATTTTTACCGCTACAATGTGTTGTCATAACGGTTTCTGACAACAATGTTTCGCGATAACAGGGCTAAGTGAGAATAAGAAATATGAGAACAAAAAGAACACTGATTGCCAGTCTGGCTGCACTTATGATGTGTGCCGGTCCGGTGGCGGCGAAAGTGTCTATCGCCGAAGCCGGTAAGCTGGGTAAAGAGTTAACACCGATTGGTGCTGAGCTTAAGGGGAATGCGGATGGCAGTATTCCAGAGTGGAAGCCATTCACTGATGCGGATATTCCTGCCGACTACAAGGGTCCAGGCAAGCACCTGGCTAACCCTTATCCTAACGATAAGCCACTGTTTACGATTACGGCGGCTAATCTCGATAAATACAAAGATAATCTGACCGCTGGCCAGATTGCTCTGTTTAAAGCGTATCCTGATACGTTCAAAATGCCGGTTTACCAAACCCGCCGAAATGCTAAATACCCTGAGCGGATTTACGCCAACACTAAAAAGGCTGCGACAACAGCAACCTTGTTGAAAGGTGGTAATGGCTTTGAAGGTGCAATGGATGCCTATCCATTTCCAATTCCCAAGAGCGGTTTAGAAGCACTCTGGAACCATATTGTTCGTTACCGTGGTGAGTACCTGGTTCGCCGTGCATCCGAAGTGGCTGTACAGCGTAATGGTAGCTATTCACTGGTAACCTCCCAGCAGGAAGTGTACCTCAAGTACAACAACCCTGAACTGTCCGAGAAAGACCTGAAGAATATCATCTTCTACTACCTGTCATTCACCAAGGCTCCAGCTCGTCTGGCTGGTGGAGCGATCCTGGTTCACGAAACTCTTGATCAGATCAAACAGCCACGTAAAGCCTGGGGTTATAACGCCGGTCAGCGTCGTGTGCGCCGTGCACCAAACCTGGCTTACGATACGCCAATCGCTGCTGCAGATGGCCTGCGTACTGCTGACGATACCGATATGTATAACGGTGCTCCCGATCGTTATGACTGGAAACTGGTTGGCAAGAAAGAAGTTTATATTCCGTACAACAACTACGAGTTGATCAGCGATGAGGTGAAGTACGACGATATCCTCGACCCTGGCCACGTGAATCCTAAGTACACCCGCTACGAAAAGCACCGTGTTTGGGTTATCGAAGGTAATCTTAAGAAAGGCAAGCGTCATATCTACTCTAAGCGTGTCATCCACCTTGATGAAGATAGCTGGGGCGCAGCGGTTGTCGATCAATACGATGGTCGTGGTGACCTGTGGCGCGTAAGTATGGCTTACCTGACTAACATCTACGATCTGCCCACTACCTGGACGACTCTGGATGTTTTCCATGATCTGCAGTCACGTCGTTACCATGTGCAGGGTCTGGCGAACGAAGAAGAAACCTTCCTGGATTACAGCAAGGCCATTCCTTCTGAGAAATACTTCAAGCCATCCGCACTGCGTCGTCGCGGTCGTCGATAATCTGAGCGTTAATGCTTGAGTTGTCCTTCGCTGGCGTCCTTTCCTAGGGCGCCAGTTTCAGAATCAACAATAATAATCACACAGGGTTGGCTATGAAGTTTCCCTCATTCGTGCTTTCAGCGTGTTCAGGCCTACTGGCATTGGGAGTGGCTTTTTCGGGGGGAGTAGCAGCCGCAGAACCAGCATCTGAAAAAGTTCTTTCCTCTTTGTTTAATGATATTGAGCGTGTTGGCTCAAGTCAGCGACTGGTTGCGGTCGGTGACCGTGGCTATGTGCTGTGGTCTGATGATATGGGGAAGGAGTGGAAGCAGACTCAAACCCCTTCAGATGTTCTCCTCACAGCCGTTGATTTTCCTTCCGACGACACAGGTTATGCCGTTGGTCATGATGCAGAAGTGTTTAAGTCCCAGGATGGTGGCCAGAGCTGGAAGCGTGTTTATCAGGATAAAGAAGCAGAAGTACCTCTGCTAGACGTTTTCTTTACAGACAATAACAACGGTTTTGCCATTGGCGCTTACGGTTACCTGGTTCAGACGACAGATGGCGGTAAAACCTGGCATGACCGTCGCGACTCTATCGATAACGAAGATGAATTTCATTTCAATGCTATGACTCGCTTGAAAGATGGCACACTGGTTATTGCTGGAGAGGCGGGCACTCTTTATCGCTCTACAGACGGTGGTAAGGATTGGGAAACTCTGGAAAGTCCCTATGAAGGTTCTTTCTTTGGTGTTCAACCTTTGGAACAGTTAAATGCAGCTGTTGCCTATGGTTTGCGAGGCAATGCATTTATCACCACTGATAGTGGTAAAACCTGGGCGGAACTGGATACCGGTACTGATCAGTCTCTTTACAGCGCTGTTGTGCTGACCGGCAATCAACCACTTCTTGTTGGTAGCAGCGGCACCTTTGCATTAAACGATGGTGATGACAGTCTGGTTGCTAACCAGTCTGACCGCGCTGCATTAACAGGTATTGTGCTGGCTCGTGACAATATGTATGTAGTGACCGGTGATAACGGTATTAAGCGGGTAAGTCCCGGGATTCTGGGTCAATAAGAACAAGCGGATTTAATTTATGAGTAAGCATCATTCATCAGAGCCGCTGCTGGAGCGAGTGTTCTTTAACAATCGCTTGCCAGTACTGGCCTTTTTTATTCTCGCTTCTATTTTCCTTAGCTGGAAGCTCACAGGTCTTCGCGTTGATGCCAGCTTTGAGAAAATGATCCCTCTCAAGCACCCGTTCATTATGAACTGGCTTGAACGCAGAGATGATATGGGTAGTGCCAACTCTCTGCGTATCGCTGTTGCTCCACAAGATGGTGATATATTCAATGCTGAATATATGAAAGCCCTGCAGAGTATTACCGATGAGGTTTTCTATCTGCCGGGTGTTGACCGTGCTTCGCTGAAATCTCTCTGGACACCGAATGTTCGCTGGTTGATGGTGACAGAAGAAGGTTTTGAGGGTGGCCCTGTTATTCCTCAAACCTATGATGGCAGTGATCACAGTCTTGAAGAGTTGCAAACTAATATTCTTCGCTCTGGAACAGTTGGTCGCCTGGTGTCCAACGACTTCAAATCCAGCATTGTTGAGTTTCCACTGTTTGAGCTGAATCCGGAAACCGGCGAGAAGCTGGATTACTCTGCACTCTCCACAGCACTTGAAGATATGCGCAGCCGTTATGCGGATCAGGGTGTTAACCTTCACATTATTGGTTTTGCCAAAATTGTTGGTGATCTGTTTGAAGGTGTTCAGGCGATCGGCATTTTCTTCCTGATGGCCCTTGGTATTACTGCTGTACTGCTGTTTCTGTATTCACGTTGCCTCAAGTCGACCATTGTTCCGATCGTCTGCTCCTTGATTGCTGTGGTATGGCAGCTTGGTTTGCTTTCTGCATTAGGTTTTGCGCTGGATCTTTATTCTGTATTGGTGCCTTTCCTGGTTTTCGCCATTGGTGTTAGCCACGGTGTACAGATTATCAACAATATTGGTATTGAGTCGTCTAAGGGGGCGAGTTCTCTCAAGGCTGCTCGTTTGACATTCCGGGCTTTGTATATTCCCGGTATGCTGGCCTTGATTTCCGATGCGATTGGTTTCCTGACCCTGCTGGTTATTGAAATTGACGTTATTCAGGATCTGGCTATTGCGGCCAGCTTGGGTGTGGCGGTTATTATTCTGACTAACCTTGTTCTTCTTCCTGTGTTGATGTCCTGGGTTGGTGTGAGCAAGAGTGTTCGTGAGCGTGGTGACGAAAGCGAGAAGCATTCTCCTTTCTGGTCGTTAATTTCCAAGTTCTCTCACCCCTATGTTGCTCCTGTTTCCATTGTTCTGGCTCTGGCTGGTTTTGGCTACGGCATGATGATGAAGTCAGAGTTGAAAATTGGTGACCTTGATCCTGGTGCTCCAGAGCTGCGTGCTGATTCTCGCTACAACTTGGATAACGCCTTTATTACCGGTAACTACTCCACCAGTGCTGATACCTTTGTCACTATGGTTCAGACTGGTACAGAGATGTGTTCCAGCTATGAAGTGATGAACGCTATTGATAAGTACATGTGGCATATGTCACAGGTTCAGGGCGTTCAGGATGCTGTATCTATGGTGACGGTTGCCAAGCAGGTTATTCGCGGCCTGAATGAGGGTAACCCTCAATGGCAGACACTTTCTCGTAACCAGTATGTACTGAACAATGCGATCAGTAACGGTACAGCCAAGCAGCTGTACAACGATGATTGCAGTCTCGCTCCAGTGCTGCTGTTCCTGGAAGATCACAAGGCCGAAACCCTTGAGCGTGTGGTTGAGGCAACTAAAGTGTTTGCTGCTTCCAACAATACTGACGATATCCAGTTCCTGATGGCGACCGGTAATTCTGGTGTTGAAGCGGCAACTAACGAAGTTATCTCTTCTGCTCAAAACCTGATGTTGGTTTGGGTTTATTCAGTAGTGAGTGTGCTTCTACTGATTACTTTCCGCTCCGTACGCGCTGTTATCTGCATTATTGTGCCTCTGGCTCTGACTTCTCTGTTGTGTCAGGCCTTGATGGTGCACCTTGGTATTGGCGTTAAGGTGGCGACACTGCCGGTAATTGCACTGGGTGTTGGTATTGGTGTGGATTACGGTATCTATATATTTACCCGTCTGGAAAGTTTCCTGAAGCAGGGCATGAGTTTGCAGAAAGCTTATTACGAAACCCTGCGTACAACAGGTAAGGCAGTTGTCTTTACCGGAGTAACTCTGGCGATTGGTGTATGCACCTGGATCCTGTCTCCGATCAAGTTCCAGGCGGATATGGGCATGCTGCTGACCTTTATGTTCCTGTGGAATATGTTTGGTGCTATCTGGCTGTTGCCAGCGCTGGCTCGGTTCTTTATTCGCACGGAAACCGTTGCTGAGAAGGATGAGGATGTCCGTCCAGCGGTAAGTCTTTAAACCCTGAGCAGCGTTGATATAAAAAGAGCCACCCGTGATATGCGGGTGGCTCTTTTTTTTGGAGTTATTTTGAGTGGAGTTATTTTGATTGGCGTTAGCCGGAGAGTTGCCTCAGGGATTTATGGCATCCAGTTCAACAACAGCCTTTTGTGATCTTTTTAGATAATTTTTTCTTGCGGCCTTAAAAGCTTGGGCAAGTTTGTCGGTGTTTGTGCTCTGAACTTTGCTCTGGCTATAGCGGGATTGCTGTATGTTCATCCAAAGATTGGAGAGTTTCGTGCTATTAAGAGATTCAATGACTTCACCTGAGGAATAAACTGGGCGCTTTAGCAAGAGTTGCCCCCACTGTTTCAAAGCACTGTCAACGCTACTTATGCTATTGCTGGCACAGGCAGTCAGTAGATGCTGAAAAGCCTTTTGTTCATCGCTCCCAGATTTTGTCTTCCTCTTGGTAGAACTCTTAGCTGTGGCAGGGGGCTTTTTTCTGCGAACAAGAGCTGTCAGTGTACCCAGCCATAACAGTCCAAATGTGCCGGTGGCAATCTGCCAGTAAATCAACGAGTCGCCGTCTTTTGTTTCAGTCGTTGGTGACTGTATTTGCTTGATGGCTGGCGCAGCAGGTTGAGCAATACCTGGTTGGTTGATGACAGGCTGAGTTCCACTAAGTGGAGCCGTACCGAGAAGTACAGTAATGGTTTGTCCTTCCAGCCTGGCTGTTTCAATCTGCTGGGTTTTGGTGTTAAACCAAGTGATGTTTACGGCAGGGATTTCCAAATGTCCCGCTTGTGTGGGCACCAGTGCTACAGATTCACTGCGGGTTCCTATGGGGCCACGACTGCCAACATTATCTTCAGTGACAGGTTGATCTGGGTAGGTTTTTACATTGGGCAATTGTAACGGCGGCAGGGGAGGAATCTGCGCACTGTTACTGCCTTGGGCACGAATCTTTACAGTGCGGGTAACAGAATCACCTGCTGCGATTTTGCTGGTGTCACTGCTCCATGACTCAGAGATATTCATACTTTCTGCTGGCAGCCAGGGTTTGTTGGATGGCCAGTTTGCTGGGATAGGATTGATCTTTAAGGTTATGTCGGGAGCAACGGCCCGGAAAGGTTCCGGTCGAACCATCCGCATCAAACGGCTGCGGCCGTATGGGTCTTCGCCTTCGATATAGCCAGTGAGAACCTGACCGGGAATTGTGACCGTACCTGCTTGTGTTGGAGAAATAATATAACGACGAGTAATCACTCTATGGCGGACACCATTGATGATTTGTTCTTCATCTTCATCTTTCCCGAAAACCTTAAAGCTGACATTGTCGGCTTCCGGCGGAGTGAGGTTTGGAGATTCAGCATAGTCGGCACGGGAATAAATCTTCAGAGTCAGAATGGCTTCCTGGTTCTGCCAAAGCTCCTCTGTGCTGATGCTGGATCGGATATAAACATTCGAGGTTGTCGCAGTACCTTGGCCGTCAGAATTTCCTTTCTTTACTTCGACACGGATGGGCTGTGACTGGTCATTATTGAAGCTGACAGATGGAATAGAGAGTGTACCTGGCTTTTTCGGTTGAAGAATGAGTTTCCAGGTAGTGGTAGAAGTGTTCTTTCCACCGGAGAAATTGATCACCCGACTCTGGTTTTGCCCTCGACTCAGAATAATGAAGTTTTTTTCCAGAGGGGAGAAGTCAGGGCTTCCCATCACGGAAAAGCTATCGCTTTCCAGTGTGTAGCGAATGGCTTCACCTTCATTTAGAACCAGTTTGTCTACGGTTGCGGTCAATGTTGCTAGAACAGGAGCGCTGGCAGTGGCCAGCGCCAAAAATAATACGCTTGGTTTTACCATGTCTTCTCTCCCTGCTGGACAGGCTGTCTCTGCTGTTGCTGCTCAAACTTACGGCGCAGTAAGCCGCCAGGGTCATCAGGAATGCGACGTAGCCAGGCTTCTATCTGCTCTGCATCCTGATCCTGTTCACCATCTTGAAGGTGTTGGCTTTGTTCCTGGGGGGAACTTTCGGACTGTTCCGGTTGTGATGGTTGAGGTTGCTCACCAGCATCCTCTTGCTCATCTTTAGTCTGTTGGGATTGTTGTTCTTCGGGTTCTGAAGATTTGTTTGAATCGTCTCTATCTTGTTCGCTCTCTGCTTCATCAGACTTTTGACCTTCAGGCTGTTGATGGTTTTGCTGTTGGTTCTTGGAGTTTGAGTTTTGGGAGTCCGAGCCTTGGGAGTCTGATTGAGAATCTTTATTCTTCGAGCTGCTGTCAGAATTGTTTTCTGAGTTTTGGTTTTGATCAGAATTTTGCTCTTTATCGTTTGAATTCTGGTTCTGATCACCCTGTTGCTGGTTGTTTTTCTGTTGTTGTTTTTTCAGGTCTTCAACAATTTGTTTGTTTTTCTGGGCGGCTTCCAGGTTCGGGTTTTTCTCAAGGGCTTTGTCATAAGCCTTGAGTGACTCATCTAATTTTTCTGCTCGAGCAAGTGCGTTACCCTGATTGTAAAACCCTTCAGCTGTATTCTGCTGGCCAAACATTTTGGCAGCTTCTTCATAGTTGCCGCTTTTATCCAGCGCTTCAGCTTTCCATTCCGTGTTTTCAAAGGTTTCCGAGGCAGCTTTTGCATCGCCGTTCTCAAGCAAGGCTTGCGCCTGCTGGTCTGGCCTTTTCCACAGGTCTTTCCATTCCATGGCATAACTGTGCTGTGGCTGAGAACTTAAACCTAATAACAAAACAGGAAGTACCCAGCCTCGGCGGAAGGCGAGGGCGGCCAAAGGCAACAGGAGTAAAACCAGCCAGCGGCCTTCGTCAAACCAGCTGTCAAAACTACGATCGACCCGAATGGTTTCATCTGTGACTGAAGAGCCCGGTATCAAAGAAAGGATATCGTTGTCGTCCAGAGTCAGGTCGCTGTAGCGTCCACCAGTGACTTTGGCTGTACTGGAGAGAATATCCCTGTCCAGTTGTGCCATAACAATGGCACCGTTTCTGTCTCGCTGAAAACCACCATTCTCACCGGGAACCGGTGCTCCGGTTTCTGTACCAAAGCCCAGAATAGAGAGTTTATCGCCAGACTGTTTCAGAATGTTGGTAATGGCCTGACTTTGACTTTCTTCCATGCCGTCGGTGAGCAGAAGAATGGTTCCGGCTTGCCCGGCCCCTTGTTTCATCAACTCAACAGCTTGAGCAATGGCCTTTTCCGGGCGACTGCCAGGAACTGGCATAATGCTGGGATCGAGTGCCCGAATCATATTGATCAGGGTTGCACTGTCGTCTGTCAGTGGTGTAACCACATGGCTGTTTCCAGCATAAGCCACCAGCCCGGTTAAACCATCCTTACGCAGCCGTACAATATCGGTCAGCTTTTGTTTGGCACGTACCAGCCGGTTGGGGCTGGGGTCAGCGGCCAGCATTGAGCGGGAAAGGTCAACAACCAACACCAGCGGCGCACGGCTCTTTTCAACCGGGGTAGTGAGTTGACGCCATGTTGGGCCAGCCAGAGCAATCACGGCAATAATTCCAGCCAGTGTTGCCAGAATGGCAGGTGCGCGGCTGCGGGTTTGTTGTTCGCCTTCCAGAAGATGTTCTAGCAGATGACCTGGAATAAGTTTTTGCCATTGACCAGCCTGCAGACTTTGCTTCCAGAGTTTCCAGCCAATAAATAGAACCGGAATTAAAGCCAGAAGCCATAACGGACGTAGAAAGTGGAATTGTTCAATCATGCTCATACTTCACCTCCCGCTCTGCGTAGGGAGGGCAGGACTTTTATTGTTGCCAACATAAGAGCCAGTAGAAAGGCGACTGCCAGTGGCCAGTAAAACAATTCTTTCACAGGGCGGAAGGTTTCCTTACTCAGCTCAACAGGTTCCAGTTGATTAATAATGGTGTAAATCTGTTTCAGCTCATCAGCGGATTGAGCACGGAAGTAACGGCCACCAGTTAATTCTGCAATCTTGGTAAGGGTTTCTTCATCAAGGTCTGCAGAAGGATTAACCCGCTGGGCGCCAAAGCTGGAGCCAAAGATACCAGGAACAATCATCTCTTCTGCACCAACGCCAACGGTATAAATGGTGACTTTTTCCTGTGCCGCAATTTCTGCTGCTTTGATGGGGCCAAGGTTGCCAGCAGTGTTGTCTCCATCGGTCAGAAGGATCATTATCCGCTGATCCTGTGGTCGTTTGCGCAACTGCCTGACAGACATACCAATGGCGTCTCCAATAGCCGTCAATGGGCCGGCAATACCAATGGTGGCTTCATTCAACAGAGTCCGTACTGTTTCAATATCGAAAGTCAGTGGTGCCTGCAGATAAGCCTGGGTGCCAAACAGTACCAATCCAACTCGGTCACCTTTGCGGCCATCAATAAACCGTGAAACCACATCTTTCACGACCTCCAGGCGGTCGGCCTCCCGTCCTCTCAACGAAATATCTTTTTGGGACATACTGTTGGAAAGATCGACTGCCAGCAGGGTGTCCCGGCCAGTCACAGGAAGCTCAACGGGTTCTCCTACCCAGCGTGGGCCAGCGGCTGCCAATAACAACAATAACCAGGCTAGGCCAGATAAGAGCAGGGGAGCTTTACGAGTACCCGCTGGTGAAGAGAGGGAATCTTCCAATGGAAGATCATTGTAAAATGGGACCAGCAATGCACTTTGCTGTTTGTTGGCAGGTTTTGAAAAACGATAAACCAGCCATGGAAAAGGCAATAAAATAAGAATCCAGGGAAGGGTGAATTCAAGCCCTTTTAAGACATCAGGCATGAGGTAGACCTTCCTTAGCAGTACTTCTTATGTTCTTGGATTTTGGCGTTTTGTGTTTGCGGACCCAGAGTTTCACTGAGTTATGCAGTTTTTCTGAATCAACACTGACCGCAGTGCTATAAACCTGTCCAAGAGCTTTACCGGCTCCTTTGCGGAACGTTGTACTTTGTTTCAGGTTTTTATCCAGAAACTTCAACCAGGCAGCACTATTCAGTGCGGCAACCTGTTCTCGGGGAAATGCGCTTAAAGCGACAGCCTTCAAAAGATGATTGTACTGCTTCACCAGTTTTAGCTGATCTTGATGGTGCTCAAAACCCTGTTGAATGGCATCCAGTTTCTTCAGAGCTTCCCGCCGATAGGCATTGCGCTTGTACCAGCGCCAAAAGGCGATTCCTGTACCAGTAATAACCAAGACAATCAAAAGTGCGAGAACCCACCAGCCAATAGCCGGTGGCCAGAAACCAATGGGATCAGGAAGTATATTTGGCTCAAGGGAATCCAGTGGGTTTGTACCCTGCTGCATTTGCTGTGGAGGTGTCACTGTGAACCTCCTTCAGACCGACTTTCCGGTGAATGAATATGTCCGAGCATCTGTTCATCGGTTGGCAGACTGCTGTTAATGCGCATGAAAGGAATACGGTATTTGTTCAGATGTTCAGTCAAAGTCTTTTGTTTGTGTATGGCCTGTGAACTGTATAGTTCTCTGTTGCGGCGGGCACGGGTATCGAGAATGCCCCGGTGGCGGCCATCGCTGACACTATAGAGTCCGGCATCCGGTAACTGTTGATCAAAGGGATCAAAAACCTGAATAGCCATGACATCATTGTGGCGGGCAATTAATGCAAGGTCTTTCAAACCGTTGCTGCTGATACCATGGAAATCACTGATTACCACAACCAGAGAACCAGGGTGTGCCAGCCGTGATGCACTGGCCAGCACAGTATCAAGAGCTTTGTCGTTACGGGGCTGACCGGCTTTCAACTTTTGATTCATTCCTGCTGTTTGTTGCAAAAGTTGCAGAAGATGTTGGCGGGAGCGCCGAGGACGAAATTCTTTGTGAGTGTCGCTGCCTGCAAGCAGTGCACCTACCCGGTCACCATGATGCAGGGCTTTCCAGGCTAGCATGGCCATAGCTTCTGCTGCGGCGACAGATTTGAAATTTAACTTTGATCCGAAAAATAACCCTGGCCCCTGATCCAGAACCAGAAGAACCGGGCGTTCTCTCTCTTCTCGATAAACGCGAGTCTGAGTTTTGTTGGTGCGGGCACTGGCTCGCCAGTCGATAGTGCGGATATCGTCTCCGGGCTGATAACCCCGGAATTCCTCAAAGTCCATGCCACGTCCACGGATACGGGATTGATGGCCGCCAGACATCAGGGCTTTGGCCGGGCCCGGGCGAAACAGTGATATACGTCTGGCCGGAGCCGACAGGCGGGTCAGTTCTTCAAGGTTGGTATAAGCGCCACTCATGCAATGCTCTCCTTAATTATTATTTCCCGGAGAGGTCAGGCAACCGCAACCTGCTGCATCAGCTGGGCAAGAATCCGGTCAGCATTCATACCTCGGGCTTCGGCCTCATAGCTTGGGATAACTCGATGACGCAGTACATCGTGGGCAATGGCCTGCACATCATCAGGAGTAACAAAGTCACGGCCATTCAGCCAGGCATGGGCACGGGCGCAACGATCAAGGGCTATGGTTCCCCGCGGGCTGGCACCGTATTCCAGTAGCTGACCAAGGTTCTGCTGGTATTTGGCAGGATCACGGGTGGCATCAATTAGATGAACAATATAATTTTCTACGGCGCTATCCATATGCAGTTTCAGCACTTCTTCCCGGGCGGCAAAGATGGTTTCCTGGGGAATCATAGAAGGTACTGCCTGCTCAATATGCAAGGCTTCACCGCGAGCCAGTCGCAGGATATCCCGTTCCGCTGCGATAGACGGGTAATCAATGCTTACATGCATAAGAAAACGGTCAAGCTGGGCTTCTGGTAGAGGATAGGTACCTTCCTGTTCAATAGGGTTCTGGGTAGCCATTACCAGAAACAGTTCTGGCAGCTTATGAGTGGTGCCGGCCACACTGACCTGACGTTCCGCCATAGCTTCCAGAAGAGCAGCCTGAACCTTGGCAGGGGCACGGTTGATTTCATCAGCCAGCACAAGGTTCTGGAAAATAGGACCCTGCTGAAAACGAAAGCTGCCATCTTCCGGGCGATACACTTCCGTGCCGGTAATATCTGCTGGCAGGAGGTCGGGAGTAAACTGGATACGCTGAAAACCCGCAGCAAGGCCATTAGCAAGGTCTTTAATGGCTTTGGTTTTTGCCAGACCCGGTGCCCCTTCAACCAGCATGTGGCCATCGGCCAGCAGAGCAATCAGCAAACGATCCAGTAACCGTTCCTGACCAATAATCATTTTGCGGAGATAGTTTCTCAGTGACAGAATGGATTGACGGGAAGGGGATACATTTGTCGCTGATTCCATAAGTACACTCATTTCTTCTTAGAACAGGTAAAGCCGTTAAATACAAAGGCGCTGACTATTTATCAGCGAATGTTTTTTCGGTGTCAAGTTATGCGGCTCACATGGAGGAATGCACAGAAATGACAGTGCTTCGACAGGCGAACGCCTGAAAAGTTCCCTGCCATAAGCATTTTGGGGATGTGCTTGAAAAATTGGTCGAGTGAACGGTCATCTCACAACAGGAATTCCTTCTAAGCTAGGGGACGTTCGGATATCGGCCTGGTGCTTGTGGGAGGAATGATTCTGGGGACGTTGTTTTCCTTGCTGATTGTTCCCACGGCCTGTCTGGTCATGCTCCGTTACCGGAAACTGGATGTTCTTTCGGAAATTTCTGTCAGGTCATCATTGTCTGGTTGATTCCTTTGTTTTACGAAAATCTACAAGAAAATGTCGTTTAGTACCTCCTGCTCTATGGACATGCCGTAGTATTGTGGGTAATTGTCGCTGTGTGGAGCCTTTGGCTTGTGGGCTGGAGAAATCCGCAGATACAAACGGGAGGAGGGAATCATCTTCTCTGGGGGCAAAGCTCCTGAGGGGAAGTTGGTTTTTCTGCCAGGCAGTACCTGATCAATGCCAGGGGAAATAGTTAATGGGGCATGTTTACGCAGATAGCAGGGATGAGTTTATTGGGAAGCTGGAACTGGAGCTGTCCAGCCACCTTCCTGAAGAGCAGCAGGAAGGGCTCAAAACTTTTCTAAAACCTTTCTTTTCTATTACAACGCCAGAAGAGCTGACTTCTTACAGGCGCCGTGATCTTCTGGGCAGTACCTTGGCATTCTGGCGATTTTTCCAGACCCATGACCACAGTGCGCCCAAAATTGAAGTGCTGAACCCGGATTATGAGAATAACGGCTGGCACTCTACTCATAGCATCATTCAGATTGTGCACCCGGATATGCCCTTTATTGTGGATTCCGTTCGTATGAAACTGAATGAGCGCGGGGCAACAATACATAATCTTCGCAACTGTATACTCAATGTTGACCGCGATGATAGCAACAGGCTTGTCTCCGCAGGGAATGGTAACTCCTACAAGGAAGCCCTGCTTTATATCGAAGTGAACCGCCTTGCGCAGGACAGTGAACTGGAGGCTCTGCAGCAGGATCTTTCAGATGTGTTGGCGGATGTTCGCCGTGTCGTGGCGGACTATAGGCCAATCTGCCGCAAGGTTGAAGAACTGGTTGGCAGCCTGGAAGCCGGTTCTTCTTCAAAAGACGGCGAAGTCAAAGAGGTTGTGGAATATCTTCGCTGGCTTCTGGACAACAACTTTACCTTCCTGGCTTTTGAAGAGCTGGCGGTAGAGCGTAGCAAAGAGCAGCCAAACGTTATTCCTGTGGAAGGGCAGAGACTTGGCCTTCTGCGCCCAAGGCATAGTGGTCAGCTGGATCGTGGCTCACTGGAGCCAGAGCTGGATCGCAATATTTTTGCAGATCACTCCCTGTTGTCATTTGCCACGGCAGCAGTACGCTCCAGTGTTCACCGCCCTGCGTACCCCAGTTTTATTTTGGTTAAGCGTTTTGATAAGTCCGGTACGGTGATTGGGGAATATCGGTTGATGGGGCTTTATACCTCTCCGGTATACACTCAAAGCCCTCGCGCCATTCCCTGGTTAAGAAATAAAGTCAGCAATATTGTTCGGCTGGCGGGTCTGGATATGGGCAGCCACCATGGTAAAGAGCTGACTCAGACTATTGAAGTTTTTCCAAGGGAAGAGCTGTTCCTGACGCCCGTTGATCAGCTGTTTGAGATCATTATGGGAATCCTGCGGATTCAGGAGCGTAACCAGATTCGGGTCTTTATGCGCCGGGATCCTAACGGATTGTTCTGCTCGGTGCTGGTTTACGTTCCGCGGGAAGTTTACGACACCACTTTGCGCACCCAGATTCAGGATATTCTCTGTGAACGGCTGAATGCTGTGGATGCGGAATTTACCACGTACTTCTCAGAATCCATTCTCGCCCGGGTTCACTATGTTCTGCGATTGTCTGATAAAGGTTGTGATGATTTTAACCCTAAGGCTATCACTGCTGAAATTAATCAGGCGGCTTACACCTGGGATGAAGAGTTCCGTGACTCACTGATGGAAGCCCGGGGGGAGGTTGATGGTCATGCTCTGTTAAAGAGTTTTGAAGGTGGTTTTCCGGTCAGTTATCGGGATGCCTTTACTGCTCTGACAGCGGTTGCGGATGTTGAGCATATTCAGCACCTCAATGCCGGCTCTCCTATGGCGATGAGCTTTTATCAGCCTATCGATGACGACGGTTACCTGCATTTCAAGGTTTTCCATCAGGGGGAATCGCTGCCTCTGTCGGATCTTATTCCAATTATGGAAAACCTCGGCCTGAAAGTTATCGGTGAGCATCCTTACTACATCTACCGAAAGGAAAATGGTGAGACGATTCGGGTCAGTCTCCATGACTTCACCCTGTCTCTCACTCATGGGCAACAGCTGCCACTGCGAAAAGTGGCTGGTAAGTTTCAGCAAGCCTTCAAGCGTACCTGGGATGGGGATGCGGAAAACGATCGCTTTAACCGTCTGGTGCTGGTGGCCGGCATGGACTGGCGCCAGGTCAGTATGCTGCGCGCTTATGCTCGCTACATTAAGCAGATTCGCTTTGGTTTCAGTCAGGGTTATATCGCTGACACTTTGTGTAATAACAGTGAGATAGTTCTCCAACTTCTGAAACTGTTTGAGGTGTCCTTTAACCCGAGCCTTGATTTAACTCAGGAACAGCGGAAAGCTCGAAGACAGCAATATCAACAGAATATTCTGGAAGCGCTGGATGGCGTAAGTGTCCTGTCAGAGGACCGGGTTCTGCGCCGTTATATGGAAATCATTATGGCCACGTTGCGCACCAACTTTTACCAGTTGAACGAAAGTGGTCAGAATCATGATTACATGTCTTTCAAATTCGCACCGGGTGATATTCCTGATATTCCCAAGCCTGCGCCGATGTTTGAGATCTTTGTTTATTCACCAGCAGTGGAAGGTGTTCACCTCCGTGGTGGCAAAGTGGCCCGTGGAGGCTTGCGTTGGTCTGACAGGGTGGAAGATTACCGTACAGAAGTGCTGGGGCTGGTAAAGGCTCAGCAGGTGAAGAACGCGGTCATCGTGCCTGTTGGTGCCAAAGGCGGCTTTGTTCCCAAGCGCCTGCCTGCAAATGGTTCCCGTGAAGAAATCCAGACTGAGGGTATAGCCTGCTACAAACGCTTTATTCGCGGCTTGCTGGACGTGACTGATAATTTGGTGGATAACGAAGTTGTTCATCCAAGCAACGTTATTCGTTACGACGAAGATGATACCTATCTGGTGGTAGCCGCAGATAAAGGCACGGCAACCTTCTCAGATATCGCCAACGGCATTGCTGAAGGATATGGCTTCTGGCTGGGTGACGCGTTTGCGTCAGGTGGCAGTGCCGGTTACGACCATAAGAAAATGGGTATTACCGCCAAGGGTGCCTGGGTGTCTGTGCAGCGCCATTTCCGCGAGCGCGGGGTTGATGTTCAGAAAGATCCGGTTACCGTTGTTGGTATTGGTGATATGGCCGGGGACGTGTTTGGTAATGGTTTGCTCAGCTCCAAGTCTTTGAAGCTGGTGTCGGCTTTTAACCACATGCATATTTTCGTTGACCCTGATCCTGATCCTGCCGCCAGCTATGTGGAGCGCGAGCGACTGTTCAAACTGCCCCGTTCCAGTTGGGAAGATTATGACAGCCAGCTGATCTCTGAAGGTGGTGGTATTTTCTCCCGTAATGCCAAGTCCGTCAGCATCTCTTCTCAAATGAAAAAGGCGTTTGGTATTCGAGCAAACCGCCTTACTCCCAGTGAACTGATCACGGCTATTTTGAAAGCACCCGTTGATCTGATCTGGAATGGCGGTATTGGAACCTATGTGAAGTCCTCCCATGAGAGTCATGCCGATGTGGGTGATAAGGCCAACGATAATTTGCGTATTGATGGTGCTCAGGTTCGGGCCAAAGTGTTGGGTGAAGGGGGCAATCTTGGTTTCTCCCAGCTTGGCCGTATTGAATATGCCTTGAATGGCGGCGCTCTTAATACAGATTTTATTGATAATGCCGGTGGTGTGGATTGTTCCGACCACGAGGTGAATATCAAGATTCTGCTCAACCAGATTGTTGCTGCAGGGGATATGACCCGCAAACAGCGGAACCGGATGCTAGAGGATATGACCGGAGAGGTTTCCACTTTAGTACTGGGTAATAACTATCGCCAGACCCAGGCAATCACTCTGGCGGAGAGTGAATGCCTGAGTCAGATGGAAGAGTACAAGCGCTTTATTCATGCCCTTGAGGCGGAGGGGCGTCTGGATCGGGCTATTGAATTCCTTCCTGACGATGAAAGCATTCGGGAGCGCCAGACTGCCGGGCAGGGTTTAACCCGTCCAGAACTGTCTGTGTTGATTTCGTACAGCAAGGCCGATTTGAAAGAGAAACTACTGGATTCGAAAGTACCGGATGACGAGTATCTGGCTCGGGAATTGATCACTGCTTTCCCGAAAGAGCTGGTTAAGAAGTATGGCGAACCGCTGGCTCAACACCGCCTGAACCGGGAAATTGTTGCTACCCAGATTTCTAACTATCTGATCAATATGATGGGGCTGACGTTTGTTAGCCGTCAGCAGCAGTCCACAGGTGCGGGTGCTGCAGATATCGTGACTGGTTTCATTGTGGCCAGAGATATCTTTGGTGCTGAGCAACTGTGGTCTGATATTGAAAGCCTGGATCATACTGTTGAAAGCGAGCTGCAACATGAACTGATGGGCGAGGTTATGCGCCTGTTGCGCAGGGCAACGCGCTGGCTGGTACGTATGAAGCAGGTCGATCGAAACACCTCTGATTGTGTTGAGCACTATCAAAGTCGGTTGTGTCAGCTGATGGCGAATCTTTCTGAACTGCTTCCTGAACGTCAGCGCAAAGAGTGGCAGGAACAGGTTGATCAGCTGGTGGCCAGAAATGTTCCCGAACAACTGGCCCAGCGTATTGCTGGAGTTCGTCACTTGTTCAGTATGCTATCGGTGATTCAGGCAGTTGATCAGACTGGCGAGAAACTTGAGAGAGTCGCTTCAGCATTCTTTGCTATTGGTGAGCATCTGGATCTGCACTGGTTTTATCAGGAGCTCAGCCAGCTGGAAGTTCAGAACCGTTGGCAGGGGCTGGCTCGGGAAGGTGTACGGGATGAGCTGGCTCTGCAGCAGAGGGCACTGACAGTGAACCTGCTTAAGCTTGATTCTTCGGCAGAAGATGTGGGCGAACTCCTCGCTCGCTGGAGTGAAACCAATGCCATTGCTCTGACTCGCTGGCATGCGATTCTGGAAGAGTTACGGGGCGCGGCAGGCAGTGAGCTGGCCATGTACACGGTAGCTACCCGGGAGTTGTTGGATTTAGCACAGAACAGCTAAGTTTTGCTTCTTTTTTGACGTATATGGGCAACCCTGAGGTCAGTACAAAAAATGGGCAGTTTAGTAACTGCCCATTTTTATTAACTCGCCCACCTCATATGTGCCGGAAGGTCTCGCTCGCCGAACTTGAACCCCCTTCCCTTGAGCTGATTACGGGCATTCTTCCGATCAGAAGTAAACACCCCCTCCCAGGTGGTGCTGACTATATTATTGAACTTGCTAGTAATTGCTGAATCCAGGTCTCGATTGTTTTTACGTCCTTTTTCAAACTCACGCTTGGTCAGCATGCCTTCCTCACTGCACCAGCCTTTACCATAGGTACTATATACGCTGGTAAGTACTTTTTTCATGGCAATGCTCATAGCGTTGTTCATGCGCTGTTTGGCCCAGTTGACCAGCCCTACGCGGGTCATGGCCCAAGTCTCCGTCCACGCTGTGTGGGCTGGCTTGTAGTACTGCTTCACCATAGAACCCATCACGCTTTTGGTCATAAAGTCTACCAGGGCATCTTGCAGTTGATCTTTGTCAAGAGGCAGTTCTTCTGTGCCTAATCTGTGATACAGGTTCTCGCGGTAGCGCTCTTCCAGAGCCATCAACCAGAAAATACGACGCTCTTTATCCTGTGGGATGATTAAAGTCTCAGTCTCAGGAAGCTTGGAAAGAACCTGCTCAACGGTCAGTTCGCCAAAATCTTTATTCTCAAGCCATTGCAGCATCTCGCGCTGCTGATTCAAGTTTTTTAAGTCCTTCTGGTTTACCTCATCGTTTGCCAGACTGCTTTGCAGCTCCTGACGCTTTTGGTTCTGGGTGTCTTGCATCCACAACATGGTATGCTTGGCTCTGGCCAGGTTCAGCTCGGTTGTGTCTTTAATTTGCTTGGTCTGTCTGTCGAGCCATTCCTGATCTGTTTCCGTTAGTTCCCAGCTCTTACTCTTGATCTGCTCCAACTCATCCTTAAGCCCTTGCAGTTCTTTTTGTTGCTGTTCAAGAATTGTCTTCTCCGCTTCACGGAACATCTTTTCTTGCTGTTCAACCCACTTGTTCCAGTGAGTCTTATGCAGGTTGCGGTAAGCGTGGGCTTTAGACATTTTCTCAATACTGTCGCGATAGCCAGATTCGCTCATGACTTTATCAACTTCTTTATCAATAGCCGGTTTGCTGCGTGTGGCAATACCTTCAACAAGACCTGTCACACGGGAAGCAAGGCTCAGTAAACCTTCGTGGTGGTTCAGCGTGTCAGCACGGTGCCAGGCCCAGTAGATACTGCCCCCCAGCATACTGAAGGAAGCAAAAACCCCTGCAATACCACCAGTAAATATGGTAGCCACCGCCACACCAACAGAGATTCCGGTAGGGCCAAACACGCTGGTAACTTTACCGGCTTGTATCAGGAAAGGAGTCAAGCTATTACGCTCTCTGCGCCAAAGCTTCCCAAACGCTTCCCTGAAACCGTTAAACAAGGATTTGAACGGCTCCAGAATAACCGCTCGGGAAATGACTGCCGGAATGGAGTGCTTACTGGCAATATCTGCCAGAACGCTACCGCAGCGCTGCATCATCCGCTGACGGGTGTTAGCGACTGCCAGACCACTGCTCATAATATCCATAGCGTAGTTGCAGTCACGAACGGTTTGAGCATCCATGGTATTTACATTCTTCACTATACGGCTGAAAACCAGCTTTGCACCAGCTGATGACCAGGTCCAGCACTGAGCCAGGAGGTTGGTTCCATTCTGGTAAGTCTTGAAGGCGGCATCCAGCAAGGTTGGGAAGTAAGGAGCGGCTTCCATTAGCTTACAGATGGTCAGAATCTTTTTAACTGCAGCCAGCTCTTCGTCAGTCAGGTTATCCAGGCTTACGGTTTCATGATTAACATTTTCCAGGAAATGTGTTGTTGCTGCTTCGGCCCAGACCCTGTTATGTAATTCATCAAACATGGCGATAACAGGGGATGTACCCGCCAGAGTATTCAGGGCTACAGATTTGGCCTGAGCCAGGTTGCCGGCTAACGCACGGATAATCCTTGGGTTTTTCGCGCCTATGGCAGCTGCGGCTGTTAACTCTTTCTGGAATGTTTTGGCCAAGGTGGTTAATCCATCTTTGCCCATGTGGCTTGCGGCGACAGCGGCCTGTGAAGGGCTGACTTTGCCTTGAATGAGATCCTTCAGGCCATAAACAACCTTCGCACCAGCAGTGACCGTGTTGCCCAGAAGATCCAGACCGAGGCTGGGCAGGGTGCCCAGAAGATCCATGGCTTCATCATTGAAGGCATAACCACCTTTAACAATGAGGGCTCTTTCCAGCTCCAGCTCCTGGAGAATATGTTCTGTGGGGATTTCATTACCTTTCAGCATCCTGCCGCCAAGATTGGCAGCCTTGGACCAATTGTCCATTTCATCGTCAAGGTAATGAGCGTCCGGGCGCTCTGATTCCAGATAGCGAATACGGCCACAGAGCTTTTCAAACTCATCGGAGCCTTTAACGTGTTGAACCGTTCGGGCTTGGTCAAGTAAAGCGTCGATCTGGCTTTTGAGCAGTTGATCCCGGCTCTTCATATGTTTGGTCAGCTCAGCGGCGCCACACCCTGGTTGAACCTGACGGTATTTTTCCAGCTCGACAATAGCTTGGCCGACTTTGGTTTCCGCACTTTTGCTGCTGATGGCTTCTGCGGTCTGAGTCAGTTCAATATCATTATTCAGATACCATACCTGTTCACCGTGCAAATGACCTGACTCAATCGCATGGTGGCAGGGAAGGGCTTCCAGGAGTTCGATCTTGGAAGCCAGAGGCGCTAGAGTCTGAGCGGCTTTCTGCGCTGCCAGTTTTGTTGCAATAGTTCTGGCATTGTTAAGGTCGTTCTTATGGCCGGAAATAGTAGCTGCTGCCAGTGGTTCGTGAGCCTGAATTTGTTCCTCAATTGTGTGCACCAGATATTCGGTGATATCGGCAAGGTACTGATGTTGGGCACGAACAGCGATAATCTCAGCAAGTGCTGGAAGCGCTTCTATAACTTTCAAAAGTTCTTCGGGGTTTTCGCCGGCCTGGTCAATCTGTTGCAGTTCCTGTCGAAGCCCTTCTTGCTGATCTGCAGGAGCCTGGAAGATTTCATTGACCATAAAGTCATGGAACAGCCCGAATACAACATCTGGGCGTCTGCGTGCCAGAGTGTCAATCAGCAGCCTTGGATCTACTGCATCATCGGGGTGTGGGTAGTCATTTTGCCTTAGAGTATCCAGCAGAGCCTGAGCGCTGGCATCGTGGCAGCGGGACGCTTCTTGCTGAGTGAAATTCATCAGATTACGGGCAAGTCCACTTGGATCGGATGAGGTCTTACCACGGTTTTGGTGAGTGATTTGGGTCGGATCAACTAACAGGCTCTCACCATCAGCTTCCATAACTTCCGCTGGAAGGAGTCCCGTGAAAGCTTTGGCTAAAGGAGTAGCCAAAAGCTCTTTGATACCGATAAAACAGATGTTCAGCTTTTCCAGCCAAGAGTCTTTTTTACGGGCAGTTTCATATTCCCGCAGCCCTTTAATGACTATCAGAAGGTTTTCTTCCGTGGGGTTTTCTTCCAGGTTGCTGAAATCATCAAGCATGGCTTTTATCATCTGTGGAGCATCGCCCTTGAAGTAAAACTCTTGCATATTGTCTTCAAGAGCTGTCAGACGGCAGCCAATCAAATCGATAGTGCCTTGCTGATCTCTGCGGAACTGGGCAGTAAGAATGTTTTGACCGGGCAGGTCTCTAATGAAAAGGGTTGGCGACATGCCGTTCAGATCTTTCTTAAGACCCTCCTGGGTCTCCAGAGCTTGCTCTGTGAGAGCGGCGACGTCGTATTCGTCCTCATCCACTTCGTCTTCTTCATCAGTCTCATCAGTGACTATGGATGACTTCCCATGGACAGATTGCTGGCTTGAGGGGATAGAATGAAACTCTTCTTCAACGTCTGTTGGAGGTGTTTGGGTTGAAGTCAGGGAGTGAAATTCTTCTTCATCATCAGTACTGGTGATGGTGTACTGATTCAGGGCTTTTTCCTGGATGCTTTTGGCGGACAGATAAGGATCATCAGTCAGACAGGTTAACCGAAGCCCTGTGGTTTTGGTCATGCTGCCGTTGGCGCTTTCATACACACTGCTTTGTGATGACAAGCTTCCTTGGGGAATGTTATAGCTGGCGAGTGATGAAAGTAAGTCCATTTTCGTGCCTCCATGCACAGGGTTTAACCCTGAAAAACGTCCGGTTACTACATATGACCGGTGTTTCCGGAGGAAGTTTCGATAAATCTGGCGGTTAAGACTATAGATGTATCCAAGGGTGTGGGTCTGATGTGGCCACGCTTGGGGAGAGGTTGTATCAATAACAGTGGATAGCCTCTATTGGAGTCCATATAATTCCGCGCAGAATTCCCACCCCTACTGCAAGGAATCACCATGTATAAGCTGGCTCGCTCGTTACTGTTTCGCCTCACCCCAGAAACAGCTCACGGTGTCACTATGGATTTGCTGGGGGCAGGCCAGCGACTGGGGTTGATTAAAAAGGTTATCCGCCCGGTTCCTGATGCTCCGGTTAAGGTTATGGGTATCGACTTCCCCAACCCTGTTGGTCTGGCCGCTGGCTTGGATAAAGACGGTGAATGTATTGATGCTTTTGGTGATCTCGGCTTTGGTTTTGTAGAAGTTGGCACTGTAACCCCTCTGGCTCAACCCGGAAACGCCAAGCCCCGCCTGTTCCGGCTGGTAGAAAATGAAGCCATTATTAACCGTATGGGTTTTAACAATAAGGGCGTGGATCACCTTGTTGCCAACCTGCGTAAGGCTAAGACTAAAGCTGTAATTGGCGTTAATATTGGCAAAAACAAGATCACTCCTGTTGAAAAGGCCAATGATGATTACATTGCTTGCCTGCAAAAGGTTTACCCTTGGGCCGGTTATGTTGCAGTTAACCTTTCTTCTCCCAATACGCCAGGATTACGGGAGCTTCAGTTTGGTGAACACCTCTCATCTCTTCTCAAAGCCCTGAAAGAAGAACAGACCCGTTTGGCCGAGGAACACCATCGCTATGTACCAATCGCTATCAAACTCGCGCCAGATATGTCTGATGATGAATTACGGGAAATTGCTGGTCAGCTGGTAGCCTGTGGTATGGATGGTGTAATTGCCACCAATACCACTCTGGAGCGTGATGCTGTTGCCGGGCATCAGTTTGCTCAAGAGCAGGGTGGCTTGAGTGGTAAACCTCTCACTGGGCTGGCTACAGACAAAATCAAGGTTTTGGCAGAGGCCGTGGATGGGAAGATCCCTGTTATCGGCGTTGGTGGCATTATGAGCGCCGCAGACGCGGTAGAAAAAGTCAGGGCAGGAGCGAGCCTGGTACAGATTTACAGTGGCTTTATTTTTCGTGGGCCAGACCTGATGGCGGAAGCCTCTGAAGCTGTAGCGGCTGAACTGGCCAAGCTAGTCAAAGCCAGATAAACAAAAAGGCCCTGATAGAGTATCGGGGCCTTCTCAATGCTGAACCCAGCGAGTGGCTGAGGATTTTTTCTTCAAGAGCCAAGTGTCTTCAAGAAGAGAAAAGGAGAGTTAGCAGTTAAAGCTGATGCTCATTAAGCTTGTGGATACCGGAAACGCCAGTGAAGCCTTCCACGTGGTCTGACCAACCTTCTCGCCAGCCATTCAGCCAGGCTTGTCGTTGATCATTTTCGTTGGCATGTGGGCAGTTTTCATTGGGTCGCCCTTGAGCTCCCATCTGGTAGCCTTTGGCATAAGCCCGATCTGTCATGTCTCTTTTTTGTCTCTTCATTGCGAAGTAGCCTCCTTATTCGGATACAGCATCCCAGAGAGCTCGCCAGCTATCCGGAATTTATGTGTCACAGAAAGGAACATCAATCCAGTCCTCTAGTCTGGAGAACCTTTCTGGGGTGGGAGGGGATGTTTTCACATCACTACGTCAGTAAGTTCTATCGGATTCCTTGCGATCTGTCGAGGAACGAATAGACATAGCGCTATAACTACTTAGTTTAAAACTCAATATGTGGACGAAACCTTGCCAATAAATAACTGAAATCAAAAGATATTGACCGTTTGTCTGATGTGCATGGCAAAACATCGGTTTTGCTCTAGCTCTAGAGATTATTAAAGCTTTTCGGTCTTTATCAGTACCTGTGCGAATGGTACGGCTCGTAATCCACGGTACAGGCTGTACAATCGGCCAGATTTTTCGATCTGCTTCATGATCACTCTGTTTGAAGGTGACAATGTCCGATAACTACGAATTCTTTGCCTCCTGCCCAAAGGGCGTGGAAGGTTTGCTGGCTGAAGAACTGGCTGCTCTTGGTGGTGAGGATATTCGCCTGACTGTGGCTGGCTGCCATTTTAAGGGTGGTTTGCAGGCCGCCTATCGTAGCTGTCTCTGGTCACGGCTTGCTAACCGTATTTTGCTGCATCTTCGCCAGATTGATGCAGAAGCTCGTGAACTTCTCTACGACGGGGTTAAGGCTATTCCCTGGGAAGATCATTTTGAACCTGATGCCACTCTGGCGATTACCTTTAATGGTACCAGTAAAGCTATTAATAACAGTCACTTCGGTGCACTTGTTGTGAAAGATGCTATCTGTGATCGCCTTCGAGAAAAAGCAGATTTTCGACCTGCCATTAATAAAACATCTCCGGACATTCGTGTTCATGTGCGTATGAGCCGTAATCGGGCGGATATCTCTCTGGATTTGTCTGGTGAGAGTCTGCATCGCCGTGGTTATCGTCTGGATACCGGTAAAGCGCCTCTGAAGGAAAACCTTGCTGCTGCTCTGCTTGTCCGTTCAGGTTGGCCGCAGATGGCAAAAGAAGGCGCTACGCTGGTTGATCCACTGTGTGGTTCCGGCACGTTGCTGCTGGAAGGAGCGTTGATGGCCGCAGATATTGCTCCTGGCCTGCTGCGCCTTAACTACGGCTTCCACAATTGGTCCGGCCATATTCCTAAAATTTGGCGGGAGTTGCTGGAAGAGGCTCGTGAGCGGCGAGTCGCTGGCCTGGAAAAACTCAATAACAGCTTTATTGGCTATGAAGGGGATGTTCGGGTTGTTCGCCAGGCTCACGAAAACCTGCGCCGTGCCGGGCTTGAGAAACGCATTCATATTGAAACCCGTGAACTGGCCAATGTTGATGCGATCAAAAACACATCAGGCCTCGTGATCTGCAACCCTCCTTATGGTGAACGTTTGGGAGATGAGTCCAGTCTGGTTTGGATGTATCAGCGTCTGGGTGAAACCTTCCGCAACTGTTTTGAAGGGTGGCAGGGGGCGATTATTACCAGCAATCCAACGCTGGCTCGCCGTATGGGGTTACGTGCTCGCAAAAACTACAGCTTCTTTAATGGCGCTCTGGAAGCCAAGCTGTTCACTTTTGATATTCAGCCTGAATGGTATTACGGCTATCACAAGCGCAACGAAGAAAGTAAAACGCAAAATAGTGAGCAGGCACCTGGAGAGCAAAAAGTTTCTCAGATCGTGGTGAAACCAAAGGTTGAAATCAGCTTAGGTAAAGGCGCAGAAATGTTCGCAAATCGTCTGCGTAAGAATCTGAAAATCTTGCAGAAATGGGCGAATAGAAACGAAGTGGAATGCTATCGGGTTTATGATGCTGATATGCCCGAGTACGCTGTTGCTATAGATATTTATAAAGATCAGGTGTTGGTTCAGGAATACCGTGCTCCAGCATCTATTGATGAACAGAAGGCGGAAGAACGCCTTCACGATATACTTCAGGCTATTCCAACAGTTCTTCCGGTAAAAACCGAGCAGATTGCTCTGAAGCAGCGACGTCGGCAGGCGGGTAAAAACCAGTATCGGAAGATGGCTGATCAGCAGCAGCGCTTCGAAGTGGCCGAAGGTGGCTGTCGCTTCCTGGTGAACTTAAAGGATTATCTGGATACCGGATTGTTCCTTGATCATCGTCCGATGCGCCTGCGTATCCAAAAGGAGGCCAAAGGCAAGCGTTTTCTCAACCTGTTCTGTTATACCGGCGCGGCCACTGTGCATGCAGCGGCTGGTGGAGCCAGTCAGACTACCAGTGTCGATCTATCCAAAACTTATCTGGAATGGGCTCGGCAGAATTTGTCCCTGAATGGTTTCAGTGATCGTCATAAGCTGGAAAACGCCGACTGCATCAAATGGCTGAAAGGTTGTAAGGACACCTATGACTTGATCTTTATTGACCCTCCAACATTTTCTAACTCGAAGAAAATGCGGGATGTCTTTGATATTCAAGAAGAACATAAAGATATGCTGAAGCGGGCTATGGGGCTTCTGGCTCGTGATGGTGTGTTGTACTTCTCTAACAATTTCCGCAAATTCCGTATGGATGACGAACTGGCTGAGTTGTTCAAGGTTGAGGAAATCTCTGCCCAGACGATTGATCAGGATTTCAAGCGTAACCAGAAGATTCACCGGTGCTGGCAGTTGACTCACCGGCACTAGATTCTATTTATGTGATTTCTAAGGAGGTTTGGTGCCTCCTTTTTTATGCTGGTTTTCGAGCGCAGGCCGCCGATATTTCTGACAGGTTTCAGGAATATTAATCATGAGAATTCCCCAGTTATTAGTCAGAATTAAAGCCAGCTTTCTTAGTGCTGTTGAGTCCCGTCAATCAAAAGGGCGAGCAGATAAGGCTAGTATTCTATCGCGACTTGCAGAAAAGATTCTTCCAAAGAGTTGGGCAGATAAGTTGTTGGGGCAGCGTTCTGTTGCTGTTGTTCAAGAGCATGAACTGCAAACCTTTATGAGCAATCAACCTGTTGGGTTGAATACCTTTTCGCCAAGCCCAGAGCAGCTCCAGAGACTCACTACTGATGTGGAACAGTTTACGGCTGCTATGTCTGGCAGAGATCTCTCTCTGACTATTGATACGCTGAATAGGGTGCTCCACTCTGTAAGCGCATGCGGTGAAGGCAAGGATGTATCAAAAGAGCAGCTGAAGAGTTTACTCAGTAAAGTTATTGATAATGTCTACGCAAGGGCTTCAAAAAAGGAAAGAAAGCTAATGCTCAAGGCCTTGGTGAGGCCGAGTACGGAAATATCTTATCTGATGGGGGTGTTAAAGGCTCACTGCATGTTTGATGCTGACAATCGACATATTCACAGTGTTTTTCATGTAGGGGATATGTTGTGTGCGGGGCTGGTTAAAACAGCCCGAAAACATTCTGCAGGCCCCATCTTTGATTTGCGGGTTCAATCGGTAGCCAATGATTTGGTAGAAGGGAGAGAAAGTGCCGTTAATGCACTGATATTTCGCGCAATATACAAACGCACATTATCACCCCCCCCCCCAGATATGGAAAGACTGCCTTTGCCTACGCTCCATTCAAGACCAATGCCCTGGGTTGAACTTGCGCGCCCGGCCTTGAATCAGTACATGATGAGTCCAGAGAAACCAGCAGAAGCGCACTTTAATAAAAGTGCTCAGTCTTACCTGAATGCCATGGCAGAGAACAACGGTGATGCTTTAGTGCTGGGTTGTTACTGCCTTGTTCGTGATGCTTATGCCTTGGCGGCGGCTATTAAGCCAAATGAGCGGTTGGGAACCGGGGAGATTTCAGAGCTAGTGGGTCCCTTTATTGCTCGAGCTGTAGAAAGGCTAACAGATGATCAAAGGAAGCGATTACAGCAAGGGCTGCAATCGCCAGATTCCCAATTGGCCAAAGCCTTGGCGGCTATCAATCTCACCATGGAGTGGTATCCAAAGGAACTCGAAGAATCAAGCCCCATGGCTCAACAGGCAGCACTGGCCGGGCCGCCTATGGTCAGCGAATTTGTTTCTCAGCTTTTACCGGAAATAGCGCAAGCCTTTCAGGATGAAGTCACTCAAATAGCAGATATGACCAGCAAGGGTGAAGGCAGTGATCAGGAGCTCACGCCTGCAGGTATTCACCGAACACTGGGTTTGCTAAAGGTGGCGGAGGCAGCCCTGTAGATTTTAAACGCTACCTATTTCTTCGGGGGTTAACTCCCGCCACTCTCCAGGTTTCAGTATTTCATCCAGCTTAATATCTCCAACCTGCTCCCTGTGCAGGGCTGTGACTCGATTGCCCAACGCAGCAAACATTCTTTTTACCTGATGGTATTTGCCTTCGGTGATAGTCAGCAGAACCTCGGTATCAGAAATACGTTCTAGTTTGGCAGGCAGAACAGGCTTGGTTTCGGTTTTCAGCTGTATACCTTCAGCGAGTTCTGCTTCCGCGGTCTCTACCAGAGGTTCAGCCAGCCAGACACGGTAGCGTTTGTTGCAAGCTTTTCGTGGTGAAGTGATACGGTGTCCCCATTGCCCGTCATTGGTTATCAGGGTGAGGCCAGTGGTATCAGCATCCAGCCTGCCCGCTATTTGCAGAGTCTCCGCTTTGGGTAGGTCAAGCAGCGTTAAAACAGAAGGGTAGCCGGCTTCGCCAACATTGGAACATACGGTGTCAGCCGGTTTGTTGAGCATGATATAGCGGCTACTGACATGGTACAGCCGCTCTCCTGACAGGTGCACTTCGCAGTCTTTATCCACTTTAAAACCGGAATTCTTTACCACAACGCCATCGCAGGTGATATCTCCCCGGTGCAAAGCCTTTTTGGCATTGGCACGGCTGAGCTCGGTGCACTCACTGATATAACGATCCAAACGCATAAATAGTGAACTTATTGGTAACGAATTTAGCTGCAGGATTATGGAGTGGGTAAAGCAAGACCGCCAGAGTAAATTTATACCCGCACAAATGGTGGGCATATTTGGGTATGAAAATTGCTTTTTACTAGTGCCTTATTTTTAAAGCGTTCTTTCATGGTGCAGGTGTGTCGATAGTGGTTTGCCCTGAGGGGGAGCCAGAGTGCCTGAAATAGAGCGGTTTAAGAGGGTTTAAGGCAGGTTTTGGAGTGGACACTGTTTTCCTGTAAGAGATAGCAGTTCCTGAATTTCATGTCGCGGTGACCCTTAGGGGTGCGAACAAGAACAAGAAAGCACCCCTTTGGTGCAATGAAGCAGTAATAACAACCAGTAGGCAGTAGGCAGATTTATGGAACACATGAACAGCGCTGTAGAATCCCTTTTACAAGGGACGAATACACTTTTCATATTGCTGGGAGCCATTATGGTTCTGGCAATGCATGCGGGCTTTGCATTTCTTGAAGTGGGCACGGTGCGCCTGAAAAACCAGGTCAACGCACTTTCCAAAATCATCAGTGATTTTGGGGTTTCCACGCTGGCCTACTTTTTTATTGGTTACCAGATTTCTTACGGCGTGAGTTTTTATTCTGGTGCTGAGGAGCTGGTTACCGGGCAGGGTTATGAACTGGTGAAGTTCTTCTTCCTGCTGACCTTTGCCGCAGCGATTCCAGCTATTGTCTCTGGTGGTATTGCTGAACGGGCGAAGTTTTACCCTCAACTTCTGGCGACCTTTTTGATTGTTGCTTTCCTTTATCCTTTGTTTGAAGGCATGGTGTGGAATGGTAACTTTGGCTTCCAGGCTTTTCTGGAAGAACAGTTTGGCCTGCCTTTCCGTGATTTCGCCGGTTCTATTGTTGTTCATGCGGTTGGCGGCTGGATAGCGCTGGGGGCTGTATTGTTACTGGGGCAACGTCAGGGGCGCTATCGTAATGGCAAAGTTGTTGCTTTTGCTCCGTCCAATATTCCTTTCCTGGCTCTGGGTTCATGGATTCTGACTGTGGGATGGTTTGGCTTTAACGTGATGTCTGCGCAAACAGTCGACAGTATCAGTGGTCTGGTTGCCGTTAACTCCCTTATGGCCATGGTTGGCGGAACCCTGGCTGCGCTGGTGGTTGGTCGTAATGACCCTGGCTTTATTCATAACGGACCGCTGGCTGGGTTGGTGGCTATCTGTGCTGGCTCCGATATTGTGCATCCGATTGGTGCGCTGGTCATTGGTCTCGTTGCGGGTGCGTTGTTCGTCTGGGCATTCACTACCACTCAGAACAAGTGGAAGATTGATGATGTTCTTGGTGTATGGCCGCTGCACGGTCTTTGCGGTGCCTGGGGTGGTATTGCGGCTGGTATCTTTGGCCTGCAGGCACTGGGTGGCCTTGGCGAGGTGTCCTTTATGTCTCAGCTTGTAGGAACCGTTGCCGGTGTGGCTATCGCTGGTATTGGTGGTTATGTGGTTTATGGCATTATCAAAGCTGTCTTTGGCCTACGCCTTTCTGAAGAGGAAGAGTTTGAGGGCGCTGACCTGTCGATTCACAAGATTGGTGCTGTTAACGAAGATTGATCGCTGTATTTTTTGAAATGGCTTAGCCCGAATATTTTACCAAAATAAGAAGGGCGAGATGGTTTTTTGTTATTGTTCAGTGACTTACGCCAAACATAACGACCAAATCGCCCATGACAGATTGCAATCCTCCCATCGCTCGTTTTCCACGCTGCCGCCATAAAACCGAACCACTTCTGGGGCAGCGTATTTCTGCGCTGGCCCTCGGCTATGAATATCTGAAGGATCATTAGCCATTGCGGGATGATCCGGTTTTGCAGACCACCGTTGATCGTGATGAGTGTTTAGCCAGCCAGGTCACACTGTGTCGTGAGTGTGTCAGTATGTTTGAAAACCCAGACCAGATTTCAAAGCTGGCAGAGAACAGCTTAAGGATGAAGGAAGCAGTAACAGCACCACCGGTTGGCGATGCTGTAGAGGAAAATGTGTTGTGTTAGATCACAGTTTTACCAGGACACGCCCCGTCACCTGACCATTGGTGATGGCCTCAGCCTGTTCGGCAACATCTTCCAGGGTAACTTCTTTGCAGGCACGCTGGAAGAAAGATTCTGGCAGCCGTTCAACCAGACGGTTCCAGGCTGTCATACGACGTTCCAGTGGACAGTAAACAGAGTCAACACCCAGCAGGTTTACGCCACGAAGAATAAATGGCATTACGGTTGTGGGCAGGTCAAAACCACCGGCCAGGCCACAGGCTGCTACAGCGCCACCGTAGTTTACCTGGGAAAGAACATTAGCCAGCATCTGGCTTCCAACAGTGTCTATCGCACCAGCCCAGAACTGCTTATCCAGTGGACGGCCTTTCTCAGTAAACTGGCTGCGAGGCAGAACACGACTGGCACCCAGTTCTTGCAGTAAAGGTGTGTTTTCTTCACGGCCGGAAACGGCAGTAACGTTGTAACCCAATTGGGACAGCAAAGTAACAGAAACACTGCCCACACCACCGCTGGCACCAGTCACCAGGATTTCACCGCTTTCAGGTTTTACACCGGCATTTTCCAGAGCCATAACACACAACATGGCGGTCAGGCCGGCAGTACCAATAGCCATGGCTTTTTTGCTGTCCAGTCCTACAGGCATATTCACCAGCTGGCTGGCTTTTACACGAGCCATGCCAGCCATGCCGCCCCAGTGGTTTTCACCCACGCCCCAACCCGTCAGGATAACCTTGTCACCCTTATCAAAAGAGGTGTTATCGGAATGGGCAATAGTGCCAGCGAAATCAATACCGGGAACCATTGGGAAGTTACGAATGATCTTGCCTTTACCGGTAACGGCAAGACCATCCTTGTAATTCAGGGAAGAGTACTCAACATCTACCAGAACATCGCCTTCCGGCAAGTCGTCAACTTCCAGCTGCTTAACTGAGGACAGGGTTTTCTTGTCTTGTTGCTCCAGTACCAGCGCCTTGAACATACGACATTCTCCAGATGTTAAGTGATAAATCCTGAGTTCAAGGATGATAGACCGTACTGAGTGTGTAAATAGTTGATAAAACCTAAATTTATTTTAATTACAGATAGCTTTCATAACTCTTTGATAAGGCCATTGGGTTAAAGTTCCAAAACCCGGAAGCGAACGCCCACGAACCTTCTGTAAAACCGGCTCGGGAATCCCGCAAAGAAACCGGGCCAGTGTTTCAGGTTCCGGTTGTTGCTCCCAAACTGTGTTGAGTTTGTCCGTATAAGCTTGCAGTAACTGTTGAACATTCACGGAGTCTGCTGGTGGGTTTAAAGGCGGAGTGGGGAAAACGACTGCGACCTGGCGGCAGGCTGAACAGTGTCCACATTGTGATGGCGCGTTGTGATCACCAAACCACTGAGCCAGCTGACTGGTCAGACACTCTTCACTTTCAAATAAAGCCACCATCTCATGGATGCGCTGAATTTCGCTCTGCTCTTTTTTCTTGAACAGTTGGTGAAGGGTGTCGGTTAATTCATTCAGCACAAAGTGATTGCCGATAACCTGATATACCTCAGTCATCTGCCTGCTTTCCAGTACAATCCAATTGTGTTCCTGGAAGTAATCCAGTGCCTTAATCACCCGGCTGCGGTCGGCTTGCCCACCCAGTGAGTTATAATTTTGACAGAAACTGTCGATATCCAGTGTGCCCCAGGTGCGGGCCATGCGGACACTATTGAGTAACGCTTCAACAAATTGTCGCCTTTCTCCCTGAAAGTGTTCAGACAGCTGGTCGGGCTGAATGACATACTGCAGCCGGTATTCGGCAAAGTAACTGTAAAGTGGACGAATCACCCCCTGTATCTCTAAATACACCAGCAGGGTTTTCAATGGCAGCAGTCGTATATTTGTTGATGATGACAGCCGATTCATCATCACTTCCCACTGACTGCCAGCATCACGAATCTGCTGTAAAACCAGTTTGATACTGTTAGCTGTGGGAGTATCGCCATAAACAAAGTTTTCCAGCACATTCAGGTTGTCCCGATTTCCCAAAACCAGGCAGCGAGAGGGAAGGCCATCTCGCCCGGCACGGCCAATCTCCTGACTGTAGTTCTCAGTAGATTTGGGCAAGTCGTAATGAACAACGGCACGAATATCGCTTTTATCAATGCCCATGCCAAAAGCAATGGTAGCAACAATGCATTTGTAGCGATTATTCATAAATGCTTGCTGAATGTTATCCCGCTCTTCGTTTTGCAGGCCTGCGTGATAAGCGACAGCATTGATGCCGTTATCTCTTAGAAAGGCTGCCAGAGAATCAGCTGTTTTCTGTTGGGTCACATAAACGATAGAGGCTTCATACTGGTGGGGCATCAGCCACTCCAAAAGAGTTTGATCCCGACTATTTTGGTCAACGGAAGCGACCGATAGATCCAGGTTCGGACGGTAAAAGCCTGTTGCCACTATGTCATCATGGCTGATAGCAAACTTTTGCTGCATGTCTGCCATTACTTTTGGAGTGGCCGTAGCGGTCAGTAAAAGGGTTTGGGGAATGCGAAACTCTTTCTGGTAATCGGGAAGCTTTAAATAATCCGGACGAAAGTTATGTCCCCATTCTGAGATGCAGTGAGCTTCATCAACAACCAGCAAAGAAACGGGAATATTACTGATAAACTGGCGAAAACGTTCATTCTTTAAACGTTCTACTGAAACCATCAGGATTTTGATCGTTCCGTTTCGAACATCTTGCATAATCTGTCGGGTTTCGTCGCCACTGCGTGTGGAATCAATGCTGGTAGCAGGAATGTTGTGGCTGTTAAGAAAATCCAACTGATCCTGCATTAAAGCGAGTAATGGGGAAATAACCAGAGTCAGGTGGGGCAGGTTCAGGGCTGCCATTTGATAGCAAAGGGATTTTCCCGACCCTGTTGGGAAAATTGCAGCTGCGGAACGGCCATCAATAATGGTTTGAATAACTTGTTCCTGACCTTCACGAAAGCTGCTGTAACCAAACCATTGATTGAGATTGTCGTGTAAAGCGGAAGGGAGCATCTGGCTCATAATCCTGTCTGTGTGATGTTTTGATTATCAGTGAAGGTGTGAAGATATTCTATGTTATCAATGGAATATGTATTGTGGGTTATCAAGGGCATCGTTTAAAGCGCTGTCTCCTCAGCAGGTGAGTCTTCTGGCTTTTCGGGAAGAGTAGATCTTCCAGATGAGCTGTCACCAACAGAATGGGTTTTCTTTTTACTTTTCTTCTTTGTTTTACCAGAGCTCGCAGAGCCAGGTTCTTTGGGCGGTTGGCTGGTGGCTTCCTTTGAACACCCAAAATCTCCCAAATCAATTCTGAGCTGGTCATACCAATACTTTGCCATGGCCAGTTGTGCATCATCTGCAGGGTACGGCAGCCTTAAAAAGTTTCCTTCCAAAAGGCAGTTGGTGATCAGTAAATATAAGGAATTCCGGTAGTGTGCAGATGTTCTTTCCGGGCCAGGCCCATGACAAACAGCATCCCCTTCTTTTGGGAGAAGACATTGAAATTGTTGAGCGCAGTCCCCTTCTTGCCATTCTTTTAATTCCATCTGCCCCATCATGGCAGGTAGCTGGTACCAGTTATCTATCTGTCCGTACCAATCAATAAACCGTTGCCATTGCTTTTCGTCAGGTGCTGGATTATCAACAAAATAAGGAACTGTTCGGTAGGGAATTTTTAGTTGAGACAGCTTTTCATCCAACTGGACAATTTGAGCCAAGGCTCGCTTATAGTCTTCATCCGTGTCTTTATAGGTTAGTTTCAGGTGGTGTACCCATTGATGCATTGTTGAGGCACTGACACCGGACAATTTCCTTGAAGAGTACAGGCGATGGACTTGATTTTCTCCAATAATCTGGTGACACGTACTGATCAGCAAACTCAGCTTACTGCTTGCTTCAGAGCCACTCGTGGATTCCACTAAACTCATAAGCTTGGGTATGAGTTCACTCTTTATCATCACCCGCAGAGGCTTTTTAGGGGACTTTGCACCTAGGCACGTACGGTCCAGAGTATTGATGATATTGTTTATTTCGTGTGTATAGAGATTCCAGGGAGGGAATAAGAATCTCAGCTTATGTCGTCGAGCCCGTTGATACTGGATTAAAAACACGTCCAGAACCCGCTCCATAGATATCGGAGAATCAAAACGAAGGGCAAGCCTGGCAAGATGGCGGGCGGCATCATCACAACCATGCATTGCTGCATTTACCAGCTCTGCTCCTGCGTAGGCGATCCCATGACTGCCCGCATCTTCTTTATGTTTGATTTCTATACATAGCCCTTTTATCAGTGGCAGGTATGGATTTAGGGGCTGGTATGGATTTAGGGGCAGGTATGGATTTTGGGGCTTATGTTTCTGGAGTTTTGTTAAACGAACAAGAAGTTTGCTGGCAAGTTGCGGGTTAATTTCTTCAAGTATAATGGTGTCATCACAGATGGAATCACAATAATGATAAAGGGCATCTTTCAAGGACGAAACATTGAACGGGTCTGGTTTCTCTCCGGTTAACCCCTTTAATAACTCATCGTCAACTCGTTCTAACTCGTGAAACTGCGATTCAAGATCAGAGGATGGTGTAAGTAAAGTGATTTCTGCATCTGGCTTGAGAAACTGGTATATGGCCGGCCAAGGCTGAATATCCCTTATAAAGGGGTCTCTGCATTCTGGCAAACTTTGCCGAAGATCTGAGGCCAGAGTGCATTGCACCAATCGCATTAAGCGTTCATTGGGAATGATGTTGTCTCGCACATAAGTATTTTTCCTGGATATGTTCGCTTTCAATTGCTGACTGGCGTTGACAGCATTATCAATGCCTGGCTGCCACTGCAGGTAAGTTAAGAGCTTTACACTGTCATCACTGGTCAGTGAAGCGATATTTGTTGTTCTCTTACTCTCTGGTGTTACCCAAAGATCGGCTAGTGCTCTGGCAGGAGGTGAAAGAAAACTCACTAATATTCTTTCGTAATAGCTCTTGGTTGCTGGGCCAAAGTAGTTTAGAGATGTCGCAATACAGATCTGTAACCCGTCTGGAATTTTGAGATCGTCCAACGCCCTTGGTATGCCAAGTTTCTGTATGGATTTATCAGCTGTAGGGCATGTTTTGTGTAAAAGAGCATATATCCAAATATCCCGCAACATATGGCAGGTATCTGGGCTTGCAGTAGCGTCCTCATAAATGCTGGTTAAACCCTTAAGGAGATATGCGCACCAATCGTTGTTGGTTCCGTTGCCATCGTAGTTGGTGATATGGTCGAGGAATTCACTCTTGCAAATGGCCGGGAAGTTCAGTTTCAGGGAGAACTGTTTGGCCTTGAGTTGACGGCAGGTAATCATGCTCACAATGGCAATCATCAGGGCATCAGCTCTCCCTGCCAGTAATTCTGCCATCAGGTCTTCAGCTGCACCGTTAACACCCATGGTGGCTGCGAACATCATAGGGGCCAGATAATATTCGTACCAGTCCTTCTCTCCCTGTTCTGTGGCCAGTCGGGCAATAAGATTTGGCCTTATCAGGCGGCTATAGGCCCAGCATGCGTAAGGGTTACCAAACTGATCAATAGCCTGTTTTAAAAGTGTGATAGCCTGTGCGCACTTTTCTGGAGGGATGTTGTGAAAGTCACTAGTATCTGGGCTTCGATCCGAAAGTTGGGCACCGATCAGTGTCAGTGCCTCTGCTGTTAACTCACACCCTTGAGTAACAGCATTGGCCGGAGATTGGTTTACTAAAGGGCTTTGTGGTAGACCATCTGGTGGGCAAACTTTAACTGCCAGGCTGTCCAGTAACAGCCTATCAAGGTTATCATAATCTCTGGGTACTCCGGCAGCACTGCTTGGGTCATCTCGGTCTATCTCTTCCCGTAGACGTTTTGCATTTAATGGCGATGGAGCTGGTGAGCTTAAAAAACCAGCAGTGTGAGACGCTGTTTGTGAAGCAATATCGGCTGCCCCTGTTATCTTTGGCTTTGCTGCTTCGGGCTTTGACAGTTCGGTAGACGCTGCTGGTTTGGGAGTACGCCGCACTCTCTGTAATTTTAAAAGGTGCTTCCAGTAGTTTTTTAACGCGTCTTTATTTTTCATCCAGCCAAGGCCTGTGTGGCCGGGCAGGCAGAGAGGCAGCCATGTTGGCCAGCTCCCGTAACTTTGTGCAGGATCACACATCCTGACAATGCTTGTATCCAGGCCTTCACTATTTCGCAGCAGTATCTGGTATAACGCTTCTGCAGCAGGGCAGGTTTTTAGTGTGTCGGGCAGAGTGATATCTTCAGGGCTCAGGATGATTCCTGAAGAGGTTTTTGGTTGTTTATCCTGAGCATGTGACAGCGTCATTGGCAGACTTTGGATAAACCAGTCCAGAGCGTGAGCTCTGTGCAGGGATGCCAGTACTTTTTTACCAATGTTTTTTTTGTATTCCATAGCTTCCGCAAAGTCTCCGCTGAAGTTCATTGCGCAGGCTGCCACCAGCATGCATCGTTCACGTTCATCCGGAAGAAAATGGGAAAGTGCGTTCAGCTTTTCGCCAAGTTCACGCCAATGTTCATTGGTTATTTCTTCGCCGCCAAGCTGCTGCTCAATGGTAGCAATGATTCTGTCGGCTCCACTGAATGGTGGACGATAGGAGCTACTTTGGAAGCGTAGTTTGTACTGGCGGTTTGAGGGTCTTTCTACACAATTCTTGAGTAATCTCAAGGCAACACTGGCCGGAAGGGGGCAGTGTTTCTGGAAGCTTAAGCGAAGCAATTCTATAGCCGCCCCTGTAACTCCTGCGCTGGCAGCATTCAGTAGTGCCTGAATACCATTATCACAAATGCCTGAAGTCTGGGTCAGCATCACACCCTTTAGATAATCTGTATAAGGGCAGGCAGCCATTCCTACCTCATCCAGTTGTTCAAGTACCTGCTGCTTCTGGGTGGAACCCTCCCTCAATTCCAGAACTGGAGTGCCATTCCAGGCGAATGAACCAGCATGAGTATGTGTGATAAGTACTGGAAGCAGACCCTTTAGACGAACAGCTTCGGTTAGGCATGGGCTTGGGTTGGCGGAGATATCCGGTAGTTTTCCGGTAACAAGATACTCTGTTATGGCTTCCTCTCCTGGAACCCAATTTCCAATGGGAGTAGAGGTGGCACCCGGCAGACCCTCTTTGACACATCTGTAAGCCTTCTCAAATTTTGTTTCTTCTGTGAGTGGTGGTTCATCTTCCGGCAGTTCATAGCAACTTAGCGTGCTCTCTGAAGTGATGGGCATGGCGTCTGAGTCTATGATTGCTTCAGCCACGCTTATCTCAGGGCTTGTTGTTTTTGGCGCAGCTTTCATCTCCGGAAGTTTCATCTCCGGAAGAGGCTGAGGTTTTGGGGAAGGCGGTTCAAGTTGTGGCTTTATCAATAGAGCCGCAAGTACTTCCAGAGAGGGATTGGTTTGGGATTTTCTCAGTATTTCGTCAGGGTTGACCCCTTCACTGAACATAATCTGTATGCGCTTTTCATAGTTGTTCTCTTCTTCGAGCCGGGAATGAATCCTGGTGATGTCATCTCTAGACAGTTGCTCTACAGATATATAAGACTGCGGAGGGGGCGCGTGTCTGGGTTTTGTATCCCTGTATGATTTTTCTCTTCTTGAATTTCGGCTAATCGCGGTAGAGTTGCGCTTTTTTTCCCATTTTCCTTTATTCCGTACAGGTAGGGTTCTGGGTTGGTCATGCATACATGTAGGCTTTTCCTTTACCTGTGGGTCAGGTTGTAATGGGCTGGTTCCAGCAATTAATGAAGATGCGTAAGTTTGTGCTGGAGAGGGTTCTGTATGCTTGGGCTCATCCTCTACCGGGTCTTCTGGTGATTGTGGGGTGACCGTGTCATCAGTAGATTGAGTCGGAGTGCTTTCTTTTTGAAGTGTTTCAGCACCGTCTTGGATGTCTGGCATCTGTAGGTTCGGTGTAATCCAGGCTTTGGTACTCTCAACGGTTTCAGAAATATTGACAGGTTCTGGCTTGACCGGAACCACAACAGCTTTCTGTAAGTCTTCAGGCTTTTCTGATTCTTTAGATTTTTTTTGAGCCTGCTCTGGTGTAACAATAGCAATGGCGTGGCTTCTTGCTCGGCGCACGTAGGTTTTTGCAACCGGTGCCGTTTCTTTAGCTTTGGGTTGTTTAACGGGCTCAAAAAAACGTGGACTGAGATGGTTCACGTTGTTGCCGAGTATATATGGGAGAAGTTTTTTTAAGCTGGCATGCTGTTCAGGAAGATGTTCGCAGACCAGCTCGATCAGCTGGTAGCAAAAATCGTCTACATTCTCACTAGTCAGGCGTCGTGTCACTTCCATATAAATAAGGAGGCGGACAGTGTCTTGCAGTTTCTCGTAGATGACAGGATCGCAGGAGGGGTCACTTAACGCTTCGTTGAGTGCTGCGAGATAAACCGTATCGTTCAATGTGGTGGGATGCGATAGCGTTGTCGGCCCGTCGGGAGTGTTTCTGCTGATCATTGGTTGATGGTCAGCCTTATCGATATAACGACTGATTAGACTGTCAGCAGCCTCGATTCTAGGATTTGGCTTGTCACTGTGCAGAGGGGCGGAAATATCAATGCTGCTCAGGGGTGTCACTCGACCATTGGCTTCAACGCGACAAATTTTTATCGAGCGCTGTTTAATACCATGTTGGAAGTTATCAAGGTAGGTGACCTTGGTACGCAATCCGGGGTTTTGTTCAATGTGCTTTACCAGGGAATCGATCAGACTTGTTTGGTCCGATATACTTCTGGCCCAAAGATCTATGTCATTCGTTTGGTAGATGGATTGCCCGTCTTCAATATCGTCACAATAACGGGTTCCAAGAATCCGTTGCAAAATTCTGGAGCCTATAATGCAGAAATTTTTGGGGCTGGTTTTGGGAGGGGAGTAATCGGCAATCACACCGATCAGCCATTGATCCAGCTTTCTGTCTCCTGGTTTCTTACCACAGGTTTTCGGGCGCAGGCTTGCCGCCCACCGAAAGCGAGTGTCTTCTGGGTCGTGGTAGTCCACTCTTATCGGTGATCGTCTGGCTTTAGTGGCCTGTGGAATGGGCCTTACCACTGCCTGCTCCGTACTGCCTGTTTGCACACTATTTTCCCCGTTGGCCTGAGCTGCTTTTAGACCTTAAAAGAAAGAGAACTGTGATGAGTTATGACAGGGGTGACAGTAGTTCTTACATGTTAGGATGGAGTATCGCCATGCCAACAATTCACTACGAGGCTTTGTGAGCACAATCCATACTGGTTTTTTACTCACCCGTTCCAGTCATGATCGCAGCCGCCATACTGAGATTGTGTTGTGGGTTGTCACTCCTCAGGGGCCCGCTCGGTTGGTGATTGAAGGTGAACAGCCGATTTTCTTTGTTGTCAGCGAGAATCAGGAGTTGTGTGATCGTTTACTGGTGAAAGCCGGTATTCATTTCCGCAGCCGACCTCTGGAGCTGAAAACCTTCAGCCATAAACCGGTTACCGCATTTTATTTCCTCACTCTTGATTTAGCCTGGCAGGCACGTAAGGCCTTGCAGGGTGGTGCTATTCCTGTATACGAAAATGATTTCCGCCTGCAAGACCGCTATTTAATGGAGCGTTTTGTGAACGGCGGAATGGAATTCACCGGACAGGCAACTGAGTTTGAAGGGTATACCGAATACCGGAATGTGAAAGTTCGACCAGCAGATTTTGTTCCTGGTTTTCGTGTGGTTTCCCTCGATATTGAATGTTCTGCCAAAGGTGAATTGTACTCTATTGGCCTCTATGGCCATGGTCCGGAAAGTTCTCATCAGGAACAGGTTTTGATGATCGGCCAACCAGAGGCAGATTCCCGGAATATAACCTGGATTGATAATGAGCTGGCTCTTTTGGAGGCGCTGGTTCCCATGATTGAACTCTGGAATCCAGACATTATTATTGGCTGGAATGTTATTAATTTTGACTTTCGACTGTTAATTAAACGGGCGGAGATTCACGGAATCAAGCTCGCATTAGGGAGAGGTGCTGGTAACAGGCAGCGTATAGCCAGCTGGCGGGATCGTCGGGGAGAGGAAGGCCAGGGTTTTATTTCTATTCCCGGGCGCATGGTGATTGATGGTATCGACAGTTTAAAAGCCATGACCCTGCACTTTGAAAGTTACAGTCTGGAGTTTGTCAGTCAGGCGTTGCTGGGGCGTGGGAAAGATACGGAGGATGTTGATAACCGTATGGCTGCCATTACCCATGACTTTGAAAATAACAAACAGAAACTGGCGCGCTATAACCTCGAAGACTGCCGTTTGGTTCATGATATTTTCGAGCATTGTCGGCTACTGGATTATCTGCGCTTGCGCAGCCATTTGACCGGACTGGAGCTGGATAGGCAGGGCGGTTCGGTTGCGGCTTTCACCAACCTTTATCTTCCCCGGTTGCACCGCGCCGGTTATATCGCGCCTAATCTGCCAGAAGGCGGTGGATTGGCCAGCCCTGGCGGTTATGTGATGGATTCCGTGCCGGGGCTTTATGATAATGTTCTGGTGTTGGATTTTAAAAGCCTGTACCCGTCGATTATTCGTACTTTCAAGATTGATCCCTTGGGGCTAGTGAAAGGTCTTCTGGAACCGCAAAAGGCTATTCCTGGGTTTCGTGGTGGTATGTTCTCCCGGGATCAATATTTCCTGCCAGACATTATTGCTTCGCTGTGGAGTCAGCGGGATGAAGCAAAGCGAGAGAAGGATGCAGCTCGTTCTCAAGCCCTGAAAATTATTATGAATTCGTTTTATGGTGTGTTGGGCTCGGGTGGTTGCCGTTTCTACGACACTCGTTTGGCAAGCTCAATTACCATGCGTGGTCACGAAATCATGCAGCAGACGGCTCGGTGGATTGAAGAGCGAGATCATAAGGTCATTTATGGGGATACCGATTCCACATTTGTTTTGCTGGGAAGTGACGTAACGGCAGAACAGGCTGACACTATTGGCAGAGAGCTAGAGGATGAGATAAACCGGCGCTGGCAGTCTCAGCTTAGGGAAGAGTTTGATCTGGATTGTTATCTGGAGCTGGAATACGAAACTCTTTATAGCCGCTTTCTGATGCCAACCATTCGAGGATCGGAGACGGGCAGTAAAAAGCGTTATGCCGGATTGAAACGAACGGACAAAGGCGAAGAACTTGTTTTCAAGGGTTTGGAAACCGTGCGTTCAGACTGGACGGCTTTGGCCAAATCTTTCCAGACAGAATTGTTCGAAAAGGTTTTTGCCAGAGAGTCCCCGGAGGCTGTGGTCAAAGATTATGTCGCCAGAACCCGTGCCGGAGAGTTGGATGATCAGTTGGTTTATCGGAAGCGGCTGCGCCGGCATCTCCACGAATATGTAAAAAATATCCCTCCTCAGGTGCGAGCAGCCCGGCAAGCGGATGAGCAGAATAAAAAACTTGGTAAATCTCTGCGCTATCAGCATAAAGGCTGGATCAGTTATCTGATAACAGTGACCGGACCGGAAGCAGTTGAACATCATCACAGTGCTATTGATTACGATCACTATGTTGAACGGCAACTAAAGCCTGTTGCAGAAGGGGTTTTGCCCTTTGTTGGCTTGGACTTTGATGTGCTGATTGATGAACAGGGCAGTCTGTTTTAGTTGCTCCGTGGTCATTTCGAGCTTTGATGGCTTCTGCCGCTTCTGCGGGCCGGGGCAATTCTTTACTCTTTCGCAATTTGATAAGAACCCTTGAAAATGTAATGGCCGAGTGTTGTGAAACATGAGCCCATCGTTCGTTTTGTTCCACGCTCACTCTCCTCTAACAGGCTTGCTCTTGAGGAATAAGGTGGGTGTATGGAAGGAAGAGGTTGATACGGGATAAGCCATAGAACAGGTAAATCCTTGGTGTTTTCACAATGTGTATTCGATGGCGTTGCTTTAGGCTGGTGTCAGCGATATAACCGCTCTCTTACCCAACAATAAGAATGCTATGAATAACTACAGCAATATAGTCTTTGATTGGGGGGATACCTTGATGGAGGATATTCCCGGTTGTACAGGGCCAATGTATCTATGGCCGGAAATCCGAGTTGTAGAAGGAGCGAGGGATTTACTGGAGAGCCTATCAAAGAATTACACCTGCAGTCTGGCAACTAACGCTGCCGATTCCAGTGAACGTGAAATCTGGCAGGCTCTCGAGCGGGGTGGGTTGGCAGAATTTATTGATAATGTTTTCTGTCAGGGGAATGTTGGCTGTAAGAAAGTGGATGATGGTTACTATGAAACCGTTGTCTTGCGCCTGGGTGGTGATAAACGTCAGATATTAATAGTGGGCGATTCTCTTGAGAATGATGGAATCAGGGCTCTGCAGGCTGGTGTTGATGCGGTTTGGTTTAATCACAAAAACACTGATGAGCCTGACGAGATGAGAGCTATAAACCGACTATATGACCTTACGATGCTCTTGGCTCATTAAATTATAAGCAACAGTCGCGTTAATGCGGCACCGATAATCACTGAGGCAAGGGCTAAGCCATAAAAGTGCAACTGTTTGGTAGGTTGAGGCATCACAGAATTCCAGCAGGTGTGTTGCACGCTATTAGAACGAAAAATCCCGACTGATTCGGGGATGCTCTTCACACTTTTTGTTAAAGGTGTTTTTTCTACGAAAGTGCTCACAGATTTTCGCTATTTCCCTTAGGGGGGGCGTTCTCAATTAAGCATCGAGCTCGGCAATGCCCTTCGGGTGGTGCTGAAAGCCGCCATCCGCTGCGTCAGGCTTGTTCAATGTAGAATAACTACGATTCTCACAAGCCCTTCTAACGCCTAGCGACTAAGAATGCAGTTTGGCTCTGAAGGGTTCAGAAAACATCTGCGCTATGATGCTTGTGTGTCGTGTATTTCAAACCATTTATGAACGTTTACCTGAAGATGTGTTGGCAATGGAAAAGTTAAGGCGGGTGGGAGACTTGGTGCGTCGGCTTTATCCTCAGTTTGATGCGCCCGGAGGATGTGTTTTGATTGATCTGTTGTTGCACTGGCGGGAGACGTTCAGTATTCCCGGATTGTCTTCACTTGGATTAACCGAACAGGGGTGTTGTGATGTGGCAACCATAAGCGATAACAAACAATCGCTTGTCTCTTACCAAAGAGGAGATTCGTCAGATCCTGCTGGCACGGTTATAGTGAGAGCATGGACGTAGGGAGGGCGGATTATGGTTTTAAAACGCAGGGATATCAGTTTTCCAGTGACATTATTTTATGATGGCAGTTGCCCCATCTGCATGAAAGAGATCAACTGGCTTTATAAAAAAGATAAAGATCAGCGGCTGCATATGATTGATATCAGCCGGGGAGGCTTTTCAGAGGAATATCCTGAGATGGATCCGGAAGCGCTGGATCGGTTAATTCATGCCCGCTTGGGCGATGGTCGTATGGTGACCGGTGTGGATGCCACCTTGGCAGCTTGGGAGGCAGTGAACCTTGGCAGCTGGATAGCGCCTTTGCGATGGCCTTTGCTACGGAGCATTGCGGATTTGGGTTATCGAATCTTTGCGAACAATCGCCATAGCCTTGCCCGCCGTTTTGCTTTTTTTCTTGGCCGACCGTCATGTTCTACTGGTAAGCGTTAAAAAGAGATTTCTGGTGAAAATGGATGCGTCGTAACTTTAATCAGTTACCTGTGTTGGAGGCTCTTTATCAGCCCCGGCAGTTTGATCCGCTTTCCTGTTCGCGGAAGTTTGTTATGGCCTCTTCGGATTATGTGGTGCAATACCTTTTTTCTGATATTGCGGCAGAGGTGGCCAGCCAGGCTCCGCAGACTAGTCTGGAGTTTCGGTTGTGGGAACCTTCGCTGGTGAGTAGCTTTAGTGAGCAACCTATTGATCTGGTGTCGACCATCATTGAAACGCCCAGCCAGCATTACCACCTGTTTTGGCATCAGCTTTTTAGTGATGACCTTGCCCACCACTGGTTTAGACGACTGGCTTTGTCTTTCCTTAAAGACAGTTTTGATAAGTCTGCGACTTTGAGTATGAGTAAAAAGACTTCTTTGTATGACTAGTTATCGTTTTGTGGAATGGTTTGCTGAAGATAGTATCACCCTATGATTTCTGGATAGTAGGGTAAATGATGACTTTCACTCACTGGATTCCTCTGGCGGCCGTTTGCACATTAGGGGCTATAAGCCCCGGGCCAAGCCTGGCGTTGATTATTAATAATATTGTGCAGACGGGGCGCCGTGGTGGCGTTGTTACGGCTGTTGGTCATGGTCTGGGTGTGGCGCTCTACGCCTTAATAACATCCATGGGGTTGGGGGTGATTATAACCAATACTCCCTGGCTATTTAACCTGATCCAGTATGCTGGTGCTGGGTTCCTGCTTTATATGGCGTTCAAAATTCTGCGTGCCAGCCCCGACGAAAGCGCGAGTGCCAAGAAGGAAGAGGGGCGTTTTGTCGGCTTTGGTGGTGGGTTCCTGGTCGCTTTTCTGAATCCTAAACTAGCGATTTTCTTTCTAGCCTTGTTTAGCCAGTTTGTCGCTGACAATCTCACTTTTAGTGATCAACTGATTATGGCCATGACTGCCAGCGGTATCGATATTCTTTGGTATGGACTGGTTGCCTTGGGTATTGGCAGCACCGGATTTTTGGGTTGGCTGCAAAAGAACAGCCATTGGGTTGATCGAATCAGTGCCTTTGTTTTTATAGCACTGGCTTTGCTGGTTATTAGTCGCTAACGGATCCAGATACTGAGGGCGAAATTAGCGCACTCAATATCTGTTCCAACTGAAAAACATTGTTGGTCAGGTTTTCTTTCTGGTTATTGAATTGGGGGAGTTGCAGGTGAAACACTTTTACAGGGCTGTTTAATTGTTGCTTTAACAATAAGGCTCTGTAAGTGAGTTCATTGGGCAGGTAGCCACCACTGGAGCCCGTGACTGATACCTCTTCAAACACTTCTTCCACATCCTCGATAGTTTTCGTTCCTGTTAGCGTTGAAATGGTACGGTTGTCGATAACCGACCATGGCAGCTTGACTCTAAAAAATGAAGAGTCTGGCTGTGAGCTGGCAAGAAATTCCGGGCCTTTCAGACTTTTTCCTTGAAAACGTGGAGGGGAAGGGCGATAGGGTTTGGCACTGGTCATGGTGTTGTTGTTATCTGGAATGGGAGTGCTTCGGTTACGCCCCGCATAGCGCTGGAAAATAAGCTGCTTTTGGTTGCCAGTGGTTAGAATGACAATGGCTTGAAGGTTTTTGTTCTGAAAAAAGGGATTGAGCAGGCCTTCTACCAGGCCATCGTCAAAATCCCGAAAACGGTTCGGTACTAAAACAGCCTGACTATGAATGTTTTTTCCGTTGCCCTGCCAGTGGTGTTCATCAAGGTTCAGTACAAGTGAAGTGGGCTGCTGACGCCTTCTATTGCCCATATCAAAGGTGGATGGATCTAACCCGATTATCAAAAGGTTAATACTGCCTGCATTGAGAAATGAGGCGCTTAGCATTCCTCGAGAACTCAATTCATAAAGAGTCAGTAGTTCCCGGCGTTGTTCGGTGGATAGGGAAAAGTTGGCTTTTTGCTGTTTGATGTGGATACGACCTGCCAGCCTGGCTCGATATAGATTTTGATGATCTGTGTTTACACTCCACAGTGTAAGGCCTGACTCTAGTACAAGTGTTTTCAGTTCCTTAAAAGAAGGGGCTGAAGCTAAAACAGAAGCGAGCGTCTGGGTAGGTTTTTTCTCATCATGCGCATTGCTTGGGGAGTATTGGGATGAGGTGGTGAGTAGCCTGCGCTCTTCAGCATTAATTGGCAGAGTGTCAGGCTGGTGATGAGCCCAAAGGGTGTTACTACATATCCAAAGTAGGAGTAGTGTGTACTTTAAGCTTTTCAGGAACAGGGGTTTTGTCATGCTCCGGCTGCCAGCCGCTTCACAGGTTCTCTCTAAACACTAGTGAGCATTGCTGTTGTCGGCAACCGGGGTGTTGTATCAGATTTAGGCAGGAAGATTTATGAATAAGTAATAAAAAAGCCCAAATCTTTCGATTTGGGCTTTTGGCTCTTAACGAGCAATTTGGAGCGGGAAACGAGATTCGAACTCGCGACCCCAACCTTGGCAAGGTTGTGCTCTACCAGCTGAGCTATTCCCGCAATATTCTATAAAAGAATATGGCATCCCGTAGGGGACTCGAACCCCTGTTACTGCCGTGAAAGGGCAGTGTCCTAGGCCACTAGACGAACGGGACACAATCTCTTCGAAAAGAGTCTTCATAAAGAAGATGGTGGAGCCTAGCGGGATCGAACCGCTGACCTCAACACTGCCAGTGTTGCGCTCTCCCAGCTGAGCTAAGGCCCCTTCGTGCAAAGCGTTTTGCTGTTGCCGAAATGTGGTGCGAATTCTATGGGGAGGCTGTGGGTGTGTCAATACCGTGGAAAGAAAAACTGGAGAAAAGTGTAAGATGGTTTTCCG
>NZ_CAMZOG010000014.1 GCF_947331445.1 Parendozoicomonas sp. Alg238-R29 | reverse complement strand
TAGGTGACACCTGCCATGATGGGAAGGTTCTGAGCCACTTTACAGTCATTTTTCTTGGCGGTGGTTAGTTCGAAAAACGTTGGTGTATCTGCCTTCGGGTCATACACCGTATGAAGCTTTATGCCGCCTTTGGTTTTTCGGAAATGCGCCCACTCAAACTGGTTCAAATTTAAGTCAATGGTCGTGGAATCAATCAGGCGAACCATATCACTGGCCGCTCCCCGAGGCAGATGGCTTCTGACCTTTTGTAATAGAAAGAAAAAGGTTTCTGAGAAAATGCCAACCGCCCGGGTGCTGTTAGCATCTGACAATGAAGAACGCTTTATGCGAGAGACACCCAAATGATAATGGTGATTGTGGCAGGTATTAAAATTCTCAACCAGATCCCGAATGGAAACCCGGCTGGCCAGTTGAGCAAACATCATGGCAACGAGCTGAGTCCAGCATGACAGAGTCCTGATGCGATGATCCCCGTTGTGGCGATCAACGACCTTCTGAAACTGGTGACGTGGGATTGTTTTGAGTAACTGTTGGAAAACGCTGTTATGATGCTTCATGTCTGTCTTTTTTGTTTTGTGAAATAGCTGTCTCGACAACCGCTATTTTACCGCAAACCACTAAAGACAGACATCTCACGCCTTTCTCGATTTTTTTAACCGGACAGCAGTGTACACCTACACACGGGTTGATAACCCGATCTTCCTCGATACGGATACAATCTTTTGTTACGACGTTATCCTCAAACACAATGGTGTATATATCTTGACGTACGAGACAGAAGACAACCCCCAGAGTTGTGGCGGTAAAGTAGATGCATCAATGAATAAAGGGGATTACACAAGTCTTCAGCTAGCTCCGGGAGCCAAACTTAAACTGGGAGCCGTTGCAGGGCGTAATACTGAAATCACTGCCAACCAGAGTGGAACCATACGCTGTTCAGGAACAACGCTAATAGGTTTCGACTGCAGCTGGCAGGGTAATTGACGAGAGCGCTTATTATCCGCTTACCGCTGTTGCAGCAGCATGGTTTCCAAGCCCTGTGAAGCCAGCTGCTGCCGCACAGCTCTCACTTCTGTCTCACTGTTAAAAGGGCCAAGTTGAACTCGGTGCCACTGCTCCCCGCCGCGAACTTTAACTTTCTCAATACGAGCCTCAAAGCCGGTAAGAATCAACTGTGCCCGAAGCCGGTCAGCATCCTGCGCACTTCGAAATGATCCTGCCTGCAGTAGATATCGGTGGCCGCTTTTCGCCTGTTCTTCAGAATAAGGGGTTTTTGATTTTTCCGGTTCTGATTTGGTTACTGTTTTCTTAACCGGAGGCTTTTGCTGATCAGTCTTTTTCTCTGAAGGCACCAAAACTTCTGATTCAGGCAAAAGCGTATAAAAATCAAAAACCGGCCCCTTCGCTTCAGTTTCTCCTTCCTTATTAACCGTGGTCGACTTCGCACCGGGTGTCATACCAACGTTAGGCGCCAGCTCCGTAAGCATCATGCCAAAACCGCCAATGACAATACCAGCAATCAGCAATAACCAGCCGGGCACCTTTGCTTTTGCCCCTGCCTTTTTATGTTTATTTCCATGTCTGCCAGTCCGCCTGCCAGTCCCTCTGTTAGCGCCCGCCATAATTCCCTCAAGGACAAAAAGAAACGCAGGTTATACCCTGCTTAACAACCCGTTTTTGTATACAGGACTGAAACCTAAAAATATTATCTCCATCCTGCCACAAAGAGTTCTTCACTGCATGGCAGTAGCGCCGCGAGTTTTGCTTTCTAAGCAAGACTAATCGGTCATCAATACAATAGCGGGTAATATCAGGGTTAGCCGTCTTGTGAGAGATATGGAATTCCGATAGCATGCTGTGCATGATGACAGCCAGTAAAAATGACCATTTTCTATCAAAAAGCACCGGTATTTCTTTCGCCGGAATAGCTGTGGCTGTATTTTTCTCTGATATTCGCTCCCGCCAGAATTTAATCCGACGATGATATAACTGATTCGACGTTGGCGCAGTTTCCTTAACTGCCACCGCCATTTCGGCTAAACCCTTGTAAACTTACTCAAATCTGCACCGCCTGAATTAAGGATTGCTCCATGAACGTGCTCAAGTTCCTTGACCAAAAGATATCCGCCGCCCTCATGGCCGCTGGCGCACCTGCCGACAGCCCGGCAATGATTCGCCAAAGCGCCCGCGCTCAGTTCGGTGATTATCAGTCCAATGGTGCGATGCCAGTGGCCAAGAAACTGGGCATGAATCCTCGTGAGTTGGCTCAAAAGGTTATTGATAACCTGGATCTCTCTGAAACCGCCGACAAAATTGAAATTGCTGGCCCCGGCTTTATCAACATTTTCCTGAAGCCTGAGTGGATGGCTGCAACCCTGGCTGGCTACAGCAAGGATGAGCGTGCAGGTGTAGCCAAAACTGAAAAGCCTCAAACTATTGTTGTTGACCTCTCCGCTCCAAACGTTGCGAAAGAGATGCACGTGGCTCACCTGCGTTCTACCGTTATCGGTGATGCGGTTTCCCAAACTCTGGAGTTTCTCGGCAACAAGGTTGTGCGGGCTAACCACATCGGCGACTGGGGTACCCAGTTCGGTATGCTGATCGCACATCTGGAAGAGCTGCAGAAAACCAACCCTGACGTTATGAACTCCGAGCTGGGCGATCTGGAAGAGTTCTACCGTCAGTCCAAGAAGCACTACGATGAAGACGAAGCCTTTGCCGAACGTGCTCGTAACTACGTGGTGAAGCTGCAGGGTGGTGATGAGTGGTGCCGACAGCAGTGGCAAAAGCTGGTTGACGTGACCATGGAGCAGAACCTGCGCACCTACAAGCGTCTAGGTGTGAAGATTACCGCTGAAGACACTATGGGCGAGAGCATGTACAACGACATGCTGCCCGGCATCGTAGCCGACCTGAAGGAGAAAGGTCTGGCCGTTGAAGACAACGGTGCCATGGTTGTTTACCTTGACGAGTTCAAGAACAAGGATGGTGACCCAATGGGCGTTATCATCCAGAAGCGTGACGGCGGCTACCTATACACCACTACCGATCTGGCCTGTGCCAAGTACCGTTACGATAATTTTGGTGCTGACCGTATCCTGTACTATATCGATGCCCGTCAGGCTCAGCACCTGCAGCAGGCCTGGACCATCGTTCGCAAGGCTGGTTTTGTACCTGAGAACGTAACTTTAGAACATCACTACTTCGGTATGATGCTGGGTAAAGATAACAAGCCTTTCAAGACCCGTGCCGGTGGCGTTGTGAAACTGGCTACTCTGCTGAACGAAGCCACTGCCCGTGCAGAAAAGCTGATCAACGAGAAAGGCGCAGATATGACTGCCGAGCAAAAAGCTCAGGTTGTTAACGCTGTCGCTATGGGGTCTGTGAAGTACTCTGACCTTTCCAAGAATCGTACCAGTGACTATGTGTTCGACTGGGACAACATGCTCTCCTTCGAAGGTAACACTGCTCCTTACATGATGTACGCTTACACCCGTGTACAGAGCATCTTCCGTAAGGCTGGTGTTGAAGCGGCTTCCCTGACCGGCGATATCAAGATCACCGAACAGGCTGAGCGTGAACTGGCTATCAAGTTGATGCAGTTCAGTGAAGCAGTAGACGGCGTTGCCCGTGAAGGTATGCCACATATTCTGTGCTCCTATCTGTTCGAGCTGGCTGGCGCCTTTATGAAGTTCTACGAGTTCTGTCCTGTCAACAAGGACGATGTTGCTGCTGACGTGAAGAACAGTCGTCTGCAGCTGTGCGCTCTGACTGCCCGTGTTCTGAAGCTGGGTCTGGGTTGCCTGACTATCGAGACTGTTGAACAGATGTAAAACAATTGTTCTGTTTTACTTCCCAAAACGCCAGCTCTTAGGAGCTGGCGCTTTTCGTTATGCTTGCTTGCCCATTTTGACAGTGCATCGAACGTTTCCCTGAAAACAGGGTAGTAAATCAGATGCGTTGATAGCGTATAGGAAGTAGCTTTTTCCTCTGGTATTTCCGCTATTTCCTTACTCTCCATGACAATCATTCAAGTGGCTTGTGTTCACTGCGATACCACGAATGGCGTAGTCAAGAACGGCAAAGCGCCTTCTGGACTACAACGCTACCTGTGCCGCAACTGCAGTCGTCTACCCATAGAAGCTCTCGGTAGCTCTCGGTAGCTCTCAATAGCTCTCGGCAATGCTGAGTTCGATGCCTCATTGAGAACGCCCCTAGGCAACTTCCAGCATAAACGTAACCGGCCCATCATTCAGCAGACTGACTTTCATATCAGCACCAAAGTTGCCAGTAGCAACTGTTGAGTGCCTGCTCTTTGCCATCTCAACAAACTGCTCGTAAAGCTCTTCGCCCAATGCCGGGGATGCGCCAGAGCTGAAGCTTGGCCGCAACCCTTTACGGGTATCGGCAACCAGGGTGAACTGGGACACCACCAGCAAACCACCACCAGTATCGGCAAGACTGAGATTCATCTTACCTGCGCCGTCAGAAAAAATACGATACTTGAGAACTTTATCCAGAAGTTTTCCAGCCTTCTCCGGAGTGTCATCTTTTTCCACACCCAACAGCAGAAGAATCCCATGATCTATCTCACCAACAGTCTCACCATCCACTACCACACTGGCCTGGCTGACTCGCTGAATCAGTCCTTTCACTCACAACTCCTAAATAGTTAACGACTCAACGTTATATCAGAAACAAAACCTTTGTTGACCTGACCTAAGGCAGCCACAATCATCTCTGCCGCCTGCTCTGCAGACATAAAACTCTCAACCGGATAGTTCACACCGGTGTTTTCCCAGAAACCTGTCGCCATACCTGCAGGATAAACTGCTACCACTCTTAACTGAGACCCTTTCACCTCTTCCCGCAAGGATTCGGTAAATCCGCGCACCCCCCATTTGGCGGTACAGTAAACAGATTCCCCCGCTTTTCCTTTCAATGCTGCGGTCGACATCACATTCACAATAACACCGCCAGCCTGTTTCATATCTGGAACAAAGGCCTTACATGGATAAATGATGGGGAGAAGGTTATCTATCAATGATTGCTGAATGTCTTTGTCATCCAACGATTCCAGCGAACCAAATAATCCAGCACCAGCACAGTTGATAACTGTTGAAGGTAATCCCAGGTTCTCCTGCGTCCAGCATTTCAAAGCTGCTACAGCCTCAGCATCACTCAGATCGCTGCAAAATATATGATGTTCTCCGGATAACTCTTCCGAAAGAGTCTGCAACTTATCGCTGTTTCTGCCAACTAAAAGAAGCGTTTCCTGCTTCTGTGCCAGCCGGAATGCCAGCGCTTTGCCAAGCCCACCTGTTGCACCGGTTATAAGGGTGTACTTCATAATCACCACTCTTCCAATCAGATACTGAGTGTACGAACTAAACTTTCCCATTCATTTTCCGTGAGATCATTCACCATGCACCATGACAGTCTCACAGCAACGCTGAACGCCAGTAAAAACTGGATCAAGCACTTCAACAAGGGAGATACAGACTACTGTATCTCGGCTTATATACCGGAAGCGGAGATGAAAGCCAAACCCATGGGAGAATACAGCGGCCGGGAAAATATCGACAACTTCTGGCGCCCTTTTATTCAATCAGGAGCCACAGATCTGGTTTATACCGATATCTGGTTGCAGGAGATCAACGAGAGCAAAGTACATCTTGGAGCCAACTGGCGTATGAATGTTGGCCGGGGCGTTATTACTCTGGAAGAATGGATAAAAACGGATTCTGGTACTTGGAAACTGGCTGTCGACAGCTTCGAGATACAGGAGCAGTTCCACTAAGCAACTGCTCCTTAAAACCCAGCGCTACGAGCTTCTGTCGAGATTAAATTCCGCTTTAAACTGACGAGCCATTTCATCCGTAGCACGCACCATTGCATCACGAATCCCTGACTCAAAAGCTGAGTGCCCTGCATCTCTGACTATATGTAGCTCACTGTTTTTCCATACTGTCTGAAGAGTCAGGGCATTTTCCAAAGGGCAGATCAAATCGTAACGACCATGCACAATAATGCCGGGGATATCTTCTATTGCAGAGAGCTCTGGCAGAACACCGTCAGTGTTCAAGAACACATTATTCATCAGATAGTGAATACAAATGCGCGCCAGTGCGATGGCTTTGTGAGGGTCAGAAAAGCTATCCAGTACTTCCTGGCTTGGCCGCAGTGTTGAGCAATGAGCATCCCAGGTGCAAAAGGCTTTTGCGGCTCCCATACGGGCCAGTTCATCATCACCAGTCAAACGCTGATGGCAGGCTTTCAGCAGATCATCCCTTTCATCTTCAGGAAAGTGCGCCGCGAATGTTTGCCAGTAATCCGGGAAAATTCGACCCGCACCATGTTGATCAAACAACCACTTGGTATCACTCTTTCTGCCAAGAAAAACACCACGGAGTATCAAACCCAGAACTTTATCAGCATGTCGGGCAGCGTAGAGCAGGCCGAGGGTAGCCCCCCATGAACCGCCCAGTACAACCCACTTATCAATTTTCAACTCTGTACGGATTGTCTCCATATCAGAGATCAAATCATCCGTGGTGTTGTCCTGCAATTCAGAGTGAGGTGTTGATCGCCCGCAGCCACGTTGATCCCAGATAATGATCCTGTACATCTGTGGATCAAAGAACCGACGACTGTGTTTATCGCACGCAACACCAGGGCCCCCATGAAGGAAAATAACGGGTATACCTTCCGGGTTTCCGCTCTCATCAATATAAATTTTATGCCCACCTGAGACTGGCAGATTATGACGAGCATAAGGTTTAATGGGCGGGTAGAGGGTCAGCATTGATAAATCCCTGTGAGTTCCTGACGTGTTGGTGCCACCGCAACATTTACAACACTACTCCTATGGAGCACCATCTTAAAGGCAATTATACCGGCTCTGATCAAATCATCAGTGATAGGAATCAGTAAAGACGATTCAGACAATAAACCAAGAAGAAAGCAATGAACAGACTGTTTTCAAGCATCATTCTCACCACCCTGCTGCTGACCAGCTGCAGCGAGCCGCCAGATGAAGAAGTCATCAACCACAACATTGATCAGGCCATTGCAGGGCTGAGTAATAAAGAGATGGATCGGGTTCTGGATAACCTGAGCCCTGAGTTTACTGGCAGTCATAAGTTGGATAAAAAATCAGCCATGCGAATGATGGCTTTTCATTTTATGCGCCATAAGGAAGTCAATGTGATCTCCACTCGTCGAGACACCACAGTAATCGGTGACACTGCCGTTACCAGGGGTACAGCCATCCTTACCGGCCAAAGTTCTTTCATCCCGGAAAATGGCCGTTTAATCAGTTACACGGGGCATTGGGAAAAGACTGAAGACAAGTGGTTTCTACGCAAGCTGGAATGGAATTAGTCCTGTTCAACGCCGGGCATATTCTCGCCCTTCAGATGGATAACTGAAACAATTTTTTCCTCCAGTTCCATCTGCTCTGGATCACGGCCATAGTAAAGGAGTTTGAGATAAGAAGCGGGGCTGTCCACTCTTATCTTTTTCCCGTGGTTCATGCTGTCTACCACATACCACTGCCCACTCTCTCCTTTCACACACGTCACGAAGTGGTGGCTTAACCCTGATGCCAAAATCATCCTGTCTCCCTGAAAGTTATCCAGGGCTTCAATCAAAGATTCATCATATAATGCGTTATGAAGGGTAAGCTGAGAGGCAGGTGGTAACTTCTCCTCTGCAGTTGCTCTCAAACAACGCTCCTGCATTCGCTGTAGAAGCACTTCAACATCCTTCTGTTCGTATACGTTATAAGGATTCAGCGCGTGCTTTCCGAAGAATGCATTAGCGGCGTGAGTACCGCAGGTTTGCTGATCCCTTACCTGTTTTTCTATATAAATGACATCTGGCTCACTTTGTGGATTTAAGCCGTAAAGGGCTGAGGGAACCTGAAGTTTAGAAATACTTCGAGCATGAATTTCTCGAGGAGGTAAAGTATTTCTCGATCGATTGAAGAGTCGTTTAACTGTCTGCTCAAGTGCCGAAATCTTGCGTTTAAAAGCCTGATAAGCTTTCTCAACCGCAGAACGCTGCAATGGTTCTTGCAGCTTCCTGAAACGTCGCCCCAGTATTTTCATAGCAAGTAAACGCTCTGAACACTCCCTGTTCAGAAAAGACTAGATCGAAAACCTTCGATCATCCATGCAGAAAAAAGCTCTGGTTAATCGGCTTTTCCAGATATTTTACCACTGGGCAAAAACTTCAACCTGAAGGTTACAGGTACGGCGTAGGAGATATAATGAACTCCGGCAATATCCACAAAAAGCTTCACTTTGTCCTGCAAAACAAGCTCATTGGCCATCACAATCTCGCTGTGATAAGCGTTGACCGTTTGAATGTGATAAACATTCTCTCGCACATACTGCCTGCTGTTGTGACTAACTCTTTAACGTCACGTTGAGTTGGTCTGCCAGTTTTTCATGGGACAAATGAGCATCTGTTCACAGGGTGCTACCTGGTATCAGCAGGCGTATTGCGGCTGTGTAAACAGTCTGAGAGATACCAACCGCTACAGGCTTTCTCAAGGTCGACTGCATATTTCCCGGTTGGTGAATTTTTATAGACAAAGCACGGAGGAGGAAGACACTATCATTGCCCGGTCAAACGCCTAACCAGCCTGTCACCGGGATGAACCATCCTGACCTGATTCTATCCAATGAATGTCATCGGATAAGGAACAGGTCAATGCAGATTGCTCCCGAACTTCAGCGCCCGCCGCAATCGGAGGGTGCTCTGACAGGCTTGGTGGCAGACCTTGCTACCGGGCAAACCCATGATAGAACTGTGCAGCCCGTTACAGGGCTTTCACACACTCCCCAAGAAGCAGATTCACTCTCCCAGAAGGCTCGCCCCCTTGACCAACGAAGTATCAGTGCCTGGACAGAGCTCTCACTCTACCATGATAGTGCCAACGACCGCTTTCATGCCCCTCTGGAAGGAATGAACAGTCCCAAAACCGTTCTATCATTTTCTGACCTGAAACACGCACGTGAGTCTATTCATCCAGAAAACCGTGTAGAGGTTAAAAATTGCCCTGATGTAAGTAAAGGAAAAGGTGCCTTTGCCAAGTGTGCCTTCAGTGAGGGCGAAGTTGTTGGGTTTTACACCGGCACGGTAAATTTCCGTAAACCCATGCCACTCACATTGCTGTCAAAATATTTGAGACTTGCAGAAAAAAAGTCACAGGATATAGCCCTTCCTTTACATGCTGTCTGGTACCTCAGCCCCGCAGGGGATATCCAGTTTCGGACAGGAAAAGACACCTATACCGCCTGGAGTCAGGCAAAGCTTGAAGGAAAGAATATTGAAATAGGTATTGATGGTGAGCACTCTGATTCTCCGTTTCAATACCTGAATCACAGCTTTCAGCCCAACACCATCCTGCTCACTAACCTGGCTCCCGAGGCATGCAGCCATATAACAGACAGAGGCAAACTTTACATGCGCACCTCGGCAAACCCTGTAGACAGCCTGCTCATTCCAATTATCGCCATCAAACCTATTGCAGAAGGAGACGAGCTGACATTTCGGTATGCCAACAGAGTAAATTTCGAGAATGTCGGGAAGGATATTATTGACAACCCTCAGAAGATGATGCGCATAACTAACGATGGCTTTCCTGTGTTTATTCCCAAACAAAAGCGCAAACCCGCAACAGGTTGGGTAAAGACGAAAACCAGAAACAAGGCTCCCCGACCAACAGAGATCATCACGGCCATGCCGTCCTCTCCACAATCAGGCAGCTCACTCACATCAGAGCCTATGGAGCTTATGGACACAAGCAGCAGTAGAGACTGGCTCGAAAGTGAAGATGAACTCAGTGAAAAGCTATTGCCGGATTCCGAGTCTGATTCCCACTCAGAGGCTGACTCAGATTATCAGTCACCGTTTCCGGACGAGAGCAATCCATCGGAATGGGATGAATCCTGCAGTGACAGTGACAGTGACGAGCTTTCCACAACCAGCATGCGGATTCCCCAAAAACGCCCTTCTCGTACGAAGGCAAAACAACCCGTCAAGCACAGAACTCTACCTTCCAGTATTCATGCACAACGGGCAGAACTCACCCGCCAGCTCATCACAACCCCAAACAGCCCTGATTTGCTCTGGCAGTATTTCCTGCACTATCAGTCTCAGTCTGATCCACTAATAAATGGCTACATCGCCTGCTGCAACAGCCTGAACAACAGGTGCATCCCTCACCCAATGGAGGGTGAGTGGTCACCAGCTTCTCTGTATCGTTACTTTCTGGAAAGTGGAAAAATCAGTGAACAAGAGAAGTATCAATTCATGCCCCACGAGGCGCTCTGGGAGCGTTGTCTGTTTGAGCGAGGGATAGATCCAGAGCGCGAAATCATGCAGTTCTGTCTCAGCAGATTACAACACGACGGCTCGAGCACAGAACTTGTTAAGTTGCTTAACCTTCACGGTCTTCATCAGCCCGATGGAGAACTCTGGAATCCTGACAGTTGTCACCAGTTGATGAAACAGAATCCTCTAACGACGGCTCAGCTTGAATACGGGATTCAGGGGCAACCACCCATAACCGCCGCACGCATTCTCTGGCGGCATGCCCGAACAGGAAACAAAGACGCCTACCATATGGCTATTTGCCGCCTTTGGGCGTTGAACAAAACATTTGGCAAAACAGCCTCTATGCTTAATGCCTATCAAGGCCACAGCAAAGGTAATTATCCGACACCTCACTGGAATGAAGAAAAGCTTCTGCAGTATGTACTCACCCACGACCTGCTGGATTTAACCAAAGAAGAGCACCGCCAGAGAATCCCGTTACCTTTAGCCATCAAGATACTTGATCCATCTCAAAAAGAACTTTACCCAAAGCCAGTGCAATTAAGCTCTGAAGAGCAAGCATCGCTCTCAGGTGAACAGCTTCGCCAGCGTTTGCTGCAGACTTATCTGACAACCTCAGACCCGGAACAAAGGGAGAAGAAGCTGGCTCAAAACCTCATACATTGCTTTAAAGCGGAACGAGCGGCGCGGATCGATACGGTGATCGAAAGGCAATACACACCCCTTATCAACTTCCTCAATCAAAGTGAGCTGCTAAAAGAAACTATTCCCGAATGGACCCCTGCCATTATGTACGGCTTTTTAAAAAACCACGGGGTTATGACAGAAGAAGACGAGTTTACCATGATGGATTTCCCTATTGTGGCAGAGCGCTTTCATAAGACTGGAGACTATCAGGCACTGGCTAAACATTGTTTTGTCTGGCTCTCCAACCATAAGTCCAATATTGGTAATTTGGCCAAGCACCTGCGCAAAGCAGGTTTGGTAACGCAGGCTGGTACTCAACCCACACCGGCTTTTGTAAAAAAGCAGCTCAAAGAGCAGGGTTTTACTATTCCTGTACCACCATATGAAACAAAAGAAGAAAAATCGTCTCGTCTTATTGCTATCGCAGCTGAAGGCGACAGTGATGATATGAAAAATCTTATAGAGCACTATCTGTTGGAGGATCATGTAAAGCTTTCAGGAATCGCCTCTCGACTCAAACTGCTACTCACGAAGCAACTGGATACCGGAGAAAACCTTGAAACAAAACTGGCACATTTAGAGTATGACGTATGGACATTTAACGGACTGCAAAGTTTTATGCAGCACCACGGCATAACAACGAAGGCGAGCAAGGCATCAGCCACGGCAAAGGACCCTCGTTCTGATGAGGCATTTCTGGATCAATTCATAAATGCACGACCTGATTGTAAGTGCTCTAGTGTCATGACCCAAATATTTGGCAAAAATAAGCCGAAAGATGAATTCCATGAAACCCTGGGGAAAATACTCTGTGAAAAAAGAGTTCCTCCCGCCCTCAGCCCCGCACACATCAGAGTTGAATATGATAAAGCCACGCCCAAGAGGCAACTGGAATTGAAATATGAGTTGATTCTTCAAACACTGCAGGAGCAGGCTGCTTCAGGGTCACAGCAACTCCCTGAGAGCCTGCAAACACTTCTCTATCTTCACCAAAAGGACGAACGTGATGCCCGAAACACCTGCCAGCGGATAAAGGGATATGGCATAAAAATTCCTGAAGATTTCGGCCACATTCCCATCCGTTCACACGGCACAGCCCACTCTTCGCGGGAGCGCCCGAAAGGAAATACACAAGGGCTGCCTGGTACAAATCACTGGATGGACGGCAATGTCGCAAAAATATTTCAATTCATAACCGACCATCCCTTTCAGGAGCAGGAGCAGGAGCAGGCAACCACATCCATATAATCAAACTGCTTCACATCAAACAGGCCATTGGTTGTCAGCTTTAATTCAGGAGTAGCTTTAATTCAGGGGTAGAAGGTCAGCGATTGGCTTTTCCAAACGGGAGCAAGTGCACGGCATTGTCATCGGATGACTGATAAACACTCTCTCGCACATACTGCCCTGCTGTTTTGACTAACTCTTTAACTGGCGGCTTTCAGCGCCACCCGAAGGGCATTGCCGAGAAAATACAGAACCAGAACAACAAAAAGCCCCGGTACATTGCTGTAGCGGGGCTTTAAATATAGAGCTATAGAAACTTACTTGTTTCTGTTGCGCTTACGCTCCACCTCTGTGAGGTACTTCTTACGCAGACGAATATGGTTAGGAGTAATCTCAACCAACTCATCATCATCAATAAACTCAAGAGCCTGTTCCAGAGTATGACGAATGGGCGGAGTCAGAATAATGTTTTCATCGGTACCAGCAGCACGCACGTTGGTCAGCTGCTTGCCCTTGGTTGGGTTAACCATCAGATCGTTGTCACGAATATGCAGACCAATAATCTGGCCTTCATACACATCAACGTTTGGATCGATAAACATCCGGCCACGGCTCTGCAGGTTGAACAGGGAGTATCCCAGAACCTTGCCTTTAACCATGGAAACCAGAACACCATTGTTACGGCTGCCAACTTCACCTTCTTTCACAGGGCCGTAGTGATCAAAGATAGAAGTCAGAATGCCGGAACCTGAGGTCAGGGTCAGGAACAGGGAGCGGAAACCAATCAGGCCACGGGAAGGCATGATGAAATCCATACGTACACGGCCTTTACCATCTGGAACCATGTCCTTCAGCTCTGCTTTACGCAGCCCCATCTCTTCCATGATGGCGCCCTGATGCTCATCTTCAACATCAACCACAACCTGTTCATAAGGCTCTTCCTTCACACCATTGTTGTCACGAATAACAACTTCTGGACGGGAAACAGCCAGTTCGAAACCTTCACGGCGCATGGTTTCAATCAGAACAGACAGGTGCAGCTCACCACGACCAGCAACCTTGAACTTGTCAGCATCGTCGCCCTGCTCAACTCGCAGCGCTACATTGTGGATAAGCTCACGATCCAGACGGTCTTTGATGTTCCTGGACGTTACAAACTTTCCGTCCTGCCCACAGAATGGAGAGTCGTTAACCTGAAAAGTCATGGATACTGTTGGCTCATCAACAGTCAGTGCTGGCAGAGCTTCAACATTGGCCGGATCACAGAGAGTGTCGGAAATGTTCAGGCCTTCAATACCAGTAATGCAGATGATGTCACCGGCACGAGCATCTTCAGTCTCAACACGCTCAAGGCCAAGGTGGCCCATCACTTTCTGGATTTTGGCGTTGCGTTCTTCACCGTGCATATCAACCAGACGTACTGGAGTACCTGGCTTGATGTGACCACGCTTAACCCGGCCAACACCAATAACACCTACATAGCTGTTGTAATCCAGAGCGGAAACCTGCATCTGGAAAGGGCCGTCAACATCAACGTCTGGGGCAGGAACATTTTCAGTGATCATTTCAAACAGAGGAGTCATATCCTCAGCCAGCTGATCTGGTTCCATACCTGCAACACCATTCAGGGCGGAGGCATAGATAACCGGGAAATCCAGCTGTTCATCGGTAGCGCCCAGATTATCAAACAGGTCAAAAACCTGATCCATCACCCAGTCAGGACGGGCGCCAGGACGGTCAACCTTGTTGATGACAACAATCGGGCGCAGGCCCTGTTCAAAAGCTTTGGACGTTACAAAGCGGGTTTGAGGCATTGGGCCGTCTACCGCATCCACCAGCAGCAGTACGGAGTCAACCATAGAGAGAACACGTTCTACTTCACCACCGAAGTCAGCGTGCCCTGGTGTGTCCACAATATTAATGTGGTAGTCATTCCAGTTAATGGCTGTGTTCTTGGCCAAAATGGTGATACCGCGCTCTTTCTCCTGGTCATTGGAGTCCATGATGCGCTCAGTACCCTGATCCTTGCGGCCAAGGGTACCGGATTGCTGCAGCAGCTTATCGACCAGTGTTGTTTTGCCGTGGTCAACGTGAGCGATAATCGCTACGTTCCGGAGTTTCTCGATCACAGGGAAAATGCCTCTTTTCATCTGGGCCGGTTATAGACCAGCCAAAATATTATCTAATTTCTTCCGGAACCCTTCTTGGGAACCAGCCATATCGTGATAGCTTTCTGCCAGAATAGCTGCTGAATCACCCAGCAGCTCCATGTCATCCCGATAACGGGCCATATGCCTGAAATTTCGAAGCCGACTGCCTTCACTGAGGCTGTAATTGCGGCAACGCATATCAGAAATATCTATCAACCCAAGGCGCTCATCCGGCATGCGGAGAATATTCCCCAGATGCAACGAACGAAAGTACACGCCTGAACGGTGCAACCAAGCGATAAAACGACCAAAATCGCGCGCCAATTGCTGCTTTTCAGACTCGTTGCACTTCGCCAGCCACTGGCGCAGGGTCTCACCTGCCAGCGGGTGGTAATGAACCGCCGTACGCTCAACAGATGGAATTTTATAAACAGACTTTATTTCAACTGTGGGAATGCCACGCTCAACCAAGGCTTGGGCATTTTTGGCAAATCGCATGGCATAAGGCCATATCAACTCTGAGGTTAGCAGGCGTTTGCGACGAAACAGTTTCAAAAAAGTCCCGTCTTTCAGCTTGATTACCTTATCGCCAAAGCCATCAGCTTCAATAACACTGCCGCCATCCCGCAGTCTGTTATAGTCCGTAGCAGTAAGAATCTGCATTGAAAGTCTTCAGCTTGTCGTGTGTGCTGGCAAAGGCGGGCATTCTACCTGTGGCAGAGGCTAAGGAAAAGGAAAGTCTGCTTTGTAACTGCGTAAAATAGAGAAACCCCACCCCAAAAAGCGCCCGGATTGCCGCCAATTACTGATGGTATGTTATGATTATCGGCTTCACTTGATTTGCACGATCGTTCTCATTTATTTCTATCAGCAGGTTTTGATGTATGACCCAACAATCCCGCACCGCTGGAACTGCAAGCAGTGGGCTGGCGATTTACCTGCGCCTTCTAGGGTATGTACGCCCTTACTGGCCCTATTTTGCCCTGAGTATTCTGGGCTATGTCTTTTTTGCTGCCAGCCAGCCAATGTTTCCAAAGCTGGTTGATTATTTTACAACAGCCTTGATTGGCGATGCTCAGGAGCCAGTCAGCATCTGGGGATTAGGCCAGGTTGCGCCAGAGAAACTGGTTCTGATTGTTCCCCTTGGCATGGTGTTTATTGCCATATTCCGGGGCATTGGTTCCTTTATGGGCAACTACTTTCTTGCCCGGGTTTCCCTTGGTGTTGTCCACGACTTACGGACACACCTTTTTAACAGCATGCTGGTGCTGCCCAATAAATTCTTTGATGACAACAACTCTGGCCATCTGATTTCCCGCATCACCTACAACGTAGGTGGTGTGACCACTGCAGCCACAGATGCCATTAAGGTGGTTGTACGGGAAGGCCTTACTGTTATAGCTGTTCTTGGATATCTGCTCTACACCAACTGGAAGCTGACATTACTGTTCATTGCTATCATGCCGGTGATTGCTGGCGTTGTAGCCCTCACCAGCAAACGATTCAAAAAACTCAGTAAAAAGATTCAGAACACAATGGGGGATGTGACCCACATCGCTTCAGAAACCATCACCAGTCACCGGGTTGTGCGCAGCTTTGGTGGTGAAACCTATGAGAAAACCCGTTTTCTTGCTGCCAGTGCAGATAACACGAAAAAAGGGCTGAAGATGGTTAAGGTTGGCGCCATTATGACCCCAACCTTGCAGTTGATTATTCTTTGCGCCATGGCGGCCTTGATGTATGCAGTGCTCTATTTACAAAGTACTGGCGCCACTGCCAACACTCCCGGTCAGCTGGTTGGTTTCCTGACAGCCGCAGGTCTGCTGCCAAAGCCCCTTCGCCAGCTCAGTGAAGTCATACCTAATATCCAGAAAGGTATTGTGGCGGCGCACTCTGTTTTCGAACTGGTTGATGAAGAAACAGAGAAAGATGAAGGTACTCTCGAAGTTGAAAGAGTTAATGGTGAACTGGAAATCAGAAACCTGACCTTCACCTATCCCAATGCCGAGTCTCCGGCCCTTAAGGATATAAACTTCACGATTAAGCCCGGTGAAACCATCGCCCTCGTTGGTCGTTCAGGCAGTGGTAAAACAACTCTCGCCAGCTTGCTGCCTCGTTTTTACAATCACGATGGCGGTGAAATTCTTCTGGACGGTCACCCTATTGAAGATTACCAGCTGAAGAACCTCAGAAAACAGATTGCATTGGTAAATCAGCAAGTATCTCTGTTCAATGATACTGTTGCCAATAACATTGCCTATGGTGACTTGCGGGATACCGATGAAGACGACATTCGTCTGGCAGCTCGCTCGGCTTATGCCATGGAATTTATTGAGAATATGCCTGAAGGGCTCCACACCCTGGTTGGTGAAAATGGTGTGTTACTCTCCGGTGGTCAACGCCAGCGTTTAGCCATAGCCCGCGCCATTCTTAAGGATGCCCCTCTGCTGATTTTGGATGAAGCCACATCGGCGCTGGACACCGAATCTGAACGTCATATCCAGTCTGCGCTGGATAACATTATGAAAAATCGGACCACTCTGGTAATCGCACACCGCTTGTCCACCATTGAAAATGCCGATCGCATTCTGGTGATGGATAAAGGGCAGATTATTGAGTCCGGTACCCATAGCGAGTTGCTGGCCAGAGATGGTGCCTATGCCAGACTGCATCATCTGCAGTTTGAAGAACAGGCTGAAACTGTGACAGAGATTATTGCATGAAGCTTACCCTGCCCCGTTTTGACAAAGCCCGCGTTGTTGTAGCCGGCGACGTAATGCTCGACCGGTACTGGCATGGCCCTACCCGGCGCATCTCCCCGGAAGCTCCCGTTCCTGTTGTTCGTGTAACTGGTACAGAAGACCGTCCTGGTGGCGCAGGAAACGTTGCCCTTAACATTACCTCTCTGGGCACCCCTGTCTGGCTGCTGGGCGCAACTGGTGATGATGAAGCAGCTGACAGCCTCAGTAATACATTGGAGTCTGCAGGCGTAAGCTGTGACTTTATCCGCCATGCGGGTGCACCGACAATCACAAAACTGCGGGTTATCAGCCAGCACCAACAGTTGATGCGCCTAGACTTTGAAGAATCTTTCTCAGAGTGTTTCCAGGAACAAATTCCGGAACACCTCAAAAACTCTCTGGAAAATGCCGACGCACTGGTTCTGTCCGATTACGGCAAGGGCACACTGACCGATCTGCAGATGTTAGTGAAAATGGCTCGCGCCAGAAATATTCCGGTGCTTGCCGATCCAAAAGGTTCTGACTTTGAAAAATATCGCGGCGCTACAGTCATCACTCCAAACCTGAGTGAGTTCGAAGCGATTGTCGGCTCCTGCCCTGATGAGAAAACTCTTGTCGAAAAAGGCCAGAAGCTACGCCGTGATCTCGAGCTTGATGCCCTTCTCATCACCCGCAGCGAACATGGCATGACTCTTCTGCGGGAAGAAGAGAATGAACTACATTTCCCTGCCCGCGCCCGAGAAGTTTTCGATGTAACTGGTGCTGGCGACACTGTTATCGGCGTGCTGGCCGCTGGCTTAGCCACTGGTATGCCCTTGCCAGAAGCAACAGCTCTGGCGAACATCGCCGCGGGCATTGTAGTTGGCAAACTGGGAACAGCCACTGTCAGCATGCCGGAACTGCGTCGTGCAGTCAGCCGTGTACATGGTGTAGAACGCGGTGTGATGACCCGCGAACAGTTAGCCAATGTTATAGAAGATGCCAAAGCCCAGGGCGAACGCATTGTATTCACAAATGGTTGCTTTGATATTCTCCACGCTGGTCATGTGGGTTACCTGGAACAAGCTCGCAAGCAAGGTGATCGCCTGATTCTGGCTATTAATGATGACGCCTCTGTACACCGCCTGAAAGGTGAAGGGCGCCCTATAAACCCTGTTGAACGCCGCATGACCGTTCTGGCTGGATTGGAAGCTGTGGACTGGGTATTGCCCTTCCATGAAGATACACCAGAAGAGCTGTTAAAACTGCTGAAGCCAGATGTACTGGTGAAAGGCGGAGATTACTCCGTCGAACAAGTAGTCGGCGCACCAATTGTTCACGAATACGGTGGTGAAGTGGCTGTTCTGGAATTTCTAGATAACTGCTCAACAACAGCTATTGTGCGCAAGATTCGTCGAGAGGAGGACACCGTAGCCTGATTATTTTCAGGCTATACACTACTGCCGAATCAAGTTTTGATTCGGCAGAAACTTCTTGCAGACCATCACTCCTGATTTTTCTTGTACTCTTCCCTTAATTCTTTCCTCAAAACCTTACCGACCGGAGTCACCGGAAGCTCTTTGCGGAATACAACCTGACGCGGAATTTTGTAAGCTGTCAGCTTATCCCGGCACCAGCCTAGAAGCTCTTCTTCCGTTAATGTTGTATTTGAAGCAATCACATAAAGCAGGGGGGCTTCACCTGTTTTCTGATCTGGTATACCAATACAGGCACAGTTGGCCACCCCTGGATGAGCCGACACAACATTCTCGATCTCATTGGGATACACATTGAACCCGGAAACCAGAATCATATCTTTAATTCGGTCGACTATACGAATAAAGCCGTCTTCTTCCACCTTGGCAATATCACCGGTCTTCAGCCAGCCATCAGAATCGAGAACCTCTTCCGTTGCATCCGCTCTTCGCCAGTACCCCTTCATAACCTGAGGACCACGAACACACAGCTCTCCCGGCTCTCCAAGCACTACATCATTACCCTCTTCATTGATGAAACGTACTTCTGTTGATGGTAGCGGTAAACCTGCGGTACCTGGTTGCGAGGCTTTACCTAGAGGGTTAACACTGACAATAGGCGAACACTCGGTAAGGCCGTAACCTTCCGATATACGACAATCCGTCATACTCTCCCAGCGCCTGGCAGTATCTTCCTGAAGTGCCGTACCTCCAGACATGGTGACCTTGAGCCCACTGAAATCCAGGTTTTTAAATTCCGGGTGATTCATTAATCCAACAAAAAGAGTGTTCAAACCAGAGAAAACCGTGAATTTCCATGGCTTAATAGCTTTCAAGAACAGATCCATATCTCGTGGGTTGGCCACCAGAACATTATGCTGGCCGGTATGGGGGAAATACATCAGGTTCACAATAAAAGCATAGATATGATAAAGCGGAAGAGGAGCAATAGCCGTTTCCTGGCCAGAAGTTAGCCAGTCACTGCCGCCTTCCTGCTTCTGCTTCAAAGAAGCATCCGTTTGAGCAATGTTCGCCATCAGGTTGCCATGAGTCAGCATAGCGCCTTTGGCGACACCGGTTGTCCCTCCGGTGTATTGCAGTACAGCAATATCATCTGTGGTTCTTGAACGGGAAGAGAAAGCGGCACACTTCTGCCCTTTGGCTATCACATCCCGGAACGACAAAGCTTTCGGCAAATCAAAATGGGGCACCATCTTTTTTACGTGCCGCACAAGAGCATTCACAATCCAGCGTTTTGGCGCGGGCAAAAGGTCAGCAAAGGCTGTACAAATGAGATACTTGACCGGTGTATCACTGACTACCTCTTCAACCGTGTGACCAAAATTCTCCAGAAACAAAAGTGCTTTAGCTCCCGAATCATTCAACTGATGACGCAGTTCCCGAGCGGTATAGAGTGGGTTAGTATTTACGATAACCAGTCCAGCTCGTAAAGCGCCATAGGCGACAACAGGGTACTGAAGAAGGTTCGGAAGCTGGATGGCAATGCGATCACCTGGCTTAAGGTCAGTGTAATTCTGTAACCATGTGGCGAAATAGCCGCTGAGGCGATCAATATCGCCATAAGTCAGAGTATGCCCAATGCCAGTAAAGGCAGGTTTTTCTGCATAGCGTGAGAATGAGTCTTCAATCAGTTCCGTAAGAGAATTAAACGGAAGAGGAGCAACCTCGCCAGGCACTCCAGTGGGGCGCTTGCCATCCCAGAATTCAGATTTCATTTCTCTACCCTGTGATATGAAATGTTATTCTTATACGTACCATTATTACCAAGCCTCAACGCTCTAGGCAACGAAAGCTAACGGAATAAGACACCGTAATGGTTCTAAAGCGGCAAAAGCTTAGCAGTAAAAATACTTTCCCTCTGGTCTTTACAGAAAAGAATTCATGGGGCAATCTGGCAGCGTCTCATTAGTATTGGCATCAACGAAGTTGGACATAGATTACCGCTTGATCGCCTGTCAGGATCGTTTTCGACAGGTTTCCCACCGAGTTAACATTCAGCAACTGGTCGAGGATTTTAACCGGCTGCGCCTAACAGCCTCCAGCAATGGCATTCAGGCACGCTCCGATGCTGTTACTTTTATTACCAGTAATCTTGACCTGCTATCTGTTGTTGAGGATCTCGACAGTGAACAGGAAGAATCTCGAAGCCTACTCAACGCACTGGTCTCTGAACTTTATGACTTGAAACCAGAGGCTGCTCTCGCCCGCTGATCGGTATTATTCAAGACTGATATCCAGCATTAATTCCGGAGACAGAGCTTCTAGACGACTTCTTACGGTTTCAATATCCACGCCTGCCGGAGCCCGCAAGTGTGCCTGCATGGATTGCAGACTTACACCAGTATCTGGAGCAGGCAGAGTATCTGTGTGCAACTCGCTGATACGGATGTGCTGTTCGGCAAGGAGCCGGGAAATATCTGTCACCAGCTCAGGGGCGTCGTCGGCTATCAGATTTAACAACAGATGTCGTTCTTTCGGGGGAACCATGGAGGCATCAACTTTATCAATTCTTACCGTAATCCCATCAGATTCCAGCCGCTGCAATGCTGCAGTCAGGGTTTCAAGAACATCTGTTGCTACAGAAACAAAAAGAATACTGGCGAAACGCCCAGCCATATGTGCCATGCGACTAGCAACCCACCGAGCCTGATGCCTTGAGACTATCCGGGTTAGCTCCTGCTCCATTCCGGGCAAATCAGGCCCGGTCACTGTAAGAACAAGGTGTTTGATCATCCGCTCTGCCCCTGAGAAAATCCATCACAGTATGGACTGTGATTTGTTCGGAAGAATTATTTTTTCAGGAAGCACACTAGAAAGAAGAAAGCGCCGCAATCTTATGGAAAATTGCGGCGATAGTATTTCATGCAGAGAAAACTTTATTCCAAACCATTCAGTTGCAGAATAATCTGGTCATTATTGACCTCAAGGCTAATCGGGCTGTCAGGGCCGCCCTGAAGTTCACTTGGGAAATTTCCGTTATTTGGAAGTACGATTGTTAACCCGGTTGGCGAGGTCTGGAAACCAATCCCCTGCAAAGTGTTAATCGTGTAATTACCGTTAGAGCCAGTTGCTGTCGCTCCTGTTGGCAGCGGATCACCATTAGGTAGCTGATTCAGTATGAGTTGAGCGTCATCTCCAGAGATCAGTCCATGTTGCTGCAAACCGCTCGCCAGTCTTTGCTCGAAGTTTGGCTTCACTTCTGGTGGCAAGTAATAACGACTATCGAGGCTTTCTTCCAGATCTCTGGAAACCGCAGCACTGGAAGCCTGGCGTTGAATATCACCAATGGAAGGTTTACCTCCATCTTTGTTCTCCAGGCCACCGTCATAGTAAGGGGTGGTGGTGCTATCGTCTGTCGGGCGAACTGTCACGGTACTCATTATGTAGACATCTTCCATCTGCTCTCCTTCCAAAGGCTGAACCTCGGCATAGAGCGATGGGGACAATACCAGCCCGAGCACAGTTGCAGTAAGGTATTTGGGGAAATGCTTCATGGTGGCGTCCTGTCCTTTTGTGACAATATCTGTAGTTTTTATAATAGCTTTCTATATGCCAGATCAGGCGTCAGACTTACCACAGACTGAGACCAAAACCCTAAAAGCGCCACAACTGCGCCACGCCTTTAAAGCCAGAGTCAGGAAAATGCCAAGACATTTACCATCGACTCCTTATAATACCGCTCCCTTACCTCTATTCTCCTTGCTTTTATGCCACGACACAGTGGCATAAACGCCAGAAGGCCTTACAGCTTTTCTGGTGCAGAGTACTGTGGTGCAAGATTTCGTGCGGATTAAACCATGACTTTAACAACCTTACGCCTGAAAAAAAATGCCGACAGACGCCTGAAGGCAGGCCATCTGTGGATTTACAGTAATGAAATTGATACTGCGGCAACTCCACTCAACGGTGTTCAGCCCGGCCAGCAGGCGGTTATAGAGTCATCTACCGGTAAAGCTCTGGGCATTGCCTATATCAATCCGAACACTTTGATTTGTGGCCGGCTGGTCAGCCGCAACACCAAGCACGCACTAACTACATCCCTGATTGTTCATCGTCTGAAGATTGCTCTCAGCTTGCGAGAACGCCTGTTCGACCAACCTTGTTATCGTTTGGTTTATGGTGACAGCGATAATCTTTCAGGTCTGATTGTGGATCGCTTCCACGATTATCTGGTGGTTCAAACGGGAACCATCGGCATGGAGGTTATGCGGGAGGAAATTGTTGAAGCTTTGGTTAAAGTTCTGAAACCTGCAGGTATTTTGTTCCGCAACAGTGGTGGCGCCCGCAAGCTGGAAAACCTGCCGGAATATATTGAAACCGTTTATGGCGAAGTTCCTGACGAACTGCCATTAATTGAAAATGATACGCAGTTCCTGGCTCCCGTTATGGAAGGCCAGAAGACTGGCTGGTTTTATGATCACCGCCCAGCCCGCGCTTACTTGAACACAATGGTAAAAGGCCTGCGAGTTCTTGATGTCTTCAGCTATATCGGCGGCTGGGGTGTTCAGGCAGCTAACCACGGTGCCAGTGAAGTATTCTGTGTAGACAGCTCAGCTCTTGCTCTTGAGTATGTTCATAAGAATGCAGAACTGAATGGTGTGGGTGATAAAGTCGCAACTCTTGAAGGCGATGCGTTCTCTGCGTTGAAAGAGTTGCACACGGCTCAGGAAAAATTCGACATCGTTATTATGGATCCACCAGCGTTTATTAAACGCAAAAAAGATATCCGGAATGGTGAGCAAGCCTACCGTCGTGTTAATGAAATGGCGATGCGCTTATTAAACAACAATGGTGTTCTGGTGAGTGGTTCCTGCTCTATGCACCTGCAACGTGATTCTCTGGTTGATATTCTCCGAGCCTCTGCCCGCCATATTGATAGAGAAATTCAGTTGTTTGGTGAATGCCATCAGGGTGCGGATCATCCCATTCATCCAGCCATTCCTGAAACCGCTTATATTAAAGCGCTGTTTGGTCGTGTATTAAAAGTCTGACAAAAGCAGACACTTTAACGACACTCTTACATAAATCATCCCGCCCCAAGGGGCGGGTATGTAGATAAAGGATAAACCTGTTTAATTATCTTCTGCCAGTCGTACTAACAAATGCAAAAGTATGACTGACTTTATCTCATGGTGAAGAAATTAATATTCGAACTTTGACTCCAAGCTGATATTAACCAGCTAGCAGGAGCCAACCAATGGATAGTCACGGACGGACAGCACCCCCTCCAACCGCACAATTTTCGGGCAATAATACACAACGAGGATCAGCTCCGGGGCGTGGGCGTGGGCGTGGGCGTGGGCGTGGGCGTGGGCGTGGGCGTGGGCAAATTAGTCAAGCAGCCGGTAGTGATAACACTCGCCTTGGTAACGCAAAAAGCTTCGGTCGTAATGTTGGCCCCTCTTCTTCGTCAACAGATGTGCTTGCCAACACACAAGCAGAGAAACCACCCCATTATCAGACTTCACTTCCTGACAAACCGCTTCCGGAACGCACGTTTTATACTGGCCCCAAGCCGGGAAGATCCAATTTCCCTACACAAGTGAACCAAGCCCGCGACTATCTGGAACAATTAAATTGGAATAAAGATGATCCGTTCACAATCTGTCATACAGTATGTAGTGAATACAAAAGGCTTTTGGGTCACTGCGCGCAAATACCATCGAATGAATCGGAATACCTGAGAGCCTCTTTTAGAAGCATCTATGTATTCCACTTAGAGTATATTTTGGACTTGTTCAATAAAGAAACAAAAGCACAGCGTGGACGTGAAATGATACCAAAGCTTTTGACGGCTCTCTCACAAGTCGCCATTCTTAGATACGAAAATAGAGCACCTCATAGATTGATGCTCAAAGTCACGGCTGTGCTTAACAACTATATAAAGGAAGAACTTTCCTATCTTGAATTCCGATGTGGTTTTGGCGACAGGAGAGGCGAATTGAGTGTTATCAGCAAGCTGCGAAAGCTGCTTGATAAAGATGGAATTTGTCAAAGACAAAAACTCCTCAGTTATAACAAAGTAAAAGAATACACAACAGCGTTGAATGATTTTGAGAACAATTTAGGTCGTGCAAGAAAGCCCTGTTGCCGAACGGTTTTCAATAAAGCTATTTATGAGGGGAAAATACTGGAGGCAGGGCTATGGGTTACTCAGAATGATAACGCTGTTCTGGAAGCCCGCATGATCAGGGATATAATGCGTCACGAGCTGGATGCTCTGACTAACGTTCTGAAGAAAAAGAATCTCGGGAATCACGTTGAAAAAGTTCATTTACTGCTGACACTCACAGAATACTCCCGTTGTTATTCTGAGTTGATTGATGCCATCCCGGAAATAGCGGACAGTTTGATTAAGCTTTGTTCGACCATGACAAAGCAGACTTTTTTCTTTATAAAGCAGCAGTCTGAGTCAGCAGTCCTATCTGTTCAGAAGGCTACAAAGAAAGCACTTGAAGATATTGAATGGCTCAAACAAAAAAAAATTCTAGATGACGACTGCATGGTTTTTTTAGATGTTGCAGAAGAGGGAAGTGATGACCCCTCTGTGACAATAGATGGTAAGAAGCTGAACTATGAGCTTATTGATCAGAAAATTACCGATATAATGAATTGTTTTCCAAAATCTCCTGCCCCCAGGAACATTGAGAAAGGCATGCAGTTAATGCTGCCTTTGCTTCAGCAAAAGCAAACCATCCTGACTCAACCTTGGGCAGGAAAGGGAATGATAAAACGTTTTGAGAGTCTCGAAGGTATTGTCTATACAGAATATTTCCGTGATATTCTTCATACATACACATTTTTATCAAAAAAGCATAACAGAGATTATGGCGAGACCTGTAAGGAGATGGCTTGTTTTCGAAAACAATGCCTGAGAAATAAAGACTTCACAATAATATTGAATAGCAGAGATAACTGGAATCTAACTGTCTGCAAAGTATGGGGGCATCGACTAGGGCAATTACAAAATGCTCACGAGGTAACCACTGATGATCTTGATTATATTGATGAGCTGCTCGAACTGGTTCCGAACATACCATGTACACAAACCAGAAACAGGCTGTGGTCAACAATTGAACGATATGGACAGATCGCAGAAGCAGCTTCACAGATAGACGAGTCACATAAGCCAAGATTGAGTCGATTGCTTGCATATTGTGATACCATAGAGAGCAACCCTGAATACGAAAATAAGCATGAAACCAATCGAAAAAAAGATATTCGAGGTATTCGTGCCCTGCTGGAAAAAGCTGGAACCTTAAAAATTATTGAGAACAAGCCTGTTTCTTCTGCTATTGCAGAGCCTGATTTAAAAACAGCAGTGGGAACTCAACACGATTCAAGCGATTTTATAAAGTCTGAGTCAACTGTACGGACTGGTTCTCAGATAACTCCACTTAATGAAAGCGAAATTAAGCCGGTAAAAAAATTAGATACTTTGCACCCAGCAGGATCAGGAGTGGTTCATAACCCCGCTGTCACAGAATCAAAACAGCCAGCTATAGATAAAGGTTCGGCTCCAAAAAGAACACAACAGTCAGCCCCTAGTCCGCCCTTACTTGAACAACCACCGCTGCGTATCGCAGCTCAACAGCAGCCTTTGCTTACAACACCACCATCTTATCCACCAAGCAACATGGGTTCGCCGTTTCCGCCCGTTCAGACAGCGCCTGATATGTCAGTTGTACACTACGGCCCTTTACATACACAGGTGACCAGCCAGCCTCAGATAATACCGCTTGAGAATGTGCTTTGGTGTTACCCTACTCAATATGTTGGTGTTACATATGATCCTGCTGCAATTTTCTCAGATCCGGTCAGGCTTGGGTTTGGCTATTTAGAGCAGGCTGTTTGTGAGTATCAACGGAACTTTGATACACGCAATTTTGACCCTAATAAAATACAGCACTTGGTTGGATTGGGCCTTGGTGCTATCTACTCTGCATTGGCCTTGGCCTGCTCTTCTGAATCATTACAACAAGAGCTTTATCAGGCCATGCGGTGTTTTTTGATGCCTGATGAAAATGGTATCATCGCATCAGTTGCACAAAAGCTTAAGAAGCAGCTGTTTGATCAGTCAGATATGTTGATGTGCTACCAACTGATTCAAATCATTAATGATCTGTACTGCCTGCGATATAGGGTTGGACTACCGGTAGCTGTTCCCATGTTTCTTGCTCCACAATAGAAAATATGGAGATGAGCAAACAAGATTTCTGCGTCTACAAACATTATCAATTCTGTTTGCCAGTATTTGTCCGTAGTCGCTTTACTTCAGGGAATACTGCATCTTCTCTACTGCAAGATTGACTTCACTCGCTGTTAGCAAGTCAGTCATGGTGTGAGAGACATTGAATCAACCATAAAAAAACCCCGCAATTTGCAGGGCTTTACTCTATGAACGTTTCTGATTGGAATTCAAATCAGGCCAGGGCCGTATAACTCACGATTAATGGAAACTTCTCACTTCTATTTCTACTGCCGTTTATCAGGCTGTCTTGGGCAGATCATCAACACTTACTTCTGCACCAGTCATGTCGTATACCTTACATGAAGAAACCTGTGCCCGCCCTTGTATATAAGCGCGATCAAGTTTCGGAACACCAAAGCTGACATGCCTGTTTGCTTTTCTGGCATCAATTCCTAATTGAAATGCCGCCTCCTCTGCGCGCTGTGCCCAACCAAGGCTTTTGATGTAGTCATCTTCCATACGAGACATAACACCAGCGGCGTACATGGTCAGAATATCTTCAACACGCTCTTCCATTGCATTTATTACAGATGAATCACCCGCAACCATGAAGCTTACCTCCTGAAACCACTCAATAAATAATGAACTTAAAACACTTCTGAAACAGACCTTATCGTTTTTTAACGTTTGTTTAGCCTGTGTGATTATTTATACCGACAAGTTTTTTTTATTGCTTGTCTGTAAGTGGACAGTGACTTGACGATAAGTCTACTGACTGATCAAATAACGAAAGCGATTGAACGTGACTCATTATTAATGCAATCTAGGCATTATAATGCCGTCAATCGTCATCAGTTGTATAGGACAGGATATGGTCGGGTAAGTTCACCGTCTAGACAGTATGTCATTTACTGGAAAACCTGCAGCCCCAAGGGAACTGGAGCAAGCTGATGTTCAAAATCATGGATACGGAAAGCCATCCGACCAGGAACTCGCTGGCCGTGTGGGCGCAGTTTCTCAGCCATCTTCAGCCGGTTGCTCTTGAGCACCTACCCGACAAAGACCCCGAAAACTTCCATGGCCGGTTGCGCCTCGCACATCTCGGTGATCTCCGAATAAGCATTCTAAATGCGACGGAACACTGCCTTCGAAACCAGCCACCCGTTATTTCTGGAAAGCCCAGAAAAGAATATGTACTGATCATGCCAGTCAGCGGCACTATAGTGATTCGTCAAGGCAGAACAGATATGCCGCTGGGTAGAAACCAATCATTGCTGATTAATATAAGCTACCCGATTGAAACAGTTTACCTCTCTCCAGCCTGCTGCCTGCAGATAATGATTCCCGAGGCAAGGCTTCGACATTTGCAAAAACTGTTGCCCGACAACACTCCACATCCTTTAGATTGCCACAGGGGTATGGGAATGATTCTGCGCAATCAAATAATGGGAATGGTCAATGGGCTCAGCGATATAACCTGTGAAAAAGTGTGCCACTCTCTGGGTGAGCAGTTAATTAATTTACTGACTATCACCATGCATCACACGCAGTCCGTACATGGTAAAAAGTCTCCGGAACAGAAACGATTGGCCTCCATACTCACTGCCATTGACCAGCAACTGGAAAACCCGGATATCAGTACAGACTCTGTAGCTAAAGCCGCATGTATATCCAGAGCCTATCTATTCAAATTATTGAAACGTCATGACACAAGTTTTCGTCAAGAAGTGTTGCACCGCAGATTAAACAAAGCCAAGAACCTGTTAAAGGACCCTAACCTTACTCATTTGCCGGTTTCAGACATTGCCTGGCGCCTTGGCTTTAACAGCCACAGCCATTTCAGCCGCAGTTTTCAAAAAGAGACTGGCGTATCTCCCAGCGACTTTCGCCGTCAGGATATAACCCCAACAGAAGTGGAAAGTCAGAACCTGGAACTGGATCTTTCACTTGGAGGAGGCTGGTAAACCAGCTCCTCCGAAATCTGCTTACAACCCCATTTGCTTGGAGATGATTTCGTTCATTATCTCTCTGGTGCCACCACCAAGAGACAGAATGCGGTTATCACGGTACAAACGCTCAACCATGCATTCCTGCATAAAGCCCATGCCACCAAACAGCTGAACGGCATCATAGGTCAGCTTATCGCTGCAATCCGTGGCAAAATTTTTCGCCATAGAAACTTCTTTAATCACGCTCTTACCTTGATTCATAGCGTCAGCCACCTGATAGGTAAGAGCCTCACTGGCCTGCAGCATAGTCGCCATATCAGCCAGTTTATGCTTGGTCACCTGGAATTTGGCAATGGGGCGACCGAAAGCTGCACGTTCGCGAACGTAAGACAGTGATTGCTCGAGAGCCATACGGGCAGTCATGTTAGCCATCAGAGACAGCATCAAACGTTCACTCTGAAAATTACCCATAATGGCGGCAAAGCCCTGGTTTTCAGCTCCAATCAAGTTTTCTGCTGGCACCATGCAATCTTCAAAAAACAACTCGGCAGTATCGGAACAACGCCAGCCCATCTTCTTGAACTTTTTGCTGACAGAAAAACCGGGAGTTCCTTTTTCGATCATCAACAGACTGACACCACCAAACCCTTCGCCACCGGTACGCACGCCAACAGTATAAAAATCTGCCCGACTACCACTGGTAATAAATGTTTTGGAACCATTAACCCGGTAGTAATCACCTTCACGTACCGCTCGGGTTTTAAGATTTGCAACATCGGAACCACCACCTGGCTCGGTAATCGCCAGTGCAGCAATCTTCTCTCCGCGTAATACCGGAGGAATAACCTTTTCTTTCAAAGCATCGGAACCCAAACGGTTTATGGGAGGAATTCCAATATCGTGGGAACCAAGCCCTGCTGCAAGACCACCAGAGCCTGCCCTCATAAGCTCTTCTGTGAATACAACCTTGTGGAACACATCGCCGCCAAAACCTCCCAGCTCTTCCGGATAACCGATACCCAGAAAACCAGCCTCTCCAGCTTTTTGATAAAGCTCACGGGGAAACTCTTCTGCTTCTTCCCATTGATCAATGAAGGGAAGAACTTCCTGCTCTACAAATCGGCGAACGGACTCACGTAACAGACGATGACTGTCATCAAAATGGTGGGCGGTGAACATGGAGATACCTTTGTTATTGTTTTCACTCGCCCACAAGATTAACCAAGCGCTTGCTTGGTTGGCAAGTTTTAACTATTTGGTTTCTCGCTCTGCTCCGAAGCCTCTTGCTGCCCCGAGACACCCTCCCTTCCAAGAACCTTCTTTTCGAGAGAAAAATCGAACGATTTTTTATCCAGAACGACGCAACTACTACCTTCAAGTGATTCAAGACTATACTCTTTTTTGAGATGATCCGGCACTTCTACACTGACTTTGACACCTTCCAAGCTGTTATAAGGATCAATGCCTCCAGATGTTTTAGGGTTAGTAGGTGAATGGCTTCTGACTGCTGAGGAAGCCCGCTTTTCTTCTTTTTGTTTTTCTTCTTTTTGTTTTTCTTCTTTTTGTTTTTCTTCTTCTTGTTTTTCTACTTTTTGTCTTTCTGCTTCTCTTCGTCTTTCTGCTTCTTCTTGTTGTTTTGCTATTTTCTCAAGTAACCATGGTGTGTCAGTAATACTTTTCTCCGGGTCGAGCCTTAGCTCACCTGTTTCGTCATCCAAAAAGTTCATGTCGCATTCTCTTGAACCATATTTTATCTTTTTTTCTGTGGAGGAATCAGTAGGATCAGTAGGACTGACAGGGCGCTTAGAGCCACCTTGGAGAAGGTTAGCCTCAGCAGGAGCCTCACGAATCTGGTAAGCAGCGATAGCAGTAGAGGTCGCCGCAGTACTGATAACTGCAGAAGTGGCAGCAGCAGTAGTGGAAACTGTAACAGTAGTGGAAACTGTAACAGGAGTGACAGTGTGCCCCGAAGCTCCTACCTGCGCAGTAGTAGTTTCAGTGAGGGAATCATTGCTCACGCCCAATCCATAGCTAATAACCTCTGTGGTTTTTGATACAACATCTTTAAAGAAATGCATAAACACTCCTGATTAGTGATTAATGGATGCAGCATCATGCCCAAAGCCATTGAGGAAAACTCTGGCAAAAAAGCAAGCCAACCTAACAATCAGAAGACAGAGCGAATTGCGTTAAAATTGTTCGCGTTATGATCTGTACAAGCATCCAAGTGTGGCATATTAAGGGCTTGTTTTAAGACACCATTAGGAATAAACATGTCTGCCCCACAATCCGGGATTCTGCCTGAAGCTAACACTGACGCCACTTTTCTAGTCCTTCTTCTGCAAAACGATGCCGAAAGCATCACCACAGTTAAAAGAGCTGCTAACCAGTTACCACTGATAACCGAACAGTTACTCACTCGCTACCCAGACAGCAAGCTTTCATCAACTATCGCTTTCAGCAGCCGAGCATGGAAAGTGTTATTCCGAGATCAGGACTACCCTGAAGAACTGGCCCCGTTTAAGGCACTTCGTAACGATGATCGCCAGGCTCCCTGCACCCCTGGTGACATCCTGATTCATATTCGTTCGGATAGAAAAGATATTAATTTCGAGCTCAGTCGCCTGATTATGGAAAAGCTGGGTGACAGTGTTTTGATTGAAGAAGAAGTCTCCGGATTTCGTTACCTTGAATCCCGGGATATGACCGGTTTTGTAGATGGCACCGAAAACCCTGAGGGAGACAATCGCGCAGCTGTAGCACTGATTCCCGAAGGTCAGCCTCTCGCTGGCGGCAGTTATATTCAATCCCAGCGCTATATTCATAACCTGCCACTGTGGAATGCCTGCCCTGTGCATCAACAAGAACAGGTTATCGGGAGAACAAAGCAGGACGACGTAGAGCTTTCAAATGAAGAGAAAGCTCCTATTGCACATGTCAAACGGGTAAACCTGAAAGAAAACGGTAAGAGTCTTGAAATTCTCCGCCACAGCATGCCTTACGGAGATTCTACCGAGCATGGGTTGTTCTTTATCGCTTACGCACAAACACCACGACACTTTGATCTGATGCTGGAACAGATGATTCATGCGGATAAAAATGGTCATTACGACCACCTTATGGACTTCACTCAGGCTGTAACCGGTAATGCTTTTTTTGCTCCGAGCAAGGATTTCCTGCAAAGCCTGTAGTTTTTACCAGCCGAAACCCAGCCCAAAAGTCACACTGGTTTTACTGCGCACCCCGTCTGACGGCGGGGTCGAATCCAAGTCCAGACTGTAGCGCATATTAAACCAAAGTCTTTTAGTAACCTGATACTTTAAACCTAAATCCAAGCCCAGGAGCAACTGGTCTTCATCGCCCAAGCGGTAATAAACCGTGGAATCTGCAGTACCGTATAGATTGCCTTCCAATTGTTGAGTTGCGCTCACTCCCCAGCGTATAGCCCACCGGCTGCGATTTTTGTCGGGCGGTAATCCTCCCAAAATAACGTCAGACAGAAAAGGCGATAAGGGCTGCAATTACGACCAAACATCCACGACTACAAAACAGGTGCTAACAACAAAATCATGCAGAAGCCGTGCATTGTGGCAGTGGTCTGGCAGTTTTGAAAGCTCGTGCAGAACCTGAGAGACGAACTTTACACTCGATGTTATCCTCATGCTTTAGTGATAAAGCGACAGGAAAGCACACGGGTGTCCGAACTCAACAGAAACCAGAAAATCTGGCTGGTTGTTAGCGAAATTCCAGCAGGAAAAGTAGCAACCTATGGGCAGATTGCAGAAATGGCAGATATGCCTGCTGGAGCAAGGGTTGTCGGAAACGTTCTGTCGCAACTCCCTCCCGGCAGTCACTTGCCCTGGCACAGAGTGATAAACAGCAGAGGAGAGCTTTCATTTCCCCATGGTTCTACACGTTACCAAGCTCAGAAAGAGCGACTGGAAGCCGAAGGCGTGGTATTTATCAGTCAGAGAGTTAATCTCAAAGCTTATCGCTGGGATGGAGAATGAGGCACTCTTCTGCCTACATAGGTCACAAGCAACAATACCGGAAAGCCAATCAATGCACTTCCAATAAAGAATGACGGGTAACCCACTGCATCAACCATTGAACCGCTGTACCCCGCCAAAAGCTTCGGCAACAAAGTCATTAAAGAGCTGAACACTGCATATTGCATGGCAGTAAACGCACGATTGGTAAGACCTGATAAGTAAGCCACAAATGCAGCTGATGCCAACCCACCACTCAGGTTGTCAGCTGCAATCACACCAGCAAGCATCCAGACTTCAGGCTTGGACACAGCAAGCAGCGCAAACAGCAAATTACTGGCAGCGGCCAGAAAAGCTCCCAACCATAAACTTTTGAGAACGCCGTAACGAATCGCCAGCAAACCACCAAGAAAACCACCGGCAATAGTCATCAACAAACCAAAGGTTTTGGTAATTCCGGCTATCTGGTCTTTGGTGTAACCCATATCATCGTAGAAGACGTTAGCAACAGCTCCCATAACAATATCGGAAATACGATAAGTACCCACCAGCAGAAGGATAAACAGCGCCAGCTTTCCATACCTGAAAAAGAAATCCCTGAATGGTGCAACATAGGTTTCATCCACCATAGCGGGCGAAACAACATGCAGCTTAACCATAAGCCTTGCTGCAACCAGCGCAGCCACGAGGCTGGTTAGCAGACGGGATACTTCAGCAATAAACGAAGCGACCAGCTTATCCACAACAACATTTAATATGTCTGTTAACGGAGCAACCCACTGTTTGAAGTAAACAAAAGTCAAAGCAAATACGACTGTTGCCACAAGGAATAATCCAAGAAAGCGCAGATAATCTGGCGTTCCGTATTTATGAACGGAAGTTTGTACATCCGGTTCACGAATACAAAATGTTGTTACAACCCCAATAAGCATCGCCGCAGCCATACACAGATACGCCTGCGACCAGGCTGTATAACTGTACGCTGCACCATCTCCAGAACCAAACCAGCTGGCAAGCCATAATGCTCCTGCGCCGGCAGCCAACATACCTATCCGGTAACCTGCGATATAAGAGGACGACATGAGAGCCTGAAGGCTTTCATCAGCCGCTTCTATCCGGTAAGCATCAATCACAATATCTTGGGTGGCTGATGAAAAACCAAGAAGAACGGCACCAACAGCCACAAGAGTTAGACTGTTTTGCGGATCATTGGACGCCATAAATACCAGCGCCCCAATAACTGCCAATTGCGCCAGCAACAGCCAGGAGCGCCTTCGCCCAAGCCATGATGTAAGAAATGGAAGAGGAAGCCGGTCAACCAGAGGAGCCCAGACAAACTTGAAGGAATAACCAAGAGCCGCCCAGCTGAAGAAAGTGACCGTAGATCGAGCCACACCAGCTTCACGAAGCCACAAAGAAAGACTGCTGAAAATCAGCAAAATAGGAAGGCCCGCCGAAAAACCCAGAAAAAGCATGGCAACCACTCGCCCCTGAAAACAGGCGGCAATGGCTTCGCTCCAGCTTCTTTGAGAGGACAGTGTATTTTCAGTTAAATCCTTTTGCTGATCCGCCACTCGCCGATCCCTGCCTGAGTTTGAAATGTTGTGGTGGCACAGAGGTTAGCACCTCCAGCCTTATTATGACTGGAGGAAATACAGATTAATCCCGGAAGTTATCAAACTGCAGAGGCACATCCAGTTCCGCTTCACGCAAGGCTGCCATCGCGGACTGCAGGTCATCCCGTTTCTTGCCTGTGACACGCACTTTTTCGCCCTGAATAGCAGCCTGAACCTTAAGCTTGCTGTCTTTGATCAGCTTAACAATCTTCTTGCTCTGGTCTTTATCAATACCCTGCTTAACCACAGCTTCCTGCTTAACCTGCTTGCCGGAACCATAGTGATCTTTAACTTCCATGCACTTAATATCAATACCGCGCTTCACCATTTTGCCTTGCAGCATTTCCACCATCTGACGCAGCTGAAAATCAGCGTCAGAAGTCATAACAATGGTTTCTTCCTTGTGCTCAAAGCTGGCATCAACACCGCGGAAATCATAACGGGTAGTCAGTTCACGGCTCGCCTGATCAACAGCGTTGGTCAGTTCGTGCATATCCACTTCAGATACAATATCAAATGAAGGCATTCGCCCTTCTCCTGTATGTTCATCAAGATCCGTTTAATGATCAGGATTTTAGCCCGAATGGCTTACAGGTCGCCAGCAAGCCTTTGCAAGACCTGGGGCGCTCTCAGTTAAGCATACGACTCAGCGCCGCCCGAAGGGTATTGCCGAGTTCGATGCCTACTTAAGAACGCCCCCTAGCCTTCCAGCCGGAACCCGATCTTTACAGTAACCTGAAAATGGGCGATTTCGCCATTTACGATATGTCCCCGGTGTTCAACAACTTCATACCAGTCCATGTTTTTGATTGTTTTTGAAGCTTTAGCAAGAGCATTACGAATAGCATCATCACTGCTTTTTGTAGAACTGCCCACCAGCTCAATTTTTTTATAAGTATGCGCGCTCATTTATTTTCTCCCCGGTCAATATGGCAGATTGCCAAAGTCAGTATAGATAGCAGGAAACTATTCACATACCGGCTTTACTGCTTCTTTAAACAGCCCTGTGCGATTATTCTTTTCCCGCAGTTTTATTGAACGAGGAAAAGTGTATGACAGTTGCCGCTTACCCCCATTGGTATATTCTTGGAGCCGGAGCCATCGGCTGTCTGTGGGGCGGGCAACTGTTTCGAAGTGATATTCCATCAACTTTTCTTGTACGCCCTGAACGATTAAATAACAACACTCCAAGCCCTGTACTTTGCATAACTGAGAATCAGCAGAGAACAGAATTCCCCATTGATATCCAAAGCATTGCAACCGAAGTCTCTATTCAGAATCTGATTATCACAACTAAAGCTGGTGACGCCTTGCCCGCACTGAATGCAATCGCAGACAATCTGACCTCTGACGCAACCATTCTGCTTTTACAAAACGGCATGGGAAGCCAGCAACAGATTGCCGAACTGTTCCCTCAATATGCGGTTTATGCAGGTTCTACAACTGATGGTGCCTGGCTGGAAAGCTTTTTAAACATCCACAGAGCTGGAAGAGGGAAAACATGGCTAGGGCCCTTAAACCCAAGGGCAAAGGAGTTCGGGCATTATTCCGCAATCAACAGCCTGACAAAAATTACAGATATAGATGTAACCTTTGTGGATAACATCACGGAAAAGTTACAGGAAAAGCTAGCCATAAATTCTGCGATAAATGGTCTGGCAGTGCTGCACGACTGCCCAAATGGCAGCCTTCTTGAAGGAGCTCTCCAAAAACAGGTTCAAAACCTTTGCACAGAAACTGCCCAGATCCTCTCTGCCGACAGCTATACCATTACAGCAGAAAGACTGTTAGAAACAGTCAATCATGTACTTAAAGTGACAGCCGAGAATATCAATTCAAGTCTTCAGGATGTCCGCAACAATCGCACTACGGAGTTGAACTGGATTAATGGCTATTTGCTGACAAGAGCCCAAAAGCACGGTATCGCTGCACCAGCCCATAAACAGCTTATACAGGCGCTGGCGGATAAAGATATTCACTAACAGACTTTTCCATCTACAGCAGTCGATGTACTCTGATACCAGATCAGACTCTAAATGAGCTCAATGAACGGATTTCAGGATTATCTGTCCCGCCTTTCAATCAGCCGAAAGCTGGTGCTTGTTATGCTCAGTGTTGTGCTGGGTGTTGCACTGGTTTCCTGTGCTGTTCTGATTGTTTCTGCCTATCTGGTTTCCAGAAACAACTTTGTGCCAGCAAATGTTCAGGCGGTTTCGCGCATCTTGTCCGAACCGACAGTTCTCAATACTTTACTCACCAACAAGCTGGAAGCAGAAAATATTCTGCACGTTGCCAGTGAGTATTCCCAGATCAGTGCCATTGCCATTTACAATTCCGATGGCAAGCTTTACGCAAAGTTCTGTCCGGGAGATAGCTTGCCTCTACCTGAGCTCGCTCCCGATGAGGCGATGACAGAAACAGACTATCTCAAAAAGATCAGCGCCGGCCCGGGGCGGGTTGTTACCCTTTATATTCAGGCTGACCCATCCCTTCCCATCGATTTTTATGCAGGTATGACCATCGCTGTGGTCATTATTCTGGTGTTTATTCTACTGTTTGGCAGTCTGGCTGCCGGGATGATCCGACGTGTCATAACGTTGCCAGTATTGCACCTTATACGTATCGCCAATACGGTTTCCATTGAAGAAAACTACGGCGTGCGGGCGCAGAAGTTCTATCACGATGAAATCGGTATTCTTGCCCAGACATTCAATACCATGCTGAGTCGTATAGAAGCCCGAGATCAACTACTGACAACGGCCAGAGACAAAGCAGAACAGGCCAGCCTGAAAGCACAGGCTTTGGCGATTGAAACCCATATGAGTAACAAACAGCTGGAACAGGAAGTTCGCAGTAGAAAAGAAACAGAACGTCAGCTAACCCGCTTGCAACATCACTTGAACAGTATTGTTGATTCCATGCCCTCAGCCTTGGTCGCAGTGGACGAAGAGCTGGCTGTAGCCCAGTGGAACCGGGAAGCTTCTGTTCTAACTGGTATAGATCATGATCACGCTATGGGAACATACCTGGGTGAGGTGATGCCCTTCCTGGCGGACACACTGGGACAGGTTCAGGAAGCTCTGGACAGCGAAACCGCCGTCCAGTTGGAAAAATTGTTACTCGCCCTGCCCGGTGGCGAAAAACATATGGATATGATGATCTACCCGCTCACCGAAGTAGATCAACATGGAGCCGTTATCCGCCTTGATGACATCAGCCGCAGAATGCAGCTGGAAGAGATGATGGTACAAACAGAAAAAATGATGTCTGTGGGTGGGCTTGCGGCAGGTATGGCTCACGAAATCAATAACCCTCTGGGAGCCATCCTGCAAAGTATTCAGAATATTAAGCGACGGGTTTCACCAGAACTGAAGGCAAACAGTGAAACGGCAGAAGAACTGGGTATAAAACTAGAAGCTATAGATGCTTACCTTGCACGGCGGGAGATAACTAAATTTCTGGATAATATTCACAACGCTGGTGTGCGGGCATCCCAAATTGTTTCCAATATGCTGCAGTTCAGTCGCCGGGAAAGCCGAGACCTGACCCCAATGCCCATGGGAGCGCTAATCGCTCAAACACTGGAGATTGCGGCCTCCGACTTCAATCTGAAACAGGGTTTCGACTTTAAACGGATAACCATTAAACAGAGTATTGACCCCGAACTTCCGCCAGTACCCTGTATTGCCAACGAGATTCAGCAAGTTTTGTTAAATCTTCTGAAGAACGCAGCTCAGGCAATCAGCAACCGGGAAGAATCCAACTGGCAAGGGCAGATTTCCATCAGTACCCAACGAGAGAAAGATAAGGCCGTTATTACCGTGGAAGACAATGGCACTGGCATGCCGGAAGATATTCGTCGCCGTATTTTTGAGCCATTCTACACCACCAAAGATATTGGTTCAGGTACAGGGCTCGGCCTTTCTGTCTCTTACTTTATTATTACCAACAACCACCACGGCACCATCAGTGTTAACTCCACTCCCGGTATAGGGACCGCCTTTATCATCACTCTTAACCTTAATCTTGGCAGCGCTACACATTCAAGTACTCCCGAATTGGATTCACGCTGATATAATCCCCTGCCCGATTATCGATGTGCATGGATTTCAGCATGACCACAACCTGGCAGCAGCCGCTTTTTGAACAGTCTGTTACTGATAATGTCCGGCAGGCGCTGACAGAAGACATAGGCAGTGGGGATATTACCGCTAGCCTGATTCCCGCAGACAGAACCGGAGAAGCCCGTGTTCTGACGAGAGAAGCAACTGTAATCTGTGGCAGGCCATGGGTTGATGAAGTTTTCCGCCAGATTGATCAAAATGTTCAGGTTGAGTGGCATGTGGAAGAAGGTGCCATGGTTGAAGCCGACACCATTCTCTTCACCTTAAAAGGTCCGGCACGCAGCCTTCTCACTGGCGAACGGGCTGCCCTGAACTTTCTGCAGATGCTGTCTGGCACCGCGACCCTGTGCCACAACTATGCAACAAAGGTTGAAAGTACCAGTGTCAAATTGCTGGATACCCGCAAAACCATTCCCGGCCTGCGACAAGCCCAGAAATATGCGGTACGCACCGGAGGCTGCCATAATCACCGGATCGGTCTGTACGATGCATTCCTGATCAAAGAAAACCATATTGCCGCCTGTGGCGGAATTAAAGAGGCCGTTGTAGCAGCCAGAGAAATCGCCCCGGGCAAGCCTGTTGAAGTTGAGGTGGAATCCCTTTCTGAGTTAGAAATCGCTCTTGAGTGCGGCGCTGACACTATCATGATCGATAACTTTTCACTGGATAATATGAGTCAGGCAGTGGCTATGAACAAAGGGCGTGCCAAACTGGAAGCTTCTGGCGGAATTACAGATCAAACACTGTTACCCATTGCCCAGACAGGCGTAGACTTCATATCCATTGGTGTGCTGACCAAAGACTGCAAAGCAATTGACCTTTCCATGCGCATAACCAAGATGTAATGCCATAGTAGGCAAAGGAAGAAATATGACAGCCACAATTCTTGTGACAGGTGGTGCTGGTTACATTGGCAGCCACACCTGCGTAGAGCTACTGCAAAAAGATTACGATGTTATTGTTCTCGATAATCTGAGCAACAGCTCTCCGGAAGCCCTGCGCCGTGTTGAAAAGATTACCGGTAAAAGTGTAACTTTTGTTGAAGGTGACGTTCGGGATAGAAACATTCTCCGAGAGCTATTCGGCCGCTATACATTTGATTCCGTTATTCATTTTGCCGGCCTGAAGGCTGTTGGCGAATCTTGCCAGATTCCTCTGGATTACTACGACAACAATGTCAGCGGTACTGTGATTCTGGCTCAGGAAATGGCCGCTCACGGTGTTTTCAATCTGGTGTTCAGCTCATCAGCTACTGTGTATGGCGACCCAGCCAGCTTGCCAATCCGAGAGGATTTCCCTCTTTCTGCAACCAATCCTTATGGTCGCTCCAAGCTGATTATCGAGGAAATACTTGGTGATCTGTACAAATCAGATAACCGCTGGAATGTTGCCCTTTTGCGTTACTTCAACCCTGCTGGCGCCCATAAATCTGGACTGATCGGTGAAGACCCTAACGATATCCCCAACAACCTAATGCCTTACATCAGCCAGGTGGCTATAGGTTTGCGGGAAAAGCTCTCTATTTTCGGCAGCGATTATCCAACAGAAGATGGCACCGGCGTTCGCGATTACATCCATGTTGTTGATCTGGCAAAAGGCCATGCCTGTGCCATCGAAAAACTACGCACAGGTTGCGGCCTGAAAGCCTGGAATCTGGGTGTCGGCAATGGCCATAGTGTTCTGCAAATGGTCGCTGCATTTGAAAAGGCTTCCGAAAAACCCGTTCCTTACCAGCTGGTTGAACGCCGCCCTGGAGACATCGCAGCCTGTTGGGCAGATCCCGCTCTGGCAAAACAAGACCTGAACTGGGTTGCAGAGAAAGGCCTGACAGAAATTATGGCCGATGCATGGCGCTGGCAATCTACCAACCCTAAAGGATACCGGGATTAATAAGAGCTACTATTAACTCACTCCGGTGGCCAATTCGCTGTTTCCTGCCGTTTTTTGTTTTTGGGCAGGAAACAGCCATGCGCATATTCACATATCTATTTACCCTCCTTAGCATTCTACTTCCATTGCAATCTCTCAAAGCGTTGGAGTGCCCTGACATTCCACGAGACCTTCTGCAGCAGGAACATCAAACCCTTTTAGAACAAATTCAAAAACACAATGAGCTCTATGACGCAGGAAAGCCAGAAATCCGTGACGAAGTTTATGATTCCTTAACTGCACGACAGCGACTGACTAGTCGATGTCTGGGAATAAAGAAACCAGCTGCCGCAATCCCTGTTGATAGCCGCCACCGCTATCCTATGGGCAGCCTTAATAAAGCTGAAGACAAAAAGCAGGTTGAAGACTTTCTGAAAAATGCACAACGGGTAGGAACTCTGGTTATCGTTCAACCCAAAATCGATGGTGTTGCTGCAGAGCTTGTTTATCGTAATGGACGACTCATCCAAGCGCTCACCCGCGGCCAATGGCGAACCAGACAGGGAATTACTTTATTACCCTTTATCAAACATATTCCAGCGATTCCTCGCTCTATCAGCAACAATAAAAATGAAATTGTTATCCGGGGGGAGCTTTATTCCGATAGAAATAACCTCCACGCAAAAAAATCGGCATCACCAAGACACTACGTTGCCGGGCTTATTAATCGTTCAGAACCACCAGCAGAAGAGCTTGCTCAACTGAAGTTTTTCCCATGGCAGTGGAAAAACAGCACTCAAGGCTCTCTTCTGAAAAATACCCACCAATTTGAGGAGTGGGGGTTTATGAAAACTGAACAGTTCAGCCATAAAGTCACAGATATTGATAGTGTTTTAAAACTAAGAGCCTTTTATGGGAAGACGAGTTCAAAGGTTACTTTCCCCATGGATGGCATTGTCCTGAAAATGAATAACCTTGCCGTTCAGGAACGCCTTGGCCATCTGGATGGAACACCTTACTGGGCACTAGCGTGGAAGTTCCCCCCACAACGTGCTGTTAGCCAGATACAAGGCATTAACTGGTCAGTTGGGCGAACCGGTCAAGTCACAATTATTCTGGATATTGCTCCCATCAAATTACAGGGAATCACTATTTCCAATGTAAATGCCGGTCCACTGACTTATTTTGCAAAACGGGATATCGCAGTATCCGATAGCGTAGAGATTTATCTGAAAGGTGCAGCGACACCGGTGCTCGGTCACACAATTCTCCGCCCTACCAACAGACAACCGGTAGCTCTGCCGGACTTTTCACCCTATAACGGACTAAGCTGCCTCGAAGTGTCGGCCTCCTGCAAAGAACAGTTTATCGCCAGAGTTAAATGGTTGACCGGTCGTAATGGACTTTCTATACCGCAGTTTGATCAGCAATTCATTGAACAGTTAATCAGCGAGGAAAAACTTCAGCGGTTATCTGATATTTTTAAATTAACTCCCAGCACAATAGAACAAGAAGCTTACCGCTCACTGCACAATCACACTCTCTCCCTTGATCAGGCTCTAAGAGCTTTAGGCATACCAGAAGTTGGAAGAAAAAAATCCGAGTGGCTGGCAAAACATGGAAAGAACTGGAGCACCATTCAAAAGGCATCAATCAATGATCTTCAAGCGTGGTTAAAAGCATCAGAGCAGGAAGCACAAACAATCAAAGCTTATTTGAACAGCAGGGAAATAAAAGCAACAGGCGAGTATTTATTAAAAAATAAATAAAATTCAGGGAATAAAAAACGGGAGCTTAATACTCCCGTTTCGCGTCAGATTACAAAGTAATCATTAACGGCAGTTAGCAGGTCTGAACTTATCGTTCAGAGTACCAGCAGTACAAGTCCACTGAATACCACCGTTGCTGTCAGAAGGAGTGAACACCAAGGTGTTGTCAGTAGCATCAACCTTACTGTCGTAAGTTACAGTGATGATACCAGCAGCACCAACTTCTACTGTAGTAACAGCGTTACCAGAGATAGTAGCAGGCAGGCCAGCAGTAGCATTATCAGTCGGCCATGCAGCCTGAGAAGCGTAGTACTCAGTTACAGCCGCTTTAGCGCCTGCAGCCAGGTTAATACCTTCAGTTACGTGAGCACGCTTGGTGTAGTCCTGATAAGCAGGAATAGCGACAGCGGCCAGAATACCGATGATAGCTACAACGATCATCAGTTCGATAAGGGTGAAACCCTTTTGGATGCTTCCTTTCATAGTACTCTCCTTGAATACACTTTTTTTTCTCACTCAGCATTAATTAGTTAATTGGATTCAGCTGTCGCTACACCAACAAACTTCTTAATATCTAAAACATCTTTCGTCTTGGCTCCGTTTTACTTTAGGAAGCTATTCAGAGGGGCAACCTATTAAAATGAGATAGCAAGAAACGTTAAGATTCCCAGCAGTTATTTCAGCTATCAGAAGCACTGCCGAGAAGCACTTAAACTTTCAATAAAAGTGTTTCCTATGCTGATAATTAAAGATCAACTGGCGAAAATAGCTGCCCGTATGTGTAGTTATGGGTTGATTGCTGTATTGCTGACACTCTTCGGCCTTGGAAAGATCAAAGACACTCACGAAGAAATGGCTATATCAGCTTTACAACATATAGAGAACAGCAATAACGCCCTGTTTGCCCTGAAAACACCTCACATAGCTGTCATACGTTCCGGATCAGGCGCTGACTATTACCGAGAGCTGGCGGCTGATCAGCTGGGGGACTATGAAACCCACACTCTGGTTAACTGGACCGTGGATATAAAGCACTTCTTATCCAGTGGCTCACTACCCATCGAGCTGTATTATCAAACCGACTATGAAAATGGCATCACCATGCAGAATATGCGGGTTGAAGGGGCTTTACTGCCGAAGCTGGTTTCCCAGAGCATCCTGATTGAGTAAACCTCACTTCAGGACATAGCTATAACCAGCGGGTGTATGTATCATCTTTATTAACAGATTCATCTAATAAAAATGAGCTATGGCAGATACTCCTCTTCCCGGACTTGCCCGTAAGCTAGTCGCTGATGGTCTTCTTGATCAGCAAGCAGCTGAGGGTGCGGTCAAGGCCGCGAAAAAAGAGAAAGAACCTTTTATTTCCTACATCGTTCAGAAAGGGTTGGTGGGCAGCTATGACATTGCCAAAATCAACTCCGAGCTGTTCGGCATACCTCTATTTGATATAGACACCCTCGACTTTGAGATGGTACCCACCACGGCCATCAGCGAGAAACTGGTTCGCCAGCATCGCTGCTTCCCACTTTTCAAGCGTGGCAACCGTCTATTTGTGGGAGTTTCTGACCCTACCAATGAAAAGTCCATTGATGAAATTCGCTTCAACAGCGGCCTGAATGTTGAAAGCATTCTGGTTGAAGAAGGCAAGCTAACCGCTGCCATAGAAAAGCTTCTGGATACATCCGGCAACGATCTGGGTGATCTTGATGATGAAGAGCTCGAAGGCCTGGATGTAGAGTCCGTCGATGACGATATTGACGAAGACCCTCGCGCTGGAGATATGGAAGATGCTCCGGTCGTTAAGTTCGTGAATAAGATGCTGCTCTCTGCCATCAAGCTAGGAGCTTCGGATTTACACTTTGAGCCTTACGAGAAGACTTACCGCATCCGCTTCCGGGTAGATGGCGTTATGCAAGTAGCGGCCCAGCCACCTATAGGGCTGTCACCCAAAATATCTTCACGTCTCAAGATCATGTCATCTATGGATATCTCCGAACGGAGAAAACCCCAGGATGGCCGGATCAAGATGAAGCTTTCCAAAACAAAAGCTATCGATTTCCGTGTGAATACCCTGCCTACGCTCTGGGGTGAAAAGATCGTACTGCGTATTCTTGATCCATCCAGCGCCAAAATGGGTATCGACGCCCTGGGTTATGAGGATGATCAAAAGCAGATGTACATGGCTGCCCTTGAGCAGCCGCAGGGCATGATTCTGGTGACTGGCCCTACCGGTTCCGGTAAAACAGTATCCCTTTATACCGGCCTGAACATTCTCAACACTATTGAACGGAATATTTCCACAGCTGAAGACCCCGTGGAAATCAACCTGGAAGGGATCAATCAGGTTAACGTAAACCCCAAGCAGGGTATGGACTTCTCACAGGCACTGCGAGCCTTCCTCCGTCAGGATCCAGATATCATCATGGTGGGTGAGATCCGGGATTTGGAAACGGCCAACATTGCGATCAAAGCGGCCCAGACTGGTCACATGGTTATGTCGACCCTGCACACCAACAGTGCTGCGGAAACCCTGACTCGTATGATGAATATGGGTGTTGCCTCCTTTAACCTGGCAACATCCATTAACCTGATTATCGCCCAGCGTCTGGCTCGGCGGCTCTGCAATAACTGTAAGAAAAAGCTGACTATTCCAACGGAAGCTCTACTTGAACAGGGCTTTACCGAAGAGCAAGCATCCACAGCGGTTATATATGGCCCTGAAAGTCGCGGCTGCGACAAGTGCAATAAAGGTTATAAAGGCCGGGTGGGTATCTACGAAGTGGTGCAGATCAGCCCAGGGATGCAGCGCATTATCATGGAAGAAGGCAACTCCATCCAGATTTCCGACCAGGCACAGAAAGAAGGCTTTAAAAACCTTCGCCAGTCTGGCCTGCTGAAAGCCCTGCAAGGCGTTACCAGCCTGGAAGAAGTTAACCGGGTCACCCTCGACTGATTTTATCCTCTCAATCTTGCCCGCTATTCTGCGGGCAACACTTTTACCCATGATAAGATGAAAGCATTAAACCTTTTCGAGAGTTATGAATGAAAACCTACCTGGTAGGCGGTGCTGTACGTGATGAACTTCTTGGATTGCCCGTTAAAGACAGAGACTGGGTAGTCACCGGTGCAACGCCGGAAGATATGCTACAAGCGGGATTTCGCCCCGTGGGCCAGGATTTCCCGGTATTTCTTCATCCAAAAACCCAGGAAGAATACGCTCTGGCTCGAACAGAAAGGAAGTCAGGCCATGGCTACGCAGGTTTTGTTTTCCACACATCGCCTGAAATCACTCTTGAAGAAGATCTGCTCCGTAGAGATCTGACCATCAACGCTATTGCCAAAGATCAGCACAATAGCCTGATTGATCCTTTTGACGGGCAGAAGGATCTGAAGCAACGAACACTTCGCCATGTTTCTCCAGCCTTTCGGGAAGACCCTCTACGCATTCTGCGAGTTGCCCGCTTCTCGGCACGCTTTCATGATCTGAATTTTTCCGTTGCAGAAGAAACCATAGAATTAATGAAAGAGATGGTTGCTGAAGGGGAAGTAAGCTGGCTGGTTGCAGAACGAGTGTGGCAGGAAACAATTCGGGCGATAGAAGGAAACACGCCTGCCATTTACTTCCAGGAACTTCACCGGTGCAATGCTTTAAGTGTTGTTATGCCAGAGTTAGCCAACCAGTTCAAAAATAGTGAAACCCTGTCGGCTAAAGTCCTTACACAGGCTGCCAGAAAAAATTTCTCTGCAACTGTTCGTTTTGCCTGTGCTATCTGTACAGTTGAAGAAGCTAACCTTAAAAACGTGCAAAACCTTTGCAAACGCATGAAGATTCCTTCTCAGTATCGAGAAATTGCTGAGATCGTATCCAAAATACTGCCCCAGTGGTTCACCGAGCAACAGCTGGATGCTCAAACTCAACTCTACCTTCTTCAGCAAACAGACGGCTTTCGTCGTCCGGAGCGTTTTCAGCAAATTCTGGCTACGTGCCAAATATTCAGTGAAATAGGCAATGGCAACCAAAACCTTTCAGCGGAACTTGAAGAGAACCTGAAAACCTGCAAGGCAGTCAATATTCAGGAGTTGGTTAAAGCAGGTTTAAAAGGAAGGGAACTGGCCGCAGCTATTCAACAAGCACGCTTGGAAGCTATAGAAAATCACTAGAAACTCGACAACTTTGTAGTTTGAATCCCGACAACACGCTGATCTGCCAAGATCACGGGAACACAAACAAATCCTTTGAAAGTCTTGGGTGATTCGCCATCATACAATTCAAGGCTTTCAAGAACTGCATCAGCCATTGGTTGCAGGTAAGCTTCATCAATAAACGCCACCGCACAAGTTTTTTCTGGCTGATTCCAAACTGCCAGAATGTCGATATCTGCAGCACAGCTATCAGAAGGCCTTACACGACCAAGACTGGCTTCAATAGATTTACAAAGAGTACGAAAGTTGGTGGGAGGTAGAACACTTTCAAGGCTAACTATCGCATTCAGATAATCCGGCCCTTTGCCATGGGAAGGAGCCGTTCTGCACACAGGGCTCAGATGGAGAGCCCCGCACTCACGAAGAAGCGCATCAACTATCGCAGGCAACCGCACTTCAGCATACTCATTACTACCAAGCCCAAGCATATACCTGTACTTGGTAGCCGTTATTTTTTCGGTGACGCAGACATCCATATCCTGAACAGCCATTTGTGAAACCTATTGCGGCAAGGCTATCCCCATTTGCTCTCGGGTTCGATAAGTGTCAATACCTGCAACAGCGTCACGCAAAGCATGGGGTTTTCGAATTTTCAGGCGCACATCGGTCACCGGAAAGCTTTGAAAAACATGAGTTACAACCGCACCCGCCAACCGCTCCAGAAGGTGGTAACGACTCTCCTGACACAACATTTTGATCTGCTTACGAATCTCGGCATAATTGAGAGCATCGCCGAGATCATCACTGGTAAAGGCATCGGTAAAGTCCGTTCCCAATTCCAAATCAATAATCAAGGGCTGTGGTTCTTCATGCTCCCAGTGATAAAAACCAATAACCGTTTCTACATACAGATCATTGATAAGAACCTTATCCATAAAAACCTCTATCGAGACAGATTAAACAGTACCCTGTTCAGACAGTACGGGTAACTCAGACAGTACGGGTAACTCAGACAGTACGGGTAACTCAGACAGTGCCCAGCGTGGCAGCGGACGAATACCTGGCATATCAACCTGACCAGCCACCAGCCTCTGGCATCCGGCATAGGCGATCATGGCACCATTATCTGTACAAAATGCGGGACGAGCATAGTATAACGAAGCCCCTTCACCGGAAACCATGGTATCCAATCGTTCACGTAAACGCTTATTGGCACTTACGCCGCCGGCAATAACCAGCTGTTTCATACCGGTCTGACGAAGAGCTCGCCGACACTTTATAGCAAGAGTTTCTACAACAGCTTCTTCAAAGGCTCGAGCAATATCTGCCCGAGTTTGATCATCACACTGATCCCCACCGTTTTTGGTAACAGTATTCAAAGTAAATGTTTTCAAACCACTGAAACTGAAATCTAATCCGGGACGATCGGTCATAGGGCGTGGAAATTTGAAGCGCCCGCTTACACCTTTTTCAGCAAGAGCCGCTATGCGAGGGCCACCAGGGTAATCTTCACCCAGCATCATAGCGGCTTTGTCGAAAGCTTCACCGGCAGCATCATCAACAGATTCCCCTAATAGCTTGTACCCACCAATTCCATCCACTTCCACGAGCTGAGTATGACCGCCGGAAACCAATAGCGCTACGAAAGGAAAAGAAGGGGGAGTATCTTCCAGCATGGGAGCCAGCAGATGACCTTCCATATGGTGAACGCCCATGACGGGAATGCCCCAGGCCCAGGCAATAGATTTGGCGATAGAAGATCCGACCATAAGAGCGCCAATCAGCCCCGGGCCACGGGTATAAGCAATGGCATCAACATCTTCACGGGAGCAGCCAGCCTCCGCCATTACCTGCTCAACTAGCGGTAGAACCCTTCGTACGTGATCCCGCGAGGCCAGCTCCGGCACCACACCACCGTAATCATTGTGCATATCTATCTGGCTGTAGAGGGCGTCAGCCAGCAGGCCCTGTTCGCTATCGTAGAGGGCAATGCCGGTCTCATCGCAGGATGTTTCTATGCCGAGAACCTTCATGGGGTGGAACTATCTCTGGTGTCAGATGGGCGGGAAATAATATAGCGGTGGGCACGAGGAGTACACAAAACTCTATTCCAACCAAAGAAAGTACCTGATATACGGGCTCCCCTGCTTAATAAAGAGCGTTATTTACTCGCCAGATTAGCCTTCGGTGCGCAACTCGCTAGCAGCGATGTCAGAACCACTTGACAGATGGCTATTGACCCGCCCCTCCGCGACCTCTAAAATTCGCGCCTTTGCGGATGCCCTTCTATCCTGTCGGGTACTTTGCGAGTCGATCATCGACTACTTTTAAACTACTGATATATAAGGAAGGTGAGGCCCGCATGCCTGCTGTCAAAGTTAAAGAAAACGAACCCTTTGATATTGCCCTGCGTCGCTTTAAGCGCAGCTGTGAGAAAGCTGGTGTTCTCTCTGAAGTTCGCCGTCGTGAGCATTACGAGAAGCCAACTACAGTTCGCAAGCGTCAGGCAGCTGCAGCAGTCAAGCGCCATCTGAAGAAACTACAGCGCGAGCAACGTCGTCGCGAGCGCCTGTATTAATTCAGCGCCGGTTTAACCCGCCAAATTATGTTTTCGGGCAGGATGTTTGAAAACACCTCGGCAGATTAGACCAACAAACCCTTGCAGAGGGATAGTAGTGAAACTGGCAGGATGTCAGTAACACTCTTCATTTTGCAGGGGTTGCCAAACTCTCAGGCTCCCCCTCTTTCGTCTGAAAGATAATCTTTTATACCTCCTTATCGTGTTTTCCCTCATCTATCACATCCGTGATACCTTGGGGCAGTAATACTACATTCTCAATTCGAGCATCTATTCCAGTTTATGGCCGGATTAATTCCACAGAACTTTATTGATGACCTTCTGGCACGAACCGACATTGTCGATGTCATCAGTGAGCGTATCACTCTGAAGAAATCTGGTCGCAACCATCAGGCTCTGTGCCCATTCCATAAGGAAAAGTCTCCATCTTTTTCCGCAAACCAGGAAAAACAGTTTTACTACTGCTTTGGCTGCGGAGCCAGCGGCAACGCCATGGGCTTTGTGATGGATTTCGACCATGTGGATTTTCCAGAAGCCATTGAGATACTGGCTCGAAGAGCCGGGATGCAGGTTCCACGGGAAAGTGGCTCAATACAGAGACGGGAAAAGTACGACGCACTCTATAAGCAGCTCACTAAAGCTGCAGAGTGGTATACAACCCAGCTGAAAAACCACAATCAATCCGATGAAGCAGCAAGCTACCTTCAGCGCCGAGGGCTGGATCAAACAACTATTGCCAAATTCCATTTGGGCTATGCACCGCCCGGATGGGACAACCTGATAAAAGAACAGGGCAACACACCAGAGCGACTTCGCCTCCTTCAAGACGCAGGACTTGTCATTGAAAATGAAGAGCGAAAATCCACCTATGACCGCTTCCGCAGCCGTATCATTTTCCCTATTCGTGATCAGCGCGGAAGAGTGATTGCCTTTGGTGGACGAGTTCTAGGGGACGACAAACCAAAATACTTGAACTCACCGGAAACACCCGTCTTCCATAAAGGCAAAGAGCTTTACGGACTTTATGAAGCACGACAGGCAAACCGTGACCTAACCCGGATTTTGGTTGTTGAAGGATACATGGATGTTATCGCCCTTGCCCAACAGGGAATAACTAATGCGGTAGCAACTCTTGGCACCGCAACAAGCTCTGACCATCTGGCTTACCTGTTCAAACACACCAGCCAGGTAACCTTCTGTTTTGATGGCGACAACGCCGGCAGACAGGCTGCATGGCGGGCTCTGGAAAATGCCATTCCTGTTATGGATGACGGCAAGCAAATACGCTTCCTGTTTTTACCTCAGGGAGAAGACCCGGATTCTATTGTTCGGACAGAAGGGCCTGATGCATTCCGAGCTCGACTGAACGACAAACAACAAGCACTTCCTTTCGACGATTATTTTTTTCGCCACTTTGAACAGGAAATAGATACCACAACACTGGATGGAAAGGCCCGACTTGTTCACAAGGTCACGCCTTTTATTCATAAGCTGCCAGAAGGCTCTTTCAAAAGTCTGATGCTGAAAAAACTCGGGGAACTGAGCGATCTTGGAACAGATGCAGTGTCGTCCATTGTGCAGTCAAGCCAGCAAACCAGTAGTGCCTATGCTCCAGCACCAGTGGCAACTTATGCACAGACCACCCCTGACCACTATCAAGCAACTTACCATCCGGCAAGTACCGAACCCTACTACGGCGACTATCAAGAGCAATACGGCCAGGATAGCCAGCAACAGACCTTCAAAAAGAAAGGTCGCGGCAAATACCAGAAAGGTTTTAAAAACAACAAACCACCAAGCACTGTTCCTACTATTTTATTAAAGCCAGCCCAGCGTGCCCTCAGACTTCTTTTGGATAGGCCTGACCTGGCAACACAGATCAAACCTGAACTACTAAACAGCAATGATGAAAATGAAGATATCCGGTTTCTAGCGGCATTAACCGAATCCCTTCACCGAAACAAAACAGAGAGCGCCTATGGTGTACTTGGCAGCTGGTATGGAACAAGGCTGGGCGAAAGACTTATCCAACTTATGGCAACTGATATGCCTGTTGCCAATGCTGAACATATTCTTGAGCAGTGTCTGGAAAATTTGACAAGTGACGTTCAAACTACAAGCTTAAGCGACCGCGAACGCTTAAAGCTTGCAGCCAGCCAAAGTAAGAAAGGATGGTTGGTAAGAAAGCAGGCAAGTCAACAAGAAAAGAAAAATACAGAGGAAAATAAAACCAAACACTGATAGAATTTCCAATCCGGGGCTTGAAAAGCAAACATCCAACCCCAATAAACAAAATCAGTCCCAGTGGCGCCGCTCGTTTCAGCACCACTCAAACAGCCTTATTTCGCAAGGCAGCACTGGCATAGGGAAGCCAATGCAATTCTTTTCTGGTTTATCTGCCGAACTGCACACTCGGCATATAGCATATGGCAGGTTCTGTACGCTATAATTGACCGCTTACTGTCAAAGCGCCGAGAGCATTTCGTTTCGAATGAGTCTCGCTGTTAAAGGGTTGATATGTCCGCAAATTCTCAACAACAATCCCGACTGAAAGAACTCATCAGCCGCGGTAAGGAGCAGGGTTACCTGACCTATGCGGAGGTCAACGATCACCTGCCTGATGATATTTCCGATCCAGAACAGGTCGAAGACATCATCCGCATGATCAATGACATGGGCATTCAGGTCTTCGAAACCGCTCCCGACAGCGATGCACTCCTTATCGGTGACGACGAAAACTCTACCGACGAAGATGCCGCCGAAGAAGCTGCTGCCGCACTTGCCGCTGTAGAACAGGAAGCTGGCCGCACCACTGATCCTGTCCGCATGTATATGCGTGAAATGGGCACCGTAGAGCTACTGACCCGTGAAGGCGAAATTAAAATCGCCAAGCGCATTGAAGAAGGTCAAAAAGAGGTCTTTACCGCTCTTGCTCACTTCCCGGGCACTATTCAACTTATCCTTAACGATTATTACAGAATCGTTGAGGAAGAAGGCCGCCTGAGCGACCTCTTCACCGGCTACATTGATCCAGAGCCCGACCCAGTCGCGCCGACAGCCACTGACGCCATCCCAGACGACGCCCTTGAAGAGGACGACGATGACGAAGAGGAAGAAAATACCGGCCCGGATCCTGAAGAAGCCAGAATTCGCTTCGGCGAGCTTTTTGAAGCCCATGAAGCTGCCACCGCAGCCATAGAAACTCATGGTCGCAAAAGCCCTGAAGCTAAAGCTGCTCTCTCAGCCGCCGCCGAACTGTTTGTTGCAATCAAGCTGATACCCCGTGTTACCGATCTGATGATTTTCCGGGTACGCAACGCTCTTGACCAGATTCGTACCAGCGAAAAGACTGTCATGCAGCTCTGCATCCGCCGAGCCAAGCTTCCTAGAAAATCTTTCCTGAGCCGCTTCCCTGGCAATGAAAGCAACCTTGAGTGGCTAGATCAACTGTGCACTGACTTCCCCGACCAAGCTACGGGTCTGAAGGTACAACGTGTCGAAATCCTGCGAGCCCAGCGAAAACTGAAGGCTGTAGAGAACGATATTGGCCTGCCTCTGGTAGACATCAAAGACATTAACCGTCATATGTCTATCGGTGAAGCACGTGCACGTCGCGCCAAGAAGGAGATGGTTGAAGCAAACCTGCGTCTCGTTATCTCCATTGCCAAGAAGTATACCAACCGCGGCCTGCAATTCCTCGACCTGATCCAGGAAGGCAACATCGGCCTGATGAAAGCCGTGGATAAGTTCGAGTATCGCCGCGGCTACAAGTTCTCCACTTATGCGACATGGTGGATTCGTCAGGCTATTACCCGATCCATTGCAGACCAGGCCAGAACAATCCGTATTCCGGTTCACATGATCGAAACGATCAACAAGCTGAACCGAATCTCTCGCCAAATGCTACAGGAAATGGGACGCGAACCCACCCCTGAAGAACTGGCTGAGCGCATGGAAATGCCGGAAGACAAGATTCGTAAGGTGCTGAAAATCGCCAAAGAGCCCATTTCTATGGAGACTCCGATTGGTGATGATGAAGATTCCCACTTGGGAGACTTTATTGAAGACACTACCATCCACTCTCCAGTGGACTCTGCGACATCAGAAGGCCTGCGCGAAGCAACCCGCAGCGTACTGGGCGGCCTGACCGCACGGGAAGCCAAGGTTCTTCGCATGCGCTTTGGTATCGACATGAACACTGACCACACCCTTGAAGAGGTTGGTAAACAGTTCGATGTTACCCGTGAGCGTATCCGTCAGATTGAAGCAAAGGCCCTGCGAAAGCTACGCCATCCAACCCGCTCCGATCACCTGCGTAGTTTCCTGGATGAGCAATAATCCATAAGTCTACTCCCAACAAAAAAGACGCTTAAAGCGTCTTTTTTATTGCCCCAAGTTATTCAAACTTTAGAAGCAAACACCCAGCCACAATAGCCAGAAACAACAAAGGCGACTTATGGTCGCCTTTGTGGGTTTTTATCAATCACTACATATAAAAGGTACTAACAGCAGATCAGTTAGTCTTGATTCTGCATGTTAGCGAGCTCTTTAATGCTTAGCTTGATGCGACCACGGTTATCAACATCCATAACCACAACCTTCACCTGCTGACCTTCTTTCAGGTAGTCATTCACATCATTCACACGCTCTTCAGCAATCTGAGAGATATGAACCAGACCATCACGACCAGGAAGAATATTTACAAACGCACCAAATTCAACGATACGTGCAACAGTACCTTCATAGATTTTTCCAACTTCAGCTTCAGCAGTAATACCGTGAACCTTATCGTAGGCAACCTGACAAACATCTTTATTTTCGCCGTAGATCTTCACCACACCATCGTCGTTAATATCGATGGAGCAGCCAGTCTCTTCACACAATCCGCGAATAGTGGAACCACCCTTACCAATAACATCACGAATCTTGTCTGGATGAATCTTCAGAGTCATGGTCATTGGCGCATTCTCATTCAATTCGGAACGAGGAGTCGCAATGACACGATTCATTTGCTCAAGAATGGTCATCCGTGCAGCCATGGCCTGCTCAAGAGCAATCTCCATAATCTCTTCGGTGATACCCTGAATCTTGATGTCCATCTGCAGCGCAGTCACACCCTCAGAAGTACCGGCAACCTTAAAGTCCATATCACCAAGATGATCTTCGTCACCCAGGATATCGGTCAGCACAGCAAACTTCTCGCCCTCCTTGATCAGCCCCATAGCAATACCAGCTACAGGAGCCTTCAGAGGCACGCCCGCATCCATCAGGGCAAGACTGGTGCCACAAACGGAGGCCATGGAGCTAGAGCCGTTGGATTCAGTAATCTCAGATACAACGCGCAGCGTGTATGGGAACTCTTCTTCATTCGGCAGCAGGGCAGAAATACTACGACGCGCCAGACGACCATGACCAATCTCACGCCGACCAACACCACCCATACGACCACACTCACCTACTGAGTATGGAGGGAAGTTATAGTGCAGCATGAATGCATCACGACTTTCACCTTCCAGAGCATCAATCAACTGTGCGTCACGAGTGGTACCCAGAGTCGTGGTAACCAGCGCCTGTGTTTCACCACGAGTAAACAGAGCAGAACCGTGAGTCTTTGGCAGCACGCCAACTTCGATATGTAAAGGACGAACAGTCTTGGTGTCACGACCATCAATACGTGGATTACCATTAATAATGGATTCACGAACGTGGGACTTTTCCAGCTTGCCGAACAGACCAGAAACTTCCTTGGCAGACGGACCATCTTCTTTTGCCAGCAACTCAACCGCTTCGTTACGCAACTCACCCAGAGCATTGTTCCGGGCAATTTTGTCGTGCGCCTTGTAGGCTTCAGCAATTTTCCCACCAAAAGCCATCTGCAGGTTGCCCAGCAGCTCAGCATTCACTTCTTCAGCAGCCCATTCACGCACAGGCTTACCAGCAGAAGCAGCAAACTCTTTGATAGCAGCAATAGCAGACTGATAGCCATCATGGGCAAACAATACCGCACCCAGCATTTCGTCTTCAGTCAGCTCTTGAGCTTCGGATTCAACCATCAGCACGGCACTTTCAGTACCGGCCACAACCATGTCCAACTCAGATTCTTTCAGCTCTTCAAAAGTCGGGTTCAGCATGTAGCCGCCCTTCTCTTCATTGAAGCCGACTCGCGCTGCGCCAATCGGGCCAGCAAAAGGAATACCAGAAACAGCCAGAGCTGCAGATGTAGCCAACATGCCCAGCATGTCAGGGTCATTCTTTTTGTCAGTCGATACGACTGTGATAATGACCTGAACTTCATTCATGTAACCCTTAGGAAACAGAGGACGAATAGGACGGTCAATCAAACGAGAGGTCAGTGTTTCCTTTTCACTTGGACGACCTTCACGCTTCAGGAAACCACCGGGGATTTTACCGGCTGCATAGGTTTTTTCCTGATAATGTACGGACAGGGGGAAGAAGTCCTGGCCTTCACGGGCAGAGTGAGCACCAACAACAGTGGCCAGAACGACCAGATCACCCATAGTCGCCAGTACTGCGCCGTCTGCTTGACGAGCAATACGACCAGTTTCCAAAGTAACCTGCTGGCCACCGATTTCAAAAGTCTTTGTTACAGGATTCACGATTTATTTCCTTTCAATATTTCATCGTACCTGACCGACTACGCAACTTTCATAACGGATATCTTAACTACAAAAACATCCGCATTGATTGGGATGCAATCCACAAAGCAGGTTTTCATTTCCACTCTCTGGATTGCACCCGGATTTCTAAGCCCGTGATCAGTCAGTCAAATAAGAGAAAACAGCCCCCATGACCATCATTCCCTTCGCACCGGACAGAGAGCATGCTTTCCGTCGCGGCTCTTAACTACCAGCCCTGCTATTAACTCAACAAACAGCATGAGCAGCACAAATCTGTTATAACAAAACACCGCTGCCATGAATCCAAAAGGATCTCCGGAAGCGGTGTCAACCGTTTATATTAACCACTCTCAAGAGTCGCAATACAAACAAACCGAAAGCCTCTCAACCTTCGGCATTGATCGCCTCACCCACCAGACTAAAGCCAAGAAAGCGAAACGAAAACAAGAGTCTTAGCGACGCAGACCCAGACTCTTGATGATAGCGCGGTAGCGCTCAACGTCTTTCTTCTTCAGGTAATCCAGCTGGCTACGACGCTGGTTTACCATACGGATCAGACCACGACGAGAGTGGTGATCGTGGATGTGAGCCTTGAAGTGAGCCTGCAGGCCTTCGATGTTGGCAGTCAACAGAGCCACCTGAATTTCAGGGGAACCTGTGTCGTTTTCGCCACGGCCGTACTTAGCAACGATTTCAGCTTTTTGCTCTACACTCAGAGACATTTTGTAACTCCAATCAATAATATGCATGAAACTGGGGAATAGCCGCGCATATTAACAGCCATCCTGACTAACCTGAGAGAATATCTCTCACGGCAAAAGCGGTATTCTAAACCCATATTCCGGATTATTCACCCCGGAATTGCGATCAGTTATCGCGGTTAGCCACTAAGCGACGTGGCGCAACCAAACCATCATCCTGTATTTCGCCAATACCCAGAAAGATATTGGGGGCACCCTCTACCTGACGATAGATACGAACAAAGCCAGATGTAGGGGCACGAGACACCTGCACAGGCTGACCCTGCATCAGATAGAAACTACTGGATTCACCTAACATAACCGCTGGCCAATGACTGACAGCAGAGTCCTGCTCCAGAAGCAAATTGTCCAGCGCCGCATGCCCTCCACCCTCACGAACATCTTCCAACGACTCAATTGTATGAGACTGGACTTCCTCGTAAGGGCCAGCCTTCAAGCGTCGAAGTTCTGCCACATGAGCTCCGCAACCAAGCATTTCACCGATATCCTCAACCAAGCTGCGAATATAGGTACCTTTGCTGCAATCAACCTCCAAAACCATCTCATCACCTCGAAATTCGAGAAGAGTCAGTCGATAGATGTTGACTTTACGGGATTTCCGCTCGATCTCAATACCTTCGCGAGCATATTGGTATAACGGCTTACCATTGTGCTTGATAGCCGAGAACATGGAAGGAACCTGCTCAATGGGCCCTCTAAACTTGGCGAGAACTGGCTCAAGATCAGACTCGGTTACAGCAACAGGGCGCTCGGAAACAACCTCACCTTCTGCATCACCGGTATTCGTTTGAATACCAAGTTTGGCAGTTGTCCGGTAACTTTTGTCGGAGTCCAGCAAGTATTGAGACAACTTTGTCGCCTCCCCCAAACATACGGGAAGAACACCTGTCGCTAAAGGATCAAGACTGCCTGTATGACCAGCCTTGGCTGCACCATAAAGTCTCTTAACCTGCTGAAGTACTTCGTTGGATGAGGCGCCTATGGGCTTATCAACAACCACAATACCGCTGACCGAACGGCCACGAAAACGTCTGCGTCGCGACATTAACGACTCTCCTCGTCATCCTTTCCAACACTTTCATCGTCCGTCCGAGCCTCATCAATAAGCGAGGACAGACGGCGACCACGAACCAAACTCTCGTCGTAGCGGAAGCGCAACTGAGGAGTAAAACGCATCCGCATCCGGTGAGCTAACTCAGTTCTGAGAAAACCCGCTGCCTCGGTCAATATCTCAACGGCCTCTTTAATAGCCTCTGGGCCTTCAATACCCAGAAACGTAACGTGAGCTGTTGCAAAAGACATATCCCGACTCACATCAACCCCGCTCACAGTGACCATACCGAGTCGAGGATCTTTCATGTCCAGCTGAAGAATAGTCGCCAGTTCCCGTTGAATCTGGTCACCTACACGCTGGGTTCTACTGAATTCTTTTGGCATAGCTTCATTCTTTTAGAAAGGCTCTTTTAGAAGAGCTTGCACTTTAGGGCACAACAAAAAAAGGCGCGCGGTGACGTTTAACCGCCATATCCCGCACGCCTTCCTGTTCTATGAAAAGAACACGGGGTGATTACAGAGTCCGTTCAACCTCAACAGACTTGTACACCTCGATCTTGTCGCCAACTTTGACGTCATTGTAGTTCTTAACACCGATACCACATTCGTAACCGGTGCGAACTTCGCCCACATCATCCTTGAAGCGACGCAGAGACTCGAGCTCACCTTCATAGATAACAACATCTTCACGCAGAACGCGGATGCGCTCATTGCGGAACATGATACCTTCGATAACCATACAGCCAGCAACCGCACCAATCTTGGGTGCACGGAACACATCACGCACTTCCGCAGTACCCACGATCTGCTCACGGAACTCAGCCTTCAGCATACCGGTCAGCGCCTGCTTCACGTCATCGATAATGTCATAGATAACGCTGTAGTAACGCAGCCCCAGACCTTCGCTTTCAACGATACGACGAGATGTAGCATCCGCACGTACGTTAAAGCCAACCAGGATTGCATTGGAAGCCAGCGCAAGGTTTGCATCGGTTTCGGTGATACCACCTACACCACCGAAGATAACCTTCACATCAACTTCATCGTTACCCTGCTCATGCAGAGCAGCAGTGATCGCTTCCAGAGAACCACGCACGTCGGTCTTCAGTACAACCTTCAGAGTACGTTTCTCGTCGGAGCCCATGTCCTTGAACATATTCTCCAGCTTGGCAGCCTGCTGACGAGCCAGCTTAACCTCACGGAATTTGCCCTGACGGAACATGGCAATTTCACGAGCTTTACGCTCATCCTGTACAGCCAACATCTCATCACCGGCGTCAGGAGTACCGTCCAGACCAAGAATCTCAACCGGAATGGAAGGGCCAGCTGTATCAGTTGGCTTACCATTCTCGTCCAACATGGCACGGATACGACCGTACTGCTGACCAACCAGAACATTGTCACCTCTGTTCAAGGTACCGGACTGAACCAGTACAGAGGCAACAGGGCCACGGCCTTTATCCAGACGTGACTCAATAACCACGCCTTTAGCAGGACCTTCAGCTACAGCCTTCAGTTCAAGCAGTTCAGCTTGCAACAGAACAGATTCCAGCAGCTCGTCGATACCCTGGCCAGAGTGGGCAGAAACATTGACGAACTGGGTGTCACCACCCCAGTCTTCCGGAATCACTTCACGGGCAGACAGTTCGTTCTTAACACGATCGGGGTCAGCAGACTCCTTATCGCACTTGTTCACTGCAACAACCAGAGGTACACCAGCGTCTTTCGCGTGCTGAACAGCTTCCTCGGTCTGAGGCATTACACCGTCATCCGCAGCAACAACCAGAATTACGATATCGGTCGCCTTGGCACCACGAGCACGCATTGCGGTAAACGCCGCGTGCCCAGGAGTATCAAGGAAGGTGATCATGCCGCGGTCAGTGGTCACATGGTAAGCACCAATGTGCTGAGTAATACCACCGGCTTCGCCAGACTGAACCTTAGCCTTGCGGATGTAATCCAGCAGGGAGGTCTTACCGTGGTCAACGTGACCCATAACAGTAACAACAGGCGCACGGGAAACCTCTTCGCCTGTATCTGCAGCTACCGCATCTTCCAGGGACTCTTCCAGGGCATCTGCATTCACCAGCTTAACCTTGTGACCCATCTCCTCAACCACAACGGCTGCAGTGTCCTGGTCAATCACCTGGTTAATAGTAACCATGGTGCCAAGCTTAAACATGTACTTGATAACTTCAGCAGCTTTAACAGCCATCTTGTTAGCAAGCTCACCAACAGTGATAGTTTCGGGAACTGCAACTTCACGAACCACTGCGGCTGTTGGCTTGGTAAAGCCATGTTGCTCTAGATCTTTAGACTTGAACGGCTTACGGGACAGCGGCTTGTTACGGGAGTTGCGATCGTCACGACCACGCCCCTTACGACGACGGCCATCCTCGCTCTTGCGATCGACAGGCTCCCCACCTTTTTTCTTGGCTGGAGCGCGACGACGACGACGCTCATCATCACTTGGAGGTGGCGGAGGCGCAACTGCACCAGGAGCACCACCAGGAGCACCACCAGGAGCACCACCAGGACGTGGAGCCTGACGACGGTCATCGGAACGTGGCGCAGAGCGATTATCATCACTGCGACCGCCGGGGCGAGAGCCACGATTGTCATCGGGCTTACGACGGGAGCCTTCCTTACGACGAGCGTCATCCTCATCGCGACGCACTTTGTCACGACGCTGATCTACAGACGCGTTGTCGTCTTTCTTGGCGCGCTCACCTTCGCGACGCTTCTTCGCTTCAGACTCGAGCTCAGCCTTAGCGTCTTCCTTCACGTAAGTACGCTTTTTGCGCACCTCTACGTTTACAATCTTGTTCTTGCCGCCGCCAGCAACTTTCATCTGACTAACGGTCTTGCGCTTCAGGGTAACCTGCTTTGGCTCAGGATCTGCAGGTACAGAAACCTGAGCATCGCTACTACCGCCTTTAGAACGACGCAAGTGAGCCAGCAGTGCTGACTTTTCTGCATCAGATACAGGCTGATCACCCTTTTTGTGGGGCAAGCCTGCATCACTCATCTGCTTGAGCAAGCGCTCAACCGGAGCTCCGACCACCTCGGCAAGTTGTGATACCGTTACATCTGCCATAAAACTTCTCCTCTCAGTGGCCAGCTCAGTTCTCTTCTCCGAACCAGCAGATATTCCGCGCCTTCATAATCAACTCTGCAGCTTGCTCAGAGTCCAGGCCTTCAATACCTTCCAGCTCGTCAGTAGCCTGCTCTGCCAGATCTTCCAAGGTTTTCACACCCTTGGCAGCCAGCTCGTAAGCCAGCTCTTCACTCAATCCTTCCAGACCCAGCAAATCTTCAGCAGGCTGTGCACCTTCCAGTCGCTCTTCTTTGGCTATTGCCTGAGTCAGCAGACGATCCTTGGCACGCTGGCGTAGCTCGTTGACCACTTCATCATCAAAACCGTCGATTCCAATCATTTCCTCGACCGGAACGTAGGCAACCTCTTCCAGTGTTGTGAAACCTTCACCAACCAGAGTTCGGGCCAGATCAATATCAACATCCAGATGTTCGACAAATACCTGAGCCTGACGATCAGATTCTTGAAGCTGCTTGGCTTCGGCGTCGTCTTCCGTCATAACATTCAGGTTCCAGCCAGTCAGCTCACCCGCCAGGCGAACATTTTGTCCACCTCGACCAATAGCCTGGGCCAGATTATCTTCCGCAACAGCCAGGTCCATACTGTGGCTTTCTTCATCCACAATGATGGATGCCACTTCTGCAGGCTGCATCGCGTTAATTACAAACTGAACAGGGTTGTCGTCCCAAAGAACAATATCAACACGCTCATTACCCAGTTCGTTTGAAACAGCCTGCACACGAGAACCACGCATACCAACACAGGCACCAACCGGATCGATACGACCATCATTGGTTTTTACTGCAATCTTGGCTCGTGAACCCGGATCCCGGGCAGCTGCTCTAATTTCAATAACTTCTTCCGCAATCTCTGGCACTTCCAGACGGAACAACTCAATCAGCATTTCCGGACAGGTCCGGCTCATCATCAGTTGCGGGCCGCGATTCTCTTCAGAAACAGAGTGCAGCAACGCACGCACATGCGTGCTCATGCGGAAAGTTTCGCGGGGAATAGTCTGATCTTTTCGCAGAACAGCTTCCGCATTATTTCCCAGATCAACAATCAGAGTGTCACGGTTCACTTTTTTAATGGTGCCGTTCACCAGGTCTCCCAGCTTGTCGCGGTAAGAGTCGACCATCTGGCGACGCTCTGCTTCGCGAACTTTCTGAACAATAACCTGCTTTGCAGTCTGGGCGGCGATACGTCCGAAAGCGATAGACTCTACCGGCTCTTCCCAAACGTCACCAATCTCCAGGCTTTCATCTTTCTCTTTACCCTCATCAAGGGTGAAGTGTGCACCTGGAATTTCAAAATCTTGGTCCGCTACGATGGTCCAGCGGCGGAACGTGTCATAATCACCGGTCGCCCGATCAATCGCGACGCGGATATCCACTTCAGTTTCGTAACGTTTTTTCGTTGCCGTCGCCAGGGCAGTCTCAATCGCCTCGAATATTACATCGGGCGGTACTCCCTTTTCGTTGGAGACGGATTCAACGACCAACAGAATTTCTTTGCTCATGCTCTGCCTCGCGTATCGTTAAACCGGTTCTTCCCTTTCGGACCCGCTCCTGGAGGTATCTCCTCTCAGGCAGGCATCAGAACTGCGGTATCACATTCGCTTTTTCGATGGAGTCAAAGGGGAAAAGGTATTCGTGATCGTCGCAAACAACAACCACCTCATCATTTTCCACGCCCTGAATCACTCCCCGGTACTTACGTCGCCCCTCGAAAGGAACCCGCAAGCGCATATTGACCTGATTACCTGTCAGATCTACATACTGCTCCAGTGTGAACAGCGGACGATCAAGCCCCGGTGACGACACTTCAAGAGTATATTCACCAGCTATTGGGTCTTCGACATCAAGAACAGCACTGAACTGGCGACTTACAGCTTCGCAGTCTTCCAGCCCTACACCACTCTCTTTGTCTATAAACACCCGCAACTGTGCTTGCCTGCCCTGTGAAACGAACTCAACACCCCAGAGCACGCATCCCAGCGACTTCACTATGGGTTCAACAAGCTCGTTCAGTACTTCCAGCCTGCCTGCCACTAAACACGCCCTCGCACTCACAACAAAAACTGCTACACGACACCCCTCACGTAACAGCAATAAAAAATGGGCTAAAAAGCCCATCCTCGACTGACACCTCCAGATGACCTGCGTCAGCCGGTGGTACCCATGTAAAATCAACATCACTCAACTCTGCCAACTCTGCCAAGTCTGCCGATTTATCAACACATGCTCAGATATTCCATTCAGGATAACCTGAAATCCGATCAATCTCCGATCAAATTACTAACTTACCAGTCATTCTGGCCCGCTATAAGATCGAAAAGCCACTTCAGGCTTTTCGCATCATAGCAAAAAGCCCCTACATCGAGGGGCTTTTCTTAAAATTGGTAGCGGGGGCCAGATTTGAACTGACGACCTTCGGGTTATGAGCCCGACGAGCTACCAGACTGCTCCACCCC